>NZ_LKTM01000338.1 GCF_001417955.2 Mycobacterium gordonae | reverse complement strand
GTGTTGATCCGTATCTCGCCCTGCATCAGGCCGGTTTGCTATGAACCACTGGACTCAACTCACCCTGGCACGCAGGGTCCCGACGAAGCGATAACTCGCTGTGAACCGTCTTGGTCGAACAGTTCTTTGCTCCAATGCTCCAGGACCGCGGCGCTGTCCCAATCATCAGGATGGAAACCCGGGCGATTGTAGGAACGGAAACGCCGCAGCGCATCGGCGGTGAACATCGGGGTGCGACTAAAGCGGTACAGACTGCGCACCAGGGTGACCGGGTTATATGAGGCTCTATCAGCGGCCATAGACAAGGCAGTCTGCAGAATGAGCTCGCCGAACAGAATTACTGAAGCGATCCGCATGCCCCGTACACGGGTGCGCTCGGTTGCTCCCACCAGCCGATAGACATCAAAGGCAACCGCTTTGTGCTCCGACTCCTCGAAGGCATGCCACAGCAGAATCGGTCGAACCTCTGTCTGGCCGATGAGCTTCTGGGCGTCTTCGCTGGTAAGAATGATTTCTGCCAGCGTAGCGGTGTAGTGCTCCAACGCGGAGGTCATGGACAGCCGCATTTCCGGCGAAAAGCGCCGTTCCAATCGCTTGATCAAGCGTCCGACATGACGGTCGATTCGCGCGGTCGGATAACCCATGACCTGGAGTCGCTCGTTTAGGAGACGATGCTGGTGTCGATGTGTGGCCTCTTGTCCGATGAAACCCTTGACCGCTGTCTCTAGTTGGGGATCGTCGATGGAACTCTGGAAGTTCCTGACCGAGCGGATGAAGAAATCCTCGCCTTCCGGGAACGTCGCAGAAAGCACCGAGATGAAATGGCTCATCACCAGGTCGCCATCGACAAAATGTTGCCGCTTCGTGGAGGTCGGCATCGGAAACCGAACGCGCCTGGGTTTTGGCAGCACCCGGGTCGGGGTCGGGGCTTGATCGTCCGACATTTGAGGTCCTTCCTCGAAGTTTGGATCTGACTTTATGCCTTGTCAGATAAGACTGCCAGACTGTAGGACATGAGTCCAGCACGTGTCTATGGCGGGCTGTCCGCAACTCAACGCGATGCACAGCGTCGCGTGATGTTGATTGATGCCGCGGTCTCAATCATGGGCACCCACGGAGCTACCGCGTGCACCGTGACCGCCGTGTGTGCGAAATCAGGAGTGACGAGCCGGTACTTCTACCAACAGTTTCGCGATCGAGACGCGCTCTTGCGTGCGGTATTTGCCAAGATCTCCACTACCTTCCAAGCGGTGATAACCAGCGCCATTCCGGACGACACGGTTGCTCCTCAAGAACTGGCTTACGCTCCGATCAAGGCCCTGGTTCAGGTGATCGAGAACGATCCCCGCATGGCCCGCATACTGTTTGTCGAGTCGGGCGCAGAACCCCTCCTTCGGCAGCTGCGAAGCGATCTGATGACCGATTTTGCGGAGCTGGTGCTCAGAGAGGCCCGCTTGCACCTCGATATACCCAGCGATGTGCTCCAAGTCGCAGATCTCGCCGCTACCTACGGTGTCGGGGGCCTGTTCGAGATACTCCGTCGCTGGATAGATGGACAACTGAACCTCTCGACTGAAATGCTCATCGAGCACTGTGCGGGTTTTCTCGGCATTCTCGGCCTGTATACCCTCGGACAGGCGCCTGATCAGGCCGCTCCGCCGCTGGCCAAAGCCGAGGAGACCCGATAGATTCTGGCCGACCGGCGTTATGCACTACTCGGTTGGCTGAAGGGCATGGCGCGACACTGACAATCGCTGCGGGTGTTCACCCGAGATCGCGAACCGTAGACTCCACGCGCGCCGGACGAGGAACTCGATACGACCTCGCACGGGCCCTGTGTGCCGTCCCTCCCCAGTCAATTCCTTCGATCGCTCGATCTGCAGCGAACGCACCGCTTCGATCCTCGCCATTCGACGGAACCACGGCGCGGAACAAATCCGACGCCCGCCTGCGCCGTTGTCACCTGATGTTAATTGCGGCTAACATCAGCGCCTAGTAGATCGACGTCGATGCTCGCCCGGAAGGAAAACTTTGGTACAGGTCCTGCCCGATCGGGTCGACGACACCGCGCCCGGCTATCTCAAGAACCGCGAAGGACTGAGCGCGCAACTCGACACCATCGCGGAGCAACTGGCGCTGGTCAACGGCGGCGGCGGCGCGAAATACGTTGCGCGCCACCGTAAGCGGGGCAAGCTGCTTGTCCGCGAGCGCATCGAGCTGATGCTCGACCCCGACACGGCGTTCCTCGAACTATGCCCCTTCGCCGCCTGGGGCAGTAAGTTCCCCGTCGGCGGTAGCGTGGTGGTAGGCATCGGCGTGGTCGAGGGCATCGAGTCGATGATCATCGCCCACGACCCCACCGTCCGCGGCGGCGCATCGAACCCTTATACCTTCCGCAAGGTGTTCCGCGGCATGGCCATCGCGCGGGAGAACCGACTGCCCATCATCAACATCGTCGAATCTGGCGGCGCCGACCTGCCCACACAGGCAGAGATCTTCGTGCCCGGCGGACAGCTGTTCCACGACTTGACCCAGCACAGCGCAGCGGGGCTGCCGACACTGGCCCTGGTCTTCGGCAACTCGACCGCGGGAGGTGCGTACGTCCCGGGCATGTGCGACTACGTCGTGATGGTGCGCAACCGTTCCAAGGTGTTCCTCGGCGGTCCGCCGCTGGTCAAGATGGCCACGGGCGAGGTCTCCGATGACGAGTCGCTCGGCGGCGCCGACATGCACGCCCGCACCTCGGGGCTGGCCGATTACATGGCCGAGGACGAGCAGGATGCGATCCGCATCGGCCGTCGCATCATGGCGCGGCTCAACTGGCGGAAGAACGGCCCCGGACCCACCACGCCGCCGCACCCACCGGTGCACGACCCCGATCAGCTGCTCGGCATCGCGTCGGTCGATCCGAAGGTGCCCTTCGACCCCCGCGACGTCATCGCCCGAGTGGTCGACGGCTCGGCCTTCGACGAGTTCAAACCTCTCTACGGCACGTCACTCGTCACCGGCTGGGCCTCGATCCACGGCTTCCCGGTCGGCATCCTCGCAAACGCACGGGGCATCCTGTTCAGTGAGGAGGCCGAGAAAGGTTCGCAGTTCATCCAACTGGCAAATCAGATCGACACCCCCCTCATCTTCCTGCAGAACACCACCGGTTTCATGGTCGGTGCCGAGTACGAACAGGGCGGCATCATCAAGGACGGCGCCAAGATGATCAACGCCGTATCAAACAGCACGGTCCCCCACGTGACCATCACCATGGGTGCGTCCTACGGTGCCGGGAACTACGGCATGTGCGGGCGATCGTACTCACCGCGTTTCCTATTCGCTTGGCCTAACTCGAAGTCGGCCGTGATGGGTCCGGCGCAACTGGCCGGAGTGCTGTCCATCGTGGCGCGCGAGTCCGCCGCCGACCGCGGGCTGCCCTTCGACGAGCAGGCCGACGCCCAGATGCGCGCCGCCGTCGAGGAACAGATCGAGCGCGAATCCGTCGCACTGGCCAACAGCGGCCGACTTTACGACGACGGGATCATCGATCCCCGCGATACGCGGACCGTTCTCGGGTTCTGCCTGTCGGTGATCCACAACGGCGAGGTCCGTGGCCAGCGTGGCTACGGCGTGTTCCGGATGTGATGGCGATGCCCAAGATCCGCAAGGTCCTGGTCGCCAACCGTGGCGAGATCGCGCGGCGGGTGTTCCGCACTTGCCGCGATCTCGGGATCGCCACCGTCGCGGTCTATTCCGACGCCGACGCCGACGCGTGGCACGTCGCCGACGCCGACGAGGCCGTGCACCTTCCCGGCTCGTCTGCCGCCGAGACCTACCTCGACATCCACCGGATCATCGCCGCTGCCTCGCTCACCGGCGCGGACGCAGTACACCCCGGCTACGGCTTCCTTTCGGAAAACGCCGGGTTCGCGCGCGCCTGTGCCGCCGCCGACCTCGTCTTCATCGGTCCGCCGCCCGGGGCGATCGACGCGATGGGCTCGAAGCTGCAGGCCAAGAAGACGATGTCCGACGCGGGGGTGCCTGTGCTGCCCGGTGGCGACACGACGGGGCTATCGGCCGAGCAGCTGGCGAAGCTGGCCGCCGACGTCGGCTACCCCGTGCTGGTCAAGGCCAGCGCCGGCGGCGGTGGCCGAGGCATGCGCATTGTCGCGTCGCCGGACGAGCTCGACGAAGCGGTCACCTCCGCTTCGCGTGAGGCCGCCGCCGCGTTCGCCGACGGCACCGTCTTCCTCGAGCGTTACGTCCAGCGCCCACGCCACGTCGAGATCCAGATCATGGCCGACACGCACGGAAACGTCGTCTCTCTGTTCGAGCGCGAGTGCTCCGTGCAGCGTCGACACCAGAAGGTGATCGAGGAGGCGCCGTCACCGGTCGTCGACGACGCGTTGCGCGCTCGGATGAGCGAGGCCGCCATCGCCGCCGCGCGCGCCGTCGGCTACGTAGGCGCCGGGACGGTCGAGTTCGTCTACGACGCCGCTCAGGATGGCAAAGCCGACTCCTTCGCCTTCCTAGAGATGAACACCCGGCTGCAGGTCGAGCACCCGGTTACCGAGCTGATCACCGGCCTCGACCTGGTGCGTGCCCAGCTGCTCGTAGCCATGGGCCGCCCGCTGCCTGAGGAGATGCACAACCCGCGAATTCGCGGTCACGCGGTCGAGGCCCGGCTGTGCGCCGAGGATCCGGCCGATGACTACCGGCCCTGTACCGGCACCCTGCGCACCTTGGATGTCCCGGCGCTTGCCGGCGTGCGGGTTGACTCGGGTTTTCGTGCCGGTTCGGTCATCAGTCATTACTACGATTCGCTGCTGGCCAAGGTCATCGCGTGGGCACCAACGCGCGACGAGGCACTTGCCAGCCTCTCGGCGGCGCTGGCCGGCGCCCGTATTCACGGCGTGACCACCAATCGCAACCTGCTTGTTCGCGTCCTGCGCCATGACGAGTTCGCCGGGCGGGGCACCGACACTGGGTTCCTTGACCGACACGACGTCGCCCAACTCGGCGCTGCCCTCCCAGACACGCAGTCCGAGCGCCTGCACGCCGTCGCGGCGACCGTGGCCGGGGTGGCCGCGCGGCGTGCCGTCGCAACTCTGCAGGCCACGTTGCCCGCCGGCTGGCGCAACAACCCTTCGCAGCCGCAGACCACAACCTGGCAGACCCAGGGCGGGCGCGAAGTGCGCGTCGGGTACACGTTAGGTTCGACAGGGACCTGCCTGCAGGTCGACGACGAGCCGTTGGCCGACGTCGAGGTTGTCGAGGGCAGTAGCGAGCGGGTGGTGCTGCGCGTCGACGGGGTGCGCCGCACTTATGATGTCGTCCTCGACGGCGATGTTGCCCACCTCGACTCGGTCGCCGGCTACTCCGCCCTGCGGCTGGCGCCACGCTTCGTCGACCCGAGCACTCTGAACCCGCCCGGGTCGCTCACCGCGCCGATGCCGGGCTCGGTGATCCGACTACCGGTCGCCGAGGGCGAGACGGTGTCAGCCGGTCAAACGCTCGTCGTCCTGGAGGCGATGAAGATGGAGCACACCGTCGCGAGCCCGATCGACGGGGTGCTGAGCGCCCTGCCGGTCCAGGTCGGCCATCAGGTCTCGAGCGGTGACGTCCTCGCCGTGGTCGAGGCGGTGGACGGCGGTGAAGTGGCGTCGGACGCCACGGAGCTCTAATGAAGCCGGCGCGCTCCCGATCGGTGGCGCGTCGATACCGATGTGAGGAGTGTCATGGAATTGCACGAGACAGAGGAACGTCAGGACCTGCGCAAGGCGGTCGCCGAGATCGCCAAGGACTTCGGACACGAGTACTACCTGGAAAAGTCGCTGGCCGGCGGGAAGAGCACCGAGCTGTGGCAGGCCGTGGGCAAACAGGGCTTCCTCGGGGTGAACCTTTCCGAGCAGTACGGCGGCGGCGGCGGCGGCATCTACGACATGCAGATCGTCGGTGAGGAGCTCGCCGCGGCGGGCTGCCCGCTGCTGATGACCGTCGTCTCGCCGACCATCTGCGGCACGATCATCCAGGCATTCGGCAGTGAGGAACTCAAGCAGCAGTGGCTGCCGGGCATCGCCAGCGGCGAGACGATCATGGCATTCGCGATCACCGAGCCGGACGCGGGCTCGAACTCGCACAACATCTCCACGACCGCGAAACGCGACGGCGACGACTGGGTCATCAACGGCACCAAGTACTACATTTCTGGTGTCGACGAAGCCGAAGCGATCCTGGTCGTCACCCGAACGTCTACCAACGACAGTGGTCGCGGACTACTCAGCTTGCTCGTCGTGCCCACCGATGTCCCCGGGCTCACCAAGTCACTCATCCCGGTGCAGGCGGTCACTCCAGAGAAGCAGTTCACTCTATTCTTCGATGACGTCCGCGTGCCGGCCGCCAACCTTATCGGCGCGGAGAACGAGGGCCTGCGCCAGGTCTTCATGGGCCTGAACCCGGAGCGAATCATGGGGGCGGCGCTCGGCAACGGCATCGGTCGCTACGCGCTGGATAAAGCCGCCGATTACGCCCGCAACCGCCACGTGTGGGGAACGCCGATCGGCTCGCACCAAGGCGTATCGCACCCGCTCGCCCACGCCAAGATCCAGGTTGAGCTGGCCCGGTTGATGACTCAGCGTGCCGCCTCCCTGCACGACGCCGGCGATCCGGGGTCGGGTGAGGCGTCGAACATGGCGAAATATGCCGCAGCCGAGGCGGGCATCCTGGCGCTCGACCAGGCGATTCAAACCCACGGCGGCAACGGCATGGCCACCGAGTACGGCCTCGCCACGTTGTGGGGTCCGGCCCGGCTCATGCGCACCGCGCCGATCAGCCGCGAAATGATCCTCAACTTCGTGGCGCAGCACAGCCTGAAACTGCCCGCGTCCTACTGAGTCGCCGCGGAATGAAAGGGAATCGAATGCAACTCGGCATCGGTCAGTGGGTGAGCCGGCGCGCCTTCCTCAACGGCGGGCGCACCGCGTTGATCAGCAACGGCGCGCACATCACCTACGCCGACCTCGATCGGCGCACCAACCAGGTCGCCGCCGCACTCATCGCCCTCGGCGTGCGCAAGGGCGATCGGGTCGCGATGCTGCTGGTCAATTCGACCGAGTTCATCGAGGTGCTGCTGGGCTGCGCCAAAATCGGCGCACTTGCAGTTCCGCTCAACGTGCGCCTTGCCGGACCCGAGATCGGCTACATCCTGGCCGACTCAGGCGCCGATGTTCTGGTCTTCCACGAGCCGTTCGCCGCGCAGGCCAGGAGCGCCGTCACCGAGTCCGGAGTCCGCGTGCGCCATGTCGTGCGCGCCGGTGGGGTGCCGGCGCCGGGCGAGCTCGGCTACGAAGACGTCGTCTCGGGCGCCGCGCCCGAACCGCTCAACGGTGACGTCGACGGCCGCGACCCCGCGTTCATCATGTACACGTCGGGGACGACGGGCCGACCCAAGGGCGCGATCCTCACCCACGACAACCTGCTATGGAACGCGATCAACGTCCTCGGCACCGACATCGGCCTGCGGGGCGAGGACGTCACCGTCGCGGTGGCGCCGATGTTCCACATCGGCGGGCTGGGAGTACACACCCTGCCGCTGTTGTACGTCGGCGGCACCAGCGTGATCATGCCGTCCTTCGAGCCGCGAGCGACGTTACAGGCGATGGCCGACCACCACGTCACGGTCCAGTTCATGGTGCCGGCCATGTGGACCGCACTCACACAGGTGCCCGACTTCGACTCCTTCAACCTGTCTGCGCTGCGTTTCGCCATGGGCGGCGGGTCGCCCGTCCCCCTCACGGTCATCGACTTCATGCGCGAGCGAGGCGTGCCCTTCACCGAGGGCTTCGGCATGACCGAGACCGCTCCCTTGGTGACCGTCCTCGACGCCGAGAACGTCAGCACGCGGGCCGGGTCGATCGGCCGCGTCGCAATGCATGTCGACGCCCGCATCGTCGACGACGACGACCGCGACGTCGCGACCGACACCGTGGGCGAACTGATCGTGCGCGGCCCGAATGTGTTCACCGGCTACTGGATGAAGGCCGAGGCGAGCGCCGAGGCGTTACGCGGGGGCTGGTTCCACACGGGCGACCTCGGGCGCATGGACGCCGAGGGCTTCATCACCCTCGTCGACCGCAAGAAGGACATGATCATCTCCGGCGGCGAGAACGTCTACCCGATCGAGGTCGAGCAGGTTCTCTTCCGCCACCCGGCGGTGTTCGACGCCGCCGTGATCGGCGGTAAGGACGCGAAGTGGGGCGAACGCGTCGTCGCGGTCGTGGTCGCCGACCCGGCGACACAGGCGCCGAGCGCCGAGGAGATCGTAGCGTGGTGCCGGGAGCGGCTGGCACACTTCAAGTGTCCGCGTGACGTGCACTTCGTCGCCGAACTGCCGCGCAATGCCACCGGCAAGCTGCTCAAGACCGAGCTGCGCGCGCAGTTCACGGGCATCGAGGGCGGAGTCGTTTTGCGCTGAGTCGTGCCGCTGCACATCGCGGGTTCGAAGCAGGGCCCCTAAATCATGAACTGAGAAGAGGATGCGACAGCATCGGCGGGGGCTAGCGGTTTCGTTCACCTCCCTTGATTTGGTGCGGCGGGTGCCGACGCAGGCAACCCCAGCGCCGGTAGGATCCCAGCCCGGCCCAGCGGATCGGACGGCGAACAACGTAACCACAAATCGACAGGAGGCCTGAAAGTGGCCGGTTTGCGCCGCAAACTGCTCCTCGAGGCCGCCGCCGACCTGTTCGCGCGGCAAGGCTTTCACGCCGTGGGCATCGACGACATCGGTGCCGCAGCAGGGGTGAGCGGGCCGGCCGTCTACCGGCACTTTCAGAACAAGGACGCGATCCTGCGCGAGTTATGCGACGCCGCCATGACTGAGCTGCTGGCCGGCGCCCGGCGCGCCACCAACGCCGGCACACCGACGGAGGTCCTGCACGCCCTTGTCGACCTACACGCGGCCTTCGGCGCGCGACGACGCGGCCTGTTGGCCGTCTACGCCCGCGAGCACCGCTCGCTGTCGCCGCTGGCGACCCGTGCCCTGCGACGCCGACAGCACAGGTACGAGTCCTTCTGGGTCGACGCGCTCGTACGAGCACGGGGCGATCTGGACCGTGAGCGCGCACAGGGCCTGGTCGCCGCCGTGCTGTCATTGCTCAACGCGTCCGCGTACATGCCGGCGTCGCTGGACGACGCGACGATTGAGGCGATGCTGGCCGCCGCGGCCGTTGCGGCGCTGTTCAGCCGCGCGGTTACACAGCAGGTAGACGGCGCCCCGCACCGGATTTAGTGTGTGTCGAGCAGCGATTCGGGAACGTCCACCACTCGGGATCGCACGTACTCCCCGAGCCCCTTGGCCTGCGCGTCCGGCCGGGTCGAGGAGGCCACCCCGTCACCGAGCAAGCCGTGCACCACCACGTTGAGCGCGCGCAGGTTCGGCAGTTCGAAGCGCTCGATGCGCAGGTGCGCCGTCTCCGGCCCGAGCAGTGTGCGCAGCCGCTCGACGCTCAGGTACTCGCGCGCCCACGCGTAACCGGGGTCGTCGCGTGCCCACAGTCCGAGGTTGGCGTTGCCGCCCTTATCTCCGGACCGCGCACCGAGTACCGACCCGAGCGGCGCGAGCCGCGTCGGCCCGGATGGCGCCGGCAGCTTCGCGGGCGGGGCGATCCCAGCCGGCGGGACCGCACCGGTCGGCGGGTCAGGGATCACGTGCCGATTGCCGTCGGCGTCGACGAGCACGTGCGTGAGGGCCGAGCGCGGAACGTAGGCCGGCCGGTAGACGCCGAACGCGGTCTCCGAGGACGGTGGCGTGGTGGTGTGGAAGCCGGCGAAACCAGCCAGGGCGATCTCCATGACCCCGCCGGAGAAGGCTCGGCCCACCTTTCGCGGGTCGGCGTCCTTCACCGTCACACGCAGGTGCGCGCAGGCTTGCTCGTTCGTCGGCGCATCGGAGACGTCGAAACGCAACAGTCGCACGTCGACTTCGTCGAAGGCGTCGCGTCCGCCGAGAACGTCGAAGAGCTGCTGTTCGGCGAAGGCCGCCTTGGCCTCGATGTCGAGGCCGGTGAGCACCATGGTCATCGTGTTGCGGAAGCCGCCCACCTCGTTCAGCGCCACCTTCAACGTGTCCGGCGGCGGACTGCCTTTCGTACCGCTGATCGCGACACGGTGCTCACCCTGTTGAGCCAGGCGAATGGTGTCGAAGTGGGCGACGACGTCGGGGCCGAGGTAGGCAGGTTCAGCGATCTCGTAGAGCAGCTGGGCGGTGACCGTGCCGACTGAGACCAGTCCCCCGGTGCCGGGATGCTTCGTGATCACCGAAGAGCCGTCCTCGGCGACCTCGGCGATCGGAAACCCCGGGTAGCGGCGGTCGGTGATCTCGTCGAGGAACGCGTAGTTGCCGCCCGTCGCCTGAGGGCCGCACTCGATCACGTGCCCGGCGACGACCGCACCCGCGAGCCGATCCCAGTCGGCGCGTGCCCAGGCGTGCCACCAGGCCGCGGGACCGACCACGAGGGATGCGTCGGTGACCCGGCCGGTCACGACGACGTCGGCGCCCGAATGCAGCGCCTCGGTGATGCCCCAGGCGCCGAGGTAGGCGTTGGCCGACACCGGTTTGATGTCGCCGACGGGCGGCGTGATTGCGTGGAGGTCGCCACGTAGGTCGTCGCCCTCGACGTGCGCGACGCGCGCGGTGAGGCCGAGACGTGCGGACAGCTCGCGCAACGCGGCGGCCAAGCCGGCGGGATTCAGCCCGCCCGCGTTCGCGACGACCTTGATGCCACGATCGAGACAGGTGCCCAGCACCTGTTCCATTTGGGTGAGGAAAGTCCGCGCGTACCCGCCGGACGGGTCTTTGGCCTGGGCCTTGGCCAGGATGAGCATGGTCAGCTCGGCCAGATAGTCACCGCACAGGACGTCGATCGGTCCGCCCTCGACCATCTCGCGGGCTGCGGCGATGCGGTCGCCGTAAAAGCCGGAGCAGTTGCCGATGCGGACCGGGACGCTCACCGCTGACCCCCTGCGAACTGGCCCGCCACGCGCCCGCCGCCAGGGGGCCCCGCGAAGGCCTGGGCGATCGCGAGCCACTGGTCGGCCAGCGGTCCGTCGGCGACCAAAGCGGTGTCGTCGCGGTGGCGGCGTTGGGTCACCAACAGGCAAAAGTCCAGCGCCGGCCCGCTCACGCGGTTGGCGGCGTCGGCTGGCCCCCACGTCCAGACGCTGCCGTCCGGAGCGGTCAGCTCGACGCGTACCGGGTCCGCGGGGAGGTCCAGACCGTTGGCCAGGTAGCTGAAAGCGCGCGCACCCACCCCGATGTGGGCCACGTGCCGCAGCCGTGCCGTGGCCTCGCGGGTCGCGCCGAGCGCGTCGACGATGTCCTGGCCGTGCGCCCAGGTCTCCATGAGTCGCGCTGTCAGCGACGAGACCGCGCTCATCGTCGGCCCGAACCACGGCAGGCGGGTCGCCGGGGCAATGTCCGCGAACGCCGCAACGAGGGCTGCACGCGACGTGTCGAACCACGCGAGCAGGTCGGCAGCCGGCATTTGACGGTAGCGCTCAGCGATGACGTCGGGTGAGATGCTTCCGTCGGCCATCATCGGCAGGTAGTCGCTGCTGAAACCGTCGGGGTCGGTGGCCGAGCGCACCGCCACGTCGTCGAAGAACGCCAGATGGCTGATCTGGTCGCGGATCGCCCAGCCCACGGCCGGAGTCGGCGCGTCCCAGCCGCGCGGACCTTCGGGCAGCGGTGCGATGAGTTCGCGCAACGCGGCCGTTTCGGCTTCGATGTCGGCGATTACCGACTGCATGGTCACCGCCATGTCAGCGTCCCTTCCACTGTGGTGCGCGCTTCTCGCGGAACGCCGTCGGGCCTTCCTGCGCGTCGTCGCTCAGATAGACCGGCTCCCATATCTCGTCGGCCAGGTCGTAGGCGGCGGCGAGGTGGTGCTGTGCCGAGAGGTACACGGTGCGCTTGGACGCAAGCACCGATAGCGGTGCGTTCGCGGCGATGCTGAGCGCCAACTGCCGGGTACGCTCGCGCAACTGATCGGCCGGCACCACCTCATTGACTAAGCCGACCTGGTGGGCGCGCTCGGCGGTGATCGGGTCGCCGGTCAGCAGGATCTGCATGGCAACGCGTGGGGGCACCAGCCACGATAGCGGTGCCGCCCACGGCGACCCGCGGCCGACTTTGACCTCGCTGACGGCGAAGGTCGCGTGTTCGGCAGCCACGACCAGGTCGCACTGCTGCGCGAGCAGGAAGCCCCCGGCGAACGCGACACCGTTGACGGCCGCGATCGTCGGCTTCGCGACATCGATGTTGCGGCCGAACTGCGGAGCGAAGTCCTTCGGGGGCACCTTGAGCGCGTTCTGCGCCATCTCCTTCAAGTCCCCGCCGGCGCAGAACGCCTTATCGCCCACGCCGGTGAGGACGAGCACCTTCGCCGCGTCGTCGTCATTGAAGCGGCGTACCGCGTCGAAAAGCCCCGTGCGCACAGCGTTGTTCAGCGCGTTGCGCGCCTCGGGCCGGTTGATCGTCAGCCAGGCCACGCTGTCGACGACCTCGTAGCGAACCGGTTGCTCGGCCACCGAGCCTCCGTCCCTCACCGTCGCCTCGCATGTGAGTGGCAGCTCACCCCGGCACCTCGACAAACGGGTCGGCCAGCTCAACGGTGGCTTCACTCGGCACGCACGGACCATCTTCGCTCGAGACGAGCAACTCGAGGTCGACGAGGCGCCGTCCGCCATCGTCGCGTTTGGCCACGACCTTGCCGCTCAGGGTTGCGGTCTGGCCCGGATAGATCGACCGGATCATTGAGATTCTGCGGCGCCGGATGAGCGCGTCGGGTCCGGCCCATTCGTTGAGGCCGCGGTCGATGAAGCCATGGAAGAAGAGGGTTGACAGGTAGATCGTGCGCTGGCCCTGGCTGCGCGCGTAGTCGGGGTCGTGGTGACCGGGGAACCAGTCCCATGTCGAAGCCGCGTTCATGCAGATGCGCTTGTAGCTGATCTCGATCGAGACGGGCGTCAGGGTGTCGCCGACGGCGATGTCCTCGAACCGCACGGGGACGCGGACCATGCTGCGCTCGGTGGAGTCGTTCATGATGCGCCTTCACTATCGGCGGTGTCGTATCGGAAGAGCACGTTGGTGTTGCGGCCGATGACCTCACCGTGCTGGTCGGAGAAGGTGCTCACCGTGGTGATGAACACACCGGTGCCCACCCGCGTCGTCTTGGGCTCGGAGATCGAGGCGATCTCCTCCACGATCGACACGTGATCGCCTACCCGGGGCCGGCGTTCGAACTCCGTCGTCGTCGAGGCGTTGATGATGTGGTGGCCCGGCAACGGGACGCTGAGCGCGAACATCATGTCGGCACGCGCTAGGTACCCGGGCACCCACTGCGGCGCGAAGCCGAGGCTCATCAGCAGCCCGGGCGGGCAGTCCTCACCCTCCCAGTAACGGGGGTTCGCGTCCTCGACGAGCGAGCAGTAGTACAACACCATCGAGCGGTCGATCGGGAACCACGCATGCCGCGGTTCGGAGCGATGACCGACCCACGCCCGGCCTTCGTCGAAGGTCCCGAACGTCATCCCGAGGCCGGTGACGTCGCTCGTTGGCGCGCTCACCGGGTCACCTGCACGACGGCGCTCCCCTTTATCGCGGGTTCGCCGGTCTGGCGCGTGACCACGAGTTCGAGGTCTGCCACCTGCTGCCCTCCGGCCTCGCGCACGCCGGTGACCCTGCCGCCGAAGCTGAGCAGGTCACCGGGCCATACCTGACCGGTGAACCGGATGCGGAACGAGCGGATGTTGGCCAGCCCCACCCAGGCGGTCAGCCGCTGCGCGAGCACACCGCCGTGCAGCAGTCCCATGCCGAACACACCGGGCATGCCGGCCGCGCGGGCGAACTCTTCGTCGTGGTGGATCGGGTTGAAGTCGCCGCCGGAGCCGGCGTAGCGAACGATGTGCGAGCGCGTCAGCGGGCCGAACTGTGAGGTCGGCATCTCGTCGCCGATGGCCAACGCCACCGGCGCGGGGGATGTCGTCATTGGGTGGAGCCTCCGGTTTCGATCAAGACGTCGGTCTGGCGCACGACGAGTTCGTCGCGCTGGTTGGTGAAGTCGGTCTCGATCGTCACGATTGTCATGATGCCGCCGCGCTTCCCCTCGCGGCTGGTCACGTTCGACACCCGACGAGTCTCGGTGAGCTCGTCGCCGACGAACACCGGCGCGAAATACTCCCAGCCGCACTCACCGTGCAGTACGCGTCGCAGGTCGAGCCCGAGGGCGCCGAACATGTCGTCGTCGGCGCGCCAGTGAGCCGAGGAGACGACGAAGGTCGGAGGAGCGGGGATCGCGCCGAAGCCGGCGGCGCGGGCGGCCGCGACGTCCTGGTAGATCGGGTCGCGGTCGCCGAGCGAAAGTGCGAACTCGCGCACTTTGGACCGGTCGACGGGAAACGTGGTCCTCCCGAGTTGCGTCCCGATGAGCGATGCGTCAGCCACTCTGGTCACCTTTCCCGCCGGCGAAGGCCGGCGCACAATCGCGAATGAGGCTGCCGAGGTTCTCGGCGATGCGCTCGGGCGCGAGACCAATCGAGGGTGAGTAGAGAACGATGTGGTCCAGCACGCCCTCGTAGCGGCGCAGCCCTTCTCGGACCTCGGCGGCGGTGCCGGCCACCGCCATCGCGTCGATCATGTCGTCGGTGACCGCGGCGAACATGGCCGGCAGGTCACGCCGTGCGAACGCGTCGCGGATGGCCGCTGCCTGCCTGGCGAAACCGCTGACGTCGAGCACGTGCTCGTAGGTCTTCACCGAGGAGTAGAACGCGATCTGCTGCGCGGCCTCACGACGTGCGATCTGTGGGTCGTCGTGCACCGCGCAGATGACCATCGAGACGATCTCAATGTCGGCGGGATCGCGTCCGGCCCGCTCCGCACCGCGCACGACGGCTGGGCGGGCGACCTCCTCGACGTAAGTCGTGGTGAACAGCGGATGACCAGCCAACCCGTCGGCTACGCGCCCTGCCACCTCGCACATCCGCGGACGCACGCCCGCGGTGATGATCGGGATCGCTCGCTTCGGCGGCGCGACGTCGCCGGTTGGGACGAGATTCATCCGGTAGAAGCGCCCCTCATGGCGCACGGGGCCCTCGTGCAGGTTCCAGATCCGACGCACGAGCGGGACCAGCTCCTCCATGCGCAGAGCGGGAGCGGAGGTGTCCTCCACGCCGTGCCAGTCGCTCATCATGCGGCGTGTACCGTTGCCGAGCCCGAGTACGACGCGCCCGCCTGAAAGCTCGTCGAGGTCACGCGCCTCGGTGGCGAGCACGAGCGGGCTGCGCCCGACGCCATACAGGATCGACGACCCGATGCGGCAGCGCTTTGTGCGCGCGGCCATCGCGGCCATCGAGATCGAGCCGGAGCGCGAGTAGAACTCCGAGGCCCAGGCGGCGTCGAAGCCGGCGAGGTCGGTAGCCTCGGCGGTCTCGACAAGGGTGGCCAAGTCCGCGCCGAGCACCGAGACCCCGTACGTGGTCACGACGCCGCCAGCCTGAATCGGACCAGCCCAAGGTCCTCGTTCACCCGCTCGAACACTGCGCGCACTCTCGCCCCGATCGCAACTTCATCTGGGGCCACGCCCTCGAGACTGGCCAACAACTGCGGCCCCTCGTCCAGACGAACGAGCACGACGACGTACGGCTCGCTGCGCGGGAACGAGTCCCACGGGGGGCGGTACACCGGCGCGAAACTGACGATCTCACCAGTACCCGCCGCGGTCTCCCAGGCCAACTCACCGTCATGGCAGACGGGACACACCAGCCGCGGGTAGAGGAAAGGGTGGTCGTTCGCGCACCGCTGGAAGACGAGTACACCGCGGGCCGCTGCTGCGAAGTAGGGACGGTTGACATCGGTCAGCGGCGGCAGCGCCTCAGGATCGTGCAGACCGTCGAGAGAACTCGAAGCTGCGGTCATGACGCTCCCTCCATCACCATGCTGACGTGACTGCACAGCATCGAGCCGTAGCTGTGCACGAACGCGGTATCCGCCCCGGGCACCTGACGGCCCTCGGCGCGACCGGACAACTGCCAGTAACCCTCAAGGATCTGCGAAATGCCAGAGGAGGTCCCGGTGTGCCCGAACCGGATTAGGCCGCCGTCGGTGTTCACCGGAAGGTCGCCCCCCGGATCGGCGCAGCCGTCACGGTAGAAATCGCCTGCCCCACCGGGCTTCACGAAACCCGCCTCCTCAAGGATCATCGCCGGGTTGGAGGCGAAGGCGTCGTAGAGCAAAGCGATGTCGACGTCGGCCGGCGCCCGTCCGGAGCGCTCAAAGGCCATCGGACCCGAACGGGCGGCCCCGGTACGACCCGGCCGGGCCAGCGAGGTCAGAAAACCGTGGGTGTGACCCTCTCCAAAGCCCAGCAAATGCACCGGCCGGTGCTTGCCCGCGCGAGCCCGGCGGGCCGAGCCCAGCACCAGCGCGCCACCGCCCTCGCAGGGAATCGAGCAGTGGTAGAAGTGGAACGGCCCGGCGATCGGCCGGGACGCCAGCACGTCCTCCACAGTCAGGCGTTGAGCGCCGTGCGCGATAGCCGCGGGGTTCAGTGCGGCCCAACGGTCCTGCGACACGGTGACCTCGGCGATGTCCGCCTTGCCCTGTCCCGTCTCGTGCATCCAGGCCTGCGCGATCAAACCGTAGAGCGCCGGCACGGACGGTCCATAGGGCATCTCGAACGCGTGGTCACACACCAGCGCCATCAGTTCGCGCCCGCCATCGCGGATCGGTGGAAACTTGCCCGCCGACACGACCAGCACCGTCTCGGCCTCGCCCCGGGCGATGACGTTACTCGCCATGCGCGTCATGGCGAGATGGGTCCCGCCGCCAAGCTGACAGGTCATCTGAAGTTTCAGATTGTGCAGCCCGAGATAGTCCATGAGGTCCTCGGACAGGAAGATCGAACCCTCGTTCGTCATCGGCCCGGCGCACACGAGACCGTCGACCTCGTCTGGGACCACCCCTGCGTCGGCGAGAGCCGCGACCGCGGCGCGCACATGCAATTCAGTGGAGGTGTACGGAACGTTTCTTCCTGGAGCGAGTTCGGCGGCACCGATGATGGCCGGCTGGTCGTGTGGCATCCGGACTCCTTCCGACCACGCGTTCAACGCCGGTCCCGACGTGAACGACGGTTAGCATAGCGTGACTAGGGGGTCCGCGTCACCCCCGGCCCGCACCCGCCGCCAGCGCGGTATGGATTCTCTGGATGTCGTTGCGCCTCTTCCCAAGAGGGTGCTGCGATGACCGAAACCCGCGCCGATCGTGTCGTTTCTCGACGATGTCCAGGTGACAGATGAGGCCGATCGCGAAGCCCGCTGGTTCCGGTGGACGCCCGGCACGCGCCCGGGCGGAACTTTGCGCGCTCAGTCGCGCGTTTTTCTGAAGTGGCGCGGTGACCGACCGGTCCACCGTTTGAAGGCATGTGTGAAGTTCGTGAGGTCCGCGTACCCGAGTTCTGCCGCGATCTCGCTTACAGACACCGATCTGTCGAGAAGTCGCAGAATTGCTCGCTCCTGCAAGAACGACTGACGTAATTCTCGAAAGGTGGTCCCCTCTTCGCTGAGGCGCCGCTTCAACGTGCTCGGGGATATCGAGAGCTCGCCCGCCGTCCGGCTGATGTTCGTTTTTCCGGGATCTTTCTCGAGCAGGTCCCTTACTTTTTCGGAGACCGACGTGTCACGTCGTTGATCGAGAGTTCGCTGCAAATCGGTGACGGCAATCCGGTACGCCACAGGATCGGAGAATCGACAGACCTCCTCCAGCGTAGCCGCGGGAACGTGGACGAACGAGCTGGGGGCGTCGAAGAAGATCCGACCCGCCAACACTTCGTCATGAAGAACCCACGACTCCGGCGCTGAATGACTCAGATGCAGTTCAATATTCGGTACGGCACCCGCGAGCATGTCGAGCAGACGCAACAGCGCCAGCCCACCGTAGGTGACGGCCAGGCAGTTCAGGCCCGCGTCACCGGTGCGACCGGTGAGCCCGATCGTGAGGCCGCGTTCCGTCGAATGGAACGACGGGCTGAGGGCTGTGGTGATCACCGGCAGATAAGCAAGCAACTCGACAACCTCGGCTACCGAGCCCGCGCTGACCAAGGGAACACTGAGTGCCCCAAAGGACGTCAGTTTGGCGTGTTCAGCGAACGCGAAACCCAGACGGGTTCCCTGATCACAATCGAAATCGGAATATATCTCCCTGAACCACCGTAAGGGGACCTGCGCGTCGCGGCCCACCAACATCGACTCGGTGACGTGCTCGCGAACCATGATGCTGCGCAGCGCAATGCTGGCGTCATGCCCCAGCGACTCACTGTCCAGCATCTGCAGGAAAGCCAGCGCTGGCATACCCGAGTCGTCGAGTTTCACGTGCCTCCCTGCGCGTGAGCTAAAAATACAACTCTTTGACTCCTGCGAGCCTAGCGACGCTGGTCACGCGCGACAACACTAAAAAGAGAAGTTCCAGATTGAGGAGAGTTAATCATGGCAGTCGTCACCTTCGTCTCTCATGACGGCGAGAAGTACGAAGCCCCCTTGGCCGAAGGGCAGTCCTTGATGCAGATTGCGGTCAACAACGCGGTGCCCGGCATCGACGGCGATTGTGGAGGGGAAGCCGCATGCGGAACGTGCCACGTGATCGTCGCTCCCGAGTGGTCGGACACGGTGGGACTCTGCGGCGCCAACGAAGAGGAGATGCTCGCGATGAACCCCGAGCGTCAGCGGACGTCGAGGCTGTCCTGCCAGATGGCCGCCTCCGAGGCATGGGATGGCTTGACGGTCGAGCTACCTGAGTTCCAGCTCTGAAACAACGCCATGGATTTGGAGGAAACAATAATGAGTATTCCCGCGGCAGTGGCCGCCAAAGCCCAGTCTGCCGTGCCTCTGGAGCTGCAAATCCGCGGCGCACACCTCTACGACAAGACACGCCGGTGGGTAACCGGAACCAATGGTAAGAAGATCTTCACCGAGACGCCCATTCCTCCGGTCGAGGACATCGATATCGCCGACATCGATCTCAGCAACCCGTTCCTCTACCGCCAAGGCCGCTGGAAGTCCTACTTCGAACGCGTGCGCAACGAGGCGCCGGTGCACTACCAGGCTCACAGTCCGTTCGGCCCGTTCTGGTCGGTGACCCGCCACGCGGACATCATCGCCGTCGACAAGAACCACGAGGCTTTCTCCGCAGAGCCGTTCATCATCATCGGGAGACCGCCTCGCTTTATGGACATCGCCATGTTCATCGCGATGGATCCGCCACAACACGACTTGCAGCGCGCTTCCGTCCAAGGGGTTGTCGCGCCGAAGAACCTGCGCGAGATGGAGGGGCTGATCCGCTCGCGTGTCCAGGAAGTGCTGGACGATCTACCGGTGGATCAGCCGTTCAATTGGGTGCACCACGTCTCCATCGAACTGACAGCGCGCATGCTCGCGACCCTGCTGGACTTCCCGTACGAGCAGCGGCACAAGCTCGTGGAATGGTCGGACCTCGCCACCTCCATGGAGCAAGCCAATGGTGGTCCTTCCGACAACGACAGAGTGTTTCGTGGCATGGTCGACATGGCGAAGGGGCTCAGCGCTCTCTGGCATGACAAGGCGGCCCGTACCGCCAACGGGGAGCGACCGGGCTTCGATCTGATCACGATGCTGCAGGCCAACGAGGACACTAAGGATCTCATCGACCGCCCGATGGAATTCCTCGGCAATTTGGTACTGCTGATCGTCGGGGGAAACGACACGACTCGCAACTCGATGAGCGGAGGGGTTCTCGCCTTGAACCAGTTCCCCGATCAGTTCGAGAAGTTGAAGGCGAACCCTGACCTGATTCCCAACATGGTATCCGAGATCATTCGCTGGCAGACCCCGTTGGCGTACATGCGCCGAGTCGCGAAAAAAGACATCATGTTGAACGGGCAATTCATCCGCAAGGGCGACAAGGTCGTGATGTGGTACGCCTCTGGTAACCGCGATGAGCGTGTCTTCGAGCGGGCCGATGAGTTGATCATCGATAGGAGCAACGCCCGCAATCACATCTCGTTCGGGTTCGGCGTGCACAGGTGCATGGGAAACCGACTTGCTGAGTTGCAGCTTCGAATCCTGTGGGAGGAATTGCTCCCTCGCTTTGAGAACATCGAGGTGGTCGGCGAACCCGAGTATGTGCAATCGAATTTCGTCAGGGGTATCAGCAAGCTGATGGTTCGCCTCACTCCCAGGCCAAGTGCGTGACTCCCGAACGAGCGGTGATCGTCGGCGCGAGCCACGCCGGCGCGCAGTTGGCAGCTAATCTTCGAAGGGAGGGGTGGTCTGGGGAGGTCGTGCTCATCGGCGACGAGGGGGGACTGCCCTACCACCGGCCTCCGTTGTCGAAGGGATACCTGGCCGGCAAGAACGGCCTCGACGACCTCCTGATTCGCGGCGCTGATTTCTACGAAAAGCAGCACATTCGACTCTTGAATGCGACCGTGGAGGCGATCCACCGGAGTGCCAAGCGTGTGTCTCTGAGCACCGGCGACACGCTGACGTACACCAAGCTCGCGTTGTGCACCGGTGCAAGGGCCAGACGACTCCCCACACCAGGGGTGGATCTTCCCGGAATTCACTACCTGCGTACCGCTGCAGACGTCGAGTTGATCCGTGCCGCCGCTACACCGGGTCGGAGGGTTGTGATCGTGGGCGGCGGTTACATCGGGTTGGAAACGGCGGCCTCGCTGTGTTCGCTCGGCATGAACGTCACCGTCCTCGAGGCAACCGAGCGTGTACTCGAACGGGTCACCGCGCCGGAGGTTTCCGCGTTTTACACCCGAATCCACAACGGCGAGGGAGTGGAGATCCGAACACACGCTCTCGTCGAAGCCTTCTTCGGTAACGGTGGGGTGCAGGAGGTGGTGCTGGCTGACGGCGAACCGATCCCCGCCGACTTGGTCATCGTCGGCGTCGGTGTGGTGCCGAACACCGAGCTCGCCTCGGCCGCAGGATTATCCGTCGACAACGGCATCGTGATCGACGACCAGGCCCGCACCAGCGACCCCGACATCGTGGCCGCCGGCGACTGCACCAGCCACACCATGGCTCGATACGGCTCGCGTATTCGTTTGGAATCCGTATCGAGCGCCGGCGAGCAGGCCAAGATCGCTGCGGCGACAATCTGCGGAAAACACAGCGCAATCGCTGCGCTTCCATGGTTCTGGTCCGACCAGTACGATCTCAAACTCCAGATTGCAGGTCTCAACGCCGGGTACGACGAAGTGTTGCTCAGTGGTGACCCGTCGCGTGAGCGTGACTTCAGCTGCTTCTACTTCCGCGAGGGCGAACTCATCGCCGCCGACTGCGTCAATCGTCCTCGCGATTTCATGTCCAGTAAGCGGGCCATCAGCCAGCAGCTCCGAGTTGACCGCTCAGAGCTCCTCGCCGGCTCGATCTGACACGAGAGCTTGCTAGTTACAAACTGTGGACAACTCCCAGGTACCTGAGTGCTACGCGGGAGATCCGCTCACCGGTGGTGGCGATGTCCGCGGCTGGGAGTACAACATGACTCACTGTCAGTCGCACCAGAACATCTGCGACCTCCTCAACGTCTTCGGAATCGAGATCGTCGAAGTGGTCGTTAAACCACGTGATCAGAGCCGCGGAGCAGAGCTGAAGCAGGGAAGCCGACGTCGGCAGAAGAGGTAGGACTCCAGTAGACGACGAGCCACCGCGATCATTCCCCGAAGGGTTGGACGTCAGAACTGCCTTGAGGAGCGGGCTGTCTTCTGCTTCACAGAGGGTGAATTGCACCGCTGCGGTGATGCCGCCCCGCACGTCGCCCACGTGTTCGGCAAGGACGGCAAGAATGCCTTCCATAAAGCGCTGGCCCTCCGACACCACAAGCGCGTCGCCGAGCCCCTGTTTGTCGCCGAACTCTTTGTACAACGTCGGGCGGGAGACGCCGACCGATTCGGCAACCTCGCTCATCCGGACCTGATCCCAGCCCTTCTCGATGGCGAGTTCTCGTGTCGCCCTCAAAACCTTTTCGCGCACATGCCGGCGGAAAGACACCCGCGCTGGTTCAGTTGGCATAGGAGCAGGATAGGCGCCAGCCCTACATGGGCAGTCAACCGACAGCAGGGTTCATGTGGTCCTGTCGAGGAATTCGACGACCGCCGTCGAGAATGCGTCGTTGTTGTCGCCGGCAATCATGTGTCCCGCGCCCGATACGTCAACGGTTTGCGCGTGCGGAACGACGGTCAGGAAATGCTTTACTGTCTCTTCGGAGACCATGTCAGATAGTAGGCCCCGGACCAGCAGCGTTGGCGCGGACACCTGCCTCGCACCATCAAGAAGGAACGCGCTCATCATGTCGAAGTCTTTAGCGCCTTCGTCTGGATCACCCTGCAGGAACTGGAAATTCGACGTCACGAAAGCTGGATCCCATCGCCAGGCCCAGCGACCGTCTTCGCGACGGGCGAGGACTTTTCGGAGGCCGTCGAGGTTTTCGGGGCGAGGGCGGTGCGGGTTGTAGGCGGCGATCACGTCAGCGGCCGACTCTAGGCTGTCGAAACCTTCGGGGTGTGCCGACATGAACGCTACGACTCGTCGGGCGCCTTCCATCTCCATTCGCGGAGTGACGTCAACCAGGACGACGGCCTGCCATAGGTCCGGCGGGGCGAGCAAGTGTGTTCCGAGAATGGTCAAGCCGCCCAGAGAGGCGCCGATCGCGGCGACGGGGCGGCCGGAATCGGCGTATGAGCGCACGGCCAATAGGTCGGATCCAAGCCGGTCCCCGTCGTAGCGTCCGTCGGGGTCCCAGTCGCTGTCCCCGTGTCCCCTGGTGTCGTACGCGGCCACCGTGTAGCCCCGCTGGTGCAGGCGTTGGGCGGTGACGTCCCAGGCGTGTCGGCTTTGACCTCCGCCGTGAAGGAGCAACACGACCGCCCGCGGCGCATCACAGCGGTAGAGGTCGACCGCCAGCGTCAGCCCGTCCGCCGTGGGCACGCGCTCGACCACAGGAGCCGACGAATCGCCTGTTCTCTTTGCCGACATCAGGAGCTCGTCTTCGGTGCGACGACGGTGACGGTTCCCTGGGCCGCACACACCGCTCTGCCGTCGTTGCAGATGTCGATACGCGCCACACCGCTGGTTCTGCCCAGCGAGATGATCTCGGCTGTGGCTACACAGGTGCCGCTAGAGACCGGACGAAGCAGATTCAGTTTGAACTCCGTTGTCGCGACCCAAGATCCCAGTGGAATCACGGGATAAAACACCACTCCGAGGCAGTGGTCGACCATGGCCGATAAGCAGCCCCCATGCAGGTTCCCGAAAGGCGTCTTCAGGTCGTCGCGTGCGTCCATCTCCGCGACGAGCCGTCCCGCAGTGAATTCGGTGTGACGGAAGCCGAGGTAACCGGCCAACCCGCCCGTGGTTTCTGCTGCGCTCTTTAGTTGCTCAGCGACCTGTTCGTTGAACGTGGTGAATTGCACAGGCCCTCCTACCTCATCTGCCGTCGAGACATTACGCCATAGATGTCACATCGGTCGAGCGTGGTCACCCGCCAGGATCGCCGGAAGGAGAAACCTCGACAGAAACGCCCGGAGTCCGTCACGACTGCGCTCCCGCGGCCCTCGAACAGTCAGCAGGCTCAATATCGTGCGGACAACCCACTCGGCGGCGTCGTCGACGGAGACGCCCGGTTCCACGCAACTCCAGTGTCTGGTGAAGATGGGACGCAGAAATTCGGTGACGATTTCGAAGAGGGACGTCGAGGTCCCCGCCGCGAGACCCACGCCGGCGAGTTCCTCGTCGCTGCCGAACAACAATCCGATGATCTCTTCGCGGCGCGCGGCCTCAACCGTGTATTCCACGAAATCGACGAGCGCGGAGCCCAGGTCGGCGTGCGCCGCGATCCGCGGGCTGATGCGGTCGAGATAGCGCTCGGCGGCGCGAATGATGACACCCGACATCACCGCCTCCCGACTGGGGAAGTAGCGATACACCGTTGCCCTGGACACACCCGCTGTTCTGCCGATGTCCTCCATGGTCGTGCCCACCACACCGCAACTCTCGAGGCACCGCTCGGCAGCATCGAGCAACCGGTCGCGAGCGGACCCACGATCTGTCGGCGCGGCGGCGCCCCATCTCAACAACCTCGTCGACACACAGCTAGTATGCCGCGAGCGCACACCATTGTGACTTGCCCACGCACATGACACCATCGCAGTTATGTCTCAAGTCAGCCCCGTGGCCCTGAGCGGATGCCGATGCCGATGTTGGTAGAAGCGCGTACCCCGGTTGTCGTCGGCGTGGGCGAAGTTACCCATCGCGGGAACGACTTCGTGGACCCGATCGACTTGGCGGTAGAAGCCGCACGCCGCGCGGTCAAAGACGCAAGTCGCCCGGTCGAGCGGCGCATCGACACCGTCGCGACTCCGGGCATCCTGGTCATACCGCGCGACAATCCCGCCAGCAGGATCGCCGAAGCGATGCACATCAGTCCCGCCCGCCGCATCAGCTGTCCCGTCGGCGGAAACACCCCGCAGTATCTCGTCGAAGTGTTGGGTGGCGAAATAGGCGAAGGCCGTGCAGATGTCGTCCTGGTCGTCGGGGCGGAGAGCGGGCATTCCGCACGCAAGCTTCAGGGCGGGGAACTTCTCGACTCGCCGCCCCCACCCCGCTCCGACGACGAATCCCTGGGCGACGCCCGCCCCGGGCTGAGTCAAGCCGAATTGTCGGTGGGTCTGAGTTGGCCGCACGAGGTGTATCCCATCTTCGAGTCCGCGATCGCCGCGCGCCACGGCCGCGACTTCGATGCTCAACGGGAGTGGCTGGGCACGCTGATGGCCCCGTTCACAGCCGAGGCGGCACGCCATCCGGAACAGGCCTGGTTCCCACGCGCACGAAGTGCCACCGAACTCAGCGAAGTCACCGCGGAAAACCGCATGGTCTGCTTGCCCTATCCCAAGCTGCTCAACAGCATCATGTCCGTCGACATGGCTGCCGCCTTCATTCTCATGGCGGCCGAGGTGGCGGACGAATTAGGCGTCGCGCGCGATCGTTGGGTCTTTCCCTGGTCAGCAGCGACTTGCAACGACGTGTACTTCCCCGTGGAACGGCCGGACCTCAGCCGCTCATCGGGTATCGAGGTAGCGGCACGGAAGGCTCTCGATGCGGGCCGGTTGACCACCGACGACATCCGGTGGTTCGACCTCTACTCCTGCTTCCCGTCGGCAATTGAGATGGCTGCCGAGGCTCTCGACTTGGACCCCCTCGACGACAGAGGCCTCACAGTAACCGGAGGCCTGCCTTATCACGGCGGTCCCGGAAACAATTACGTCAGCCACTCGATCGTGGAGATGGTCCGACGGTGCCGACGCGACCCAACCGATGCCGGACTCGTCACCGGCCTCGGGTGGTATTCGACCAAGCATTCGGTCGGTGTGTGGTCGGCCACCCCGCCACCAGCCGGGTGGCGACTGCTCGACACGGCGGTCGAACAAGCTCAAATCGATTCATCGCGGCTGGCCGTCGCAGGCGCCGACGAGGCGACCGGTTGCGCGACAGTCGACGGATACACCGTCGTCTACGACCGAGACGGCCAACCTCGATGGACTCCGATCATCGCGCACCTGTCCGACGGGCAAAGAGTCGTCGCACGCAGCGACGATCCGCAGATCGCCGAGGCGATGGGCGCGGAAATGTACGTAGGTAAAACGGTGTGCCTCCGAAACACAGGGTCGTTCACCGGGTTCGAGCTTCCATGATCGCCGAGGCGATGGTGCTGACCGGACCGCGGAGTCTGCAGCGGCGCCAGATGACCATCCCCGACGTCGGCGACCGGGGTGCGATCCTGCGAGTTGAAGCATGCGGTCTGTGCGGAACAGATCACGAACAATTCACCGGACACCTGCCTGCCGGCTTCTCATTCGTTCCAGGGCACGAAATCGTCGGCATCGTCGAACATGTCGGCGCTGCGGCCGGCCAACGCTGGGGTGTACAAGCCGGCCAGCGCGTGGCCGTTGAGGTGTTCCGGTCCTGCCGAGACTGCCCCGAGTGCCGCCGCGGCGAATACCGGCGGTGCGCGGTGAACGGCATCGCCACCATGTTCGGGTTCGTCGACGTGGAGATCGGCGCGGGCTTATGGGGCGGATACGCCACCCATGTGGAGCTTCCGTGGGACGCGATGCTGCTCCCGATTGCCGAAGACATGGACCCCGTTCTCGCCACGTTGTTCAACCCTCTCGGGGCCGGTATCCAATGGGGGGCGACTCTTCCCGACACCAAGGCCGGGGACGTCGTAGCGATCCTGGGGCCCGGCATCCGCGGAATCTGTGCGGCGGTGGCGGCCAAAGAGGCGGGAGCCGCGTTCGTCGCGATGACCGGCGTAGGCCCACGCGACGAACAACGACTGGCCATAGCCAGATCATTCGGTGTCGACCTGCCCATCGATGTATCGCAGGACGATGCAGCGACCGCGCTCCAGCGTGAGACAGGCGGACGGCTTGCCGACGTGGTCGTCGACGTCACCGCTAAAGCACCCTCCGCGTTCGCCGATGCCGTCGGCCTTGCCAGGCCCGGCGGCACAATTGTGGTGGCCGGCACCCGCGGAGGAGGCGGCGCGCCCCGGTTTGAACCAGACTTGTTGGTCTATAAAGAATTACACGTCGTAGGCGCACTCGGCGTGGAGTATCCCGCCTACCGGGCAGCCCTCGAGATTCTCGCCATGGGCCGCTGGCCGTTCGACCGGATCACCAGAGAATCAACCGGCTTCGCTGGGCTCGCGCAGCTGCTCACTTCGCTTGCAGATGAAAGTGCCCGATCAAGTGGGGCGCTGCACAACGTCTTTTTGCCCACGCCCGAACGGCGTGGGCAGAGGTTCAACAGAGAGGGCCACCCGTGACCATGGCGGAACGCGTACCGATGCTCGACCGTGAGCAGGCCCAGCTGCGAGCTGCCGAATGTGGGTTGCCCGAAGAGTTGGCAGAACTGTCGGTATTCCGCGTGGCACTTCATCAGCCGCGTGTGGCGGTTGCGCTGTATGGGCTGCTGGACGCGTTACTCTTCCGCGGTTCCCTTGACGCGCGGCTACGCGAGCTGGTCATCTTGCGCATCGGCTGGATCACTGGCTCCGAATACGAATGGACTCAACATTGGCGAATCGCCACACTGCTCGGCGTGCCTGAGCCTGATCTCCTCGCGGTGCGCGACTGGCAGAATTCCGAAAGCCTCGGGCCAGTCGAGCGTGCGGTCCTCGCAGCGACCGATGATGTGGTACGCGACGGGGTCATCTCCGAGGAAAACTGGGCTGGGTGCCAGAAGGCATTCAATAGCGATCACGCGGTTTTGGTCGAACTTGTCGGAGCAATCGCCAATTGGCGGCTCTTTTCGATCCTGCTTCGATCTCTGAATATTCCGCTTGAGTCCGGTACCGACGGCTGGCCGCCCGATGGGCGAGCTCCTCAGCGTCGCGATTGAGCAAAAACGTGGACCGGTGCTTGACCGAAGCGGTCAGCGCCCCAATCGCCAGACCACGACCCGTGTCGTAGACGGACAAGTCCCCCCTCGGACACCCATGCGACAAGGCCCCGTTGCCGAGTCTGCGCCAACGGCGTTCAGACTGCGCGGAGGGCCGCCTTTTCTCGACAACTGACAACCCTCACCGCAGGCTCGATGTGCGGTGCGCGGGGTCGTAGGCTGGGTGCGGCCTGCAGTCGGGAGGGTGACCATGAACCCAGCCAGGGGATTTCTCCGGCGAATGCCGGCTCGCAGGTATCGCGACCGACGGGAAGCGGGTCGCGTGCTGGCGGCCCAGCTGACGTCTTACCGAGGAACGCCCGGGTTGCTCGTACTCGGCCTGGCCCGCGGGGGCGTGCCCGTCGCGTGGGAGGTCGCCGCGGCCCTGGACGCCGATCTGGACGTGTTTCTGGTGCGTAAGCTCGGCGTCCCGCGCTGGCCGGAACTGGCGATGGGCGCACTGGCCAGCGGCGGCCGGGTGGTGATGAATGACGACGTGGTGTCCAGCCTGCATATCGGCGACGACGAGGTGCGCTCGGTCATCGAGAGCGAGACGACCGAACTACGCCGGCGTGAACTCGCCTACCGCGGCGGCAGGCCGGAAGCCGACCCGCGCGGCCGTGCCGTGGTGCTCGTCGACGACGGCATCGCCACCGGCGCGAGCATGCTGGCAGCGGTGCGGGCGGTGCGCGCCGCCGGAGCGCGGTCGGTGGTGGTCGCGGTGCCGGTGGGGCCCCGCTCGGCCTGTCGCCAACTCGCGGCCGAAGCCGATGACGTGGTGTGCGCGACGATGCCGGCGGACTTCGACGCCGTCGGGCAGGTCTACGCCGATTTTCATCAGGTCACCGACGACGAGGTGCGGGCGCTGCTGGCCACACCGGCCGGCGACGCCCCGCGCCACTGAGAGCGCGCTACTTCTTGGAGCTTTCGTCGACCGCCGGCTCCTCCGCGGGCTCCCCCGCCTCGGACTCCTCCGCGGCCGGCTCGTCAGCTTCTTCGGGGTAGTCGACGGCGTCGAGGGGTTCGCCGTCGTCCTCCTCTTCGTCCTTCGCGTCCTGGTCGTCGTGGGCCGCGTCGCGCTGCTGGCGCTCCCGGACTGCGTCGACGATGAGCAGGATGACCCCCAGCACGCTGGCGCCGATACACACCCACGCCACCAGCTCATTGCTGGTCACCACGGCGAACACCAGGGCGACGAGCCCGATCAGGGCTAATACGAGCGCAGTGATCAACATTGGTCATCCTCCGGCCGGCGCGGTGCGACTGCCCAACCTACCAGGGTCGACACTGCCCAAGCGGCAGCCCGCGCGTGTCCGTCCCCCCGCAGAGCGTCAGTTGCCGCGATTGAACTGGTCGAATCCGCCCGAATCGGCGCTGGAGTCGACCGGAGCCGCGGACCCGCGCTGGCCAAGCTCTTCGAGCTGGGATTCCAGGTAGGTCTTGAGCCGGGTGCGGTACTCGCGTTCGAATGTCCGCAGCTGCTCGAGCCGGCCTTCCAGCACCGTGCGCTGCTGGTTGATGGTTCCCATGATCTCGGAGTGCTTGCGTTCGGCGTCGGCCTGCAGGGCGTCGGCCTTCTCCTGGGCCTGGCGCAGCTGCGTCTCCGACCGCGACGTGGCGTCGGCGAGCATCGCATCGGCCCGCTGGCGAGCCTCCGACACCGTGGTCTCGGCGGTGTGGCGGGCCTCGCTGAGAATCTGGTCGGCGTTGGCGCGCGCGTCGGCCAGCATCTTGTCCGACTCCGCCTTGGCCGTGCTGGTCAGGCGGTCAGCGGTGTCCTGGGCCAGGCTGAGCACCCGAGCGGCCTTCATGGCCTGTTCCTCGTTGCTGGCCGACGGCGCCGCGACCGGAGCGGCCACCGGTGCCGGCTTGACCGGCTCGGGCTCGGGCTCGAAGGTCGGAACGGGCTGAGCAACGGTAGGCGCGGCGGCACCGCCACCACCGCCGGCGGCCAGTTCCTGGTCCAGCTCGGCGATGCGCTGACGCAGATCGGAGTTCTCCTCGATCAGCCGGGTCAGCTCGTTTTCCACCAGGTCGAGGAAGGCGTCAACCTCATCTTCGTTGTACCCGCGTTTGCCGATAGGCGGCTTACTGAACGCCACATTGTGGACGTCGGCAGGTGTAAGCGGCATTCTTTGTCCCCTCAAAGTTCCTGGACGGTCAAGCGATCTGGAGAGTCTAAAACGGTGCGGTAGCCGTCTGGCAACTGCCGCCCATCCTGTCACACCAGACTCGGCGGTTGCCGATTGGACTAATAAATAAGGAGCAATTTCAATCTCTAAGGCAAATAAATCACATTTCTTAGATGAGAAAAATCGCGCGCATCACACTTGTCGCCGAATCGTGGCCGAACCGTCTCCTAGCTACGTTCAGTCCGTGGCAAGCGGCCGCTACGCCGCAGCGCTGAACGCCAACTGCATCCCGATGAATGCCACGAGCAACAACACCAGGATGGACAGGTCCAAACGGACGGCGCCGATGGTGATCTGCGGGATGAGCCGGCGCAGCAACTTCACCGGTGGATCGGTGACGGACATGATGATCTCCAGGATCACCACGGTCACACCCGTCGGCCGCCAGTCCCTGCTGAACGAGCGGATCCACTCGATGACGACCCGCGCGATGAGCAGCAGCCAGAAGGTGAAGAGCGCAAAACCAAGGATCTGAAAGAACAGCACCAACGAGAGCCCGACCTTAACGATGACGATGAGAGGAATGTCCGCGCCGCCGCAGCGGCACCAGCAAGCCTACCGACCCGAGCGCGGCATACCTGTCGCGAGGGACGGCCGACATGCGCTCAGCCCGGTCGGCCACCCTGTGACCTACCGGGCTGTGCAGCGGAGATTTCGCCTATTGGTAAGCGTAGAAACCGGTTTCGGCGATGCGGCGACGCTCCTCCGGGGAGACGTCGACGTCGGCGGGCGACAGCAGGAACACCTTGGTCGCCACCTTGTCGAACGACCCGCGCAACGCGAAGGCCAGGCCGGCGGCGAAGTCGACCAGTCGCTTGGCGTCGGCGTTGTCCATCGACACCAGGTCCATGATGACCGGGGTGCCGTCGCGGAACCGCTCGCCGATGGTGCGTGCCTCGCTGTAGTCCTTGGGCCGCAGCGTGGTGATCTTCGACAGCGGGTGGCCGTCCTCGAACATCATCGCCATGCGGCGCGGGTCCATCGCCAGAGCGCCACGGGTGGAGCCGCGCAGCCACGAGCCCAGACGCGGCCGGGCCATGTCCGGCCGGTCGAACTCGCGCGGCTGGAAGCGCGGCTCCTCGGGGTAGCCGCCGCGGTAGCTGCTCGGCGGCGGATAGTCGGCGGGCATCTCGGGACGCAGGTCGCCCCGCGGGTCCCGGCGCGGCTCGTCGTATTCGCGATCGCGCCCTTCGTAACGGCCGTATTCGTCGTCGAATCGGGGCCGCGAATAACCCCGGGACGGCGTGCGGTCGTCGTAATACTCGTCGTCGTAATCCTCCATCGGAGCCATACCGAAGTAGGCCTTGACCTTGTGGAGAGTGCTCATCGTGCGACCCCTTCTAGCCTGGGATATTTGTTGTTTGTGATGAAGGTGTGACTCGAGTGACTATTCACGGTGACCGTAACCGCCGTTCACCCAGAAGCGCGGTACCGACACGCACACACGTCGATCCATGTTTGACGGCAATCTCGAGGTCGCCCGACATGCCGGCCGATAACCCCGTCGCATTGGGGAACGCCTGGCGCACCCGGCAGTGCTCGGATTGCAGCCGGTCAAAGGCCTGTTCGGGGTCCCAGTCCAGCGGCGGAACACCCATCAAACCGACCAATTCGAGACTGTCGGCGCCCTCCACCTGTTCGCAGATCCGATCCAGCGCGCCGGACTCGGCGATATCGACCCCGCCGCGCGACACGTCGCCGTCCAGACTGACCTGAACGTAGACCCGCAGCGGCGTGCTGCGGCGCTGTTCGGCCAGGGCGCCGGCCACCGCCCGCTCCAGCGCGGTCACCAGCTGACCGCTGTCCACCGAGTGGGCGGTGTGCGCCCAGCGCGCCAATGCCTTGGCCTTCTTGCGTTGGATCTGGCCCACCATGTGCCACTGCATCTGCCGGGATTCCCCTGATGCGCCCAGCAACCGCGCCACCTCGGCCACCTTCGCCGACGCCTCCTGCTCCCGCGACTCGCCCACGGCCCGCACTCCGAGTCGGGCCAGAATCGCCACGTCGGAGGCCGGGAAGAATTTGGTGATCGGGAGCAGTTCGATCTCACCGACGTTGCGCCCGGCCGCCTCCGCGGCCGCCGCCAGCCGGGAGCGCACCGACGCCAACGCGCGGGTCAATTCCGACTGGCGCTCGCCCTGGGCGGCATCCGTGTCGGTCATCGCGGTGCTTCCATCCACACCAGGGACGCCAGTCGACCCGTCGGCGCGTCGCGCCGATGACTGAACAGGGCGGGGTCGGCCGCGGTGCAGCGCGGGTCGACCTCGATGGAGGTCACCCCCAGCCGACGGAGCTGGCCGGCAATGCCGACTCGCAGATCCAGGCCCGCGGTACCCGCGGGGGTGGTGGTGCGGCTGCCGGGTAACACGGCTTCGACCTCGGCGGCCATCGCCTCGGGCACCTCGTAGTTGCGACCGCTGACCGCGGGGCCCAGCAGCGCCGAGATATCGCCGATCTGCGCCCCCAACTCCAGCATCGCCTCCACCGTGCGGAGCACCACGCCGTGCTGCGCGCCGACGCGGCCGGCGTGCACCGCGCCGACGACACCGGCCCGCGCGTCGGCGAGCAACACCGGCACACAATCCGCCGTCACCACGGCCAACGCCAATCCTGTTGTCGCCGTGACTATTCCGTCGGTGTCATGGAGGGCTTCGCGCCGCGGACCGGCCACCGTCTCGACGTGGGTGCCGTGCACCTGGTTCATCCACAACACCCGGTCGCCGGGTAGGCCGATGGCTTTGGCCAGCCGGGACCGGTTGGCCCGCACGGCAACCGGGTCGTCACCGACATGGTCGCCGAGGTTGAAAGTGTCGAACGGCGGTTTCGAAACGCCGCCCGCCCGAGTCGTGGTGACCCGACGGATCCGAACGCTCACGTCCCCAGTATCTGGATGTTGTCGCCTGTCAGGCTGCATCGACGTCGGGCCACCATGTTTCGAGGCCGGTTTGTCGCGCAGTGGCAAGCAAACTGAGACCTCAGCGGCGCATGAAGGGCGGCACATCGACGTCGTCGTCGTCACCACCGATGCTCAGGGTCGCCCCGTTGGTGTGCAGCGGGACACTGACCGCGTCGACCGGTTCGAACAGCGTCGAGGTGAGCTTGCCCGCCTTGGCTGTCTCGATGCGGTGGGCGCCACCGGCTTCGTTGCTGCTGACGGCTTTGCGGCCGGGGCCGGCGTCGAAGCCGGCCGCGATCACGGTGACGCGCACCTCGTCGCCGAGCGAGTCGTCGATCACGGTGCCGAAGATGATGTTGGCGTCCTGGTGGGCGGCGTCCTGCACGAGCGAGGCGGCCTCGTTGATCTCGAACAGGCCAAGGTCGCTGCCCCCGGCGATCGACATCAGCACGCCCTGGGCGCCTTCCATCGAGGCTTCCAGCAGCGGTGAGTTGATCGCGATCTCCGCGGCCTTGAGCGAGCGTCCCTCGCCGCGGGCCGAGCCGATGCCCATCAGGGCGGTGCCGGCGCCGGACATGATGCCCTTGACGTCGGCGAAGTCGACGTTGATCAGGCCCGGTGTAGTGATCAGGTCGGTGATGCCCTGGACACCGTTGAGCAGCACCTCGTCGGCGCTGCGGAAGGCGTCCATCAGCGACACCGCCGCGTCGCCCATCTGCAGCAGGCGGTCGTTGGGAATCACGATCAAGGTGTCGCAGCTCTCCCGCAGCTGTCCGATGCCGTTTTCGGCCTGGTTGCTGCGCCGTTTGCCCTCGAACGAGAAGGGCCGCGTGACGACGCCGACGGTCAGCGCGCCGAGCTTGCGGGCGATGCTGGCGACGACGGGCGCGCCACCGGTACCGGTGCCACCGCCCTCCCCGGCGGTGACGAACACCATGTCGGCGCCGCGCAGCAGTTCCTCGATCTCCTCCTTGGCGTCTTCGGCGGCCTTCTTGCCGACCTCCGGGTCGGCACCGGCGCCCAGGCCCCGGGTCGAGTCGCGGCCGACGTCGAGCTTGACGTCGGCATCGCTCATCAGCAACGCCTGCGCGTCGGTGTTGATGGCGATGAACTCCACACCTTTGAGGCCTTGCTCGATCATTCGGTTGACGGCGTTGACGCCGCCACCACCGATGCCCACGACCTTGATGACGGCCAGGTAGTTGTGTGGGGGGGTCATCATTCGTCTTCCTCCCTGATGGGCTTTCAGTTCCCCGGTAATGCGTGGGTATGCCTGCGGTGTGTCTCCTTGCAAAACCCTCAACCTCAACCATAGAGTTAGAGTTATGTCAAGTAGTTCCGCGTAACCAGAACCGTATGGGTACGACGGGCACTAGCCGTGCAGGCGCGCCGACGCGCGGCACGCATTTTTCTCTTTCGCCGAGTGTGACGCTGGCTTCACGGTCGCCGTCGAATGTGAGGCCAGCTTCACGGTCGGCGGGATAGGGCGTCAGGCCAGCTATTTGACTGTCGGCAGGTCCGGGCTGGACACGTCGTAGGTGCGGCCGGGCTGGGTCAGCAGTGCCGCCAGCTTCTCGGCCTTCTCCGCCGCCCGGTCAGTGGTCCCCCAGATCACCACCCGGCCGTCGGTCAGCGTCAGGGTGATCGACGACACCGAGGGCGCCGCGATCCGGCCCACCTCCCCGGCGACCTCGGGCCGCAGCGTGCTCAGCACCTTCAACGCGGCCAGCGTGGCGGGGTCGGTGGGACCCGGGTTGTCCACGTCGATGTAGGGCACCGCGGGCGGCGGCGGGTCGGTCGCGAAGTCGACGCCGTCGCGGTCGAACAGGTGCGGCCCGTCCGGAAAGTCCTTCACCACCACCGGGATCCGCTCGACGATCGTGATGCGCAGCGCCGACGGGTACTGCCGCTGCACCCGAGCGCTGGCCACCCGCCGGATCGCGGCGACCCGGTCGGCGACCTGGTTGGTGTTGATCTGCAGCAGCGGCGTTCCGACCCGCACCTGCGCGGCGTCGAGCACCTCCTCCCGGGTGACGACCCCGGTGCCGGTGACCACGATGTTGCGGGCCGACATCGCCGGGGTGAAATAGAGGATCAGGCCGAGCCCGACCCCCACCACCACCAGCAGCACCGTCGCCAGGAGCATCTTCAAGCCCCGAACGACGCCGCGCGCAACAGGTTTGGGCTCGGGGAGCACCGCCCCCTTGGCGCGCCGCTTGGCGTCGCGGCGGGCCTCCTCGATCGCGGTGGCCCGGGCCTGCGCGGCCCGGCGCTCGGCGCGTTCCCGCCGGGCACGCCGACGGGGCCCCTCGAAGTCCTCTTCTTCTTCGGCTTCCTGGGCCGGCTCTTCGGTCGAGATCGGTTCCGTGACCGTGGTGTCGGCGGAGTCGGGACCTTCACCCGCCAGGTCGGCGGGCCGACTTTCGTCGGGTTCGCTCACTGCGGCACCCCGCGGCCGGGCGCGCTGCGATTGGCCCGCAGCCGCAGCGCGGTGACGATCTCGGGTCCCAGCAGCGTCACGTCACCGGCGCCCATGGTGACGATGACGTCGCCGGGTGCCGCGGCGGCGGCCACCTCCTCGGCCACCGCCGAGAAGTCCGGGAGGTAGTGCACCGGGACGCTGACATGTTCGGCGACCGTGGCGCCGCTGATGCCGGCCAGTGGTTGTTCGCGCGCGCCGTAGACGTCGAGCACGAAGACTTCGTCGGCGCCATCCAGCGCTGCCCCGAATTCCTGCGCGAATGCCTTTGTGCGCGAATACAAGTGGGGCTGGAAGACGACCAGCGAACGGCCGCTGCCGCTCTGCTGGACGACGGAACGCACGGCCGCCAGGGTGGCGCCGATCTCGGTCGGGTGGTGGGCGTAGTCGTCGAACACCCGCACCGCATTGGCGGTGCCGACCAGTTCGAAGCGTCGCCGCACTCCTTCGAAGCCGGCCAGCCCGTCGAGCACCTCGTCGACGGGCGCGCCGATCTCGACCGCCGCGAGCAGCGCGGCCAGCGCGTTGAGCGCCATGTGGCGTCCCGGCACCGACAGCCGCATCACCCGCTGCTGAGGCTCTCCCGCCAGCTGGATATGGGCGACGGCCTCGGTGCCGTGTTGCTCCCAGGACAGCAAGCGGGCGGCGAGCGACCCGTCTCCCGACCCGTAGCGCAGCACCCGGATGCCCAGTTCGGCCGTGCGCCGCGCCAGCGCGGCCGCACCCGGGTCGTCGGTGCACGCCACCAGCGCTCCGCCGGGCGCCAGCCGCTCGACGAAGGAGTCGAACACCCCGACATAGGCCTCGGTGCTGCCGTAGAAATCCAGGTGGTCGGACTCGATGTTGGTGACGACCGCGACGTTGGGCGTGTATTCGAGCAGCGTGCCGTCGCTCTCGTCGGCTTCGGCGACGAAGAGGTCGCCGCTGCCGTGGTGGGCGTTGGTGCCGGCCTCACCCAGTTCGCCGCCGACCGCGAAGGACGGGTCGCGTCCGCAGTGCTGCAGCGCGACGATCAGCATCGACGTCGTGGTCGTCTTGCCGTGTGTGCCGGTGACCATCAGGGTGGTGCGCCCGGCCATCAGCTTGGCCAGCACCACCGGCCGCAACACCACCGGGATGCCCCGGCGCCGGGCCTCGACGAGCTCCGGATTGGTCTTGGGGATGGCGGCGTGGGTGGTGATGACGGCGGTGACCCCGCCGGGCAGCAGGTCCAGCGACGACGCGTCGTGGCCGATGCGGATCAGCGCCCCGCGCGCCCTCAAGGCGTGCACGCCGCGCGACTCCTTGGCGTCGGATCCCGACACCATCCCGCCGCGGTCCAGCAGGATGCGTGCGATGCCTGACATGCCGGCGCCACCGATGCCGACCATGTGCACGCGCTGCAGCTCCGGCGGCAACTGTTCGGCGGTCACCGGCGCGCTCCCCGCATCTGCCGGGCGACGTCCAGCGCCGCCCGGGCCACCTGCTCGGCGGCGTCGCGGTGTCCTACCAGGGTGGCCGCCGCCGTCATCGCCGCCAGCCGCGGCGGGTCGTTGAGCAACCCGGACACTTCGCGGGCCACCAGTTCCGGTGTCAAGGCGGCGTCGGCGACGATCATGCCGCCCCCGGCGTTGACCACCGGCAGCGCATTGAGCCGCTGCTCACCGTTGCCGATCGGCAGCGGCACGTAGATGGCGGGCAGCCCGACGGCCGAGACCTCGGCCACCGTCATGGCGCCGGAGCGGCAGATCACCATGTCGGCGGCGGAGTAGGCCAGGTCCATCCGGTCGAGATACGGCACCGCCACGTACGGCGGGTCACCGGGGTCCGGCGTGCGGAGTTCGAGGGTGTTCTTGGGTCCGTGCGCGTGCAGGACTGACACGCCGGCGGCGGCCAGGTCGGCGGCCGCGCCGGAGACGGCCCGGTTCAGCGACACCGCACCCTGGGACCCGCCGAACACCAGCAGGACGCGGGCGTCGTCGGCGAAGCCGAAGTGGGCCCGTGCCTGTGCGCGCAGGCCGGCGCGGTCCAGCGTGGTGATCGCCGCCCGGATCGGCACGCCAACCACCTCGGCGCGCCGCAGCCCCGAATCGGGCACCGCGGACAGAATCCGGTCGGCGGTGCGGGCGCCCACCCGGTTGGCCAGCCCGGCGCGGGCATTGGCCTCGTGGATCACCACCGGGATACGGCGGCGCCCCGGCCTGCCGCGCGAAGCCAGGTAGGCCGGCAGCGCGACGTACCCGCCGAAGCCGATGACGACGTCGGCGGCGACCTTGTCGAGCACCGCGCGGGTTTCCCGGACGGCGCGCCAGACCCGCGGTGGCAGCCTGGCCAGGTCGCCGCTGGGTTTGCGGGGCAGCGGCACCGGGGTGATCAGCTCCAGCTGGTAACCGCGCTCAGGTACCAGCCGGGTCTCCAGGCCGCGCGCCGTGCCCAGCGCGGTGATCCTGATCCCGGGGTCCAGGGCGGTCAGCGCGTCGGCCACGGCCATCGCGGGCTCCACATGGCCGGCGGTCCCGCCGCCGGCCAGCACGACCGAGAACGCACCACCGGCGGGCAGGGGACTGTCCCCTCGCCCGCCGGCCGACTCCGTGACCTTGTCGTTCACCCGTAACGCTGACCTTCCAATGCACCTACGCGCCGTGTCTGGCGACGGCCGGCGTACTGCTGGCCAGATCTATGATGCCTGTCCCGCCCGTGGCCGCTTCCCGCAGACCGCCGACTGGTGCGCGGCTGCGACTTCTGCGGCGGTCCGGCGGCGCGGCGGGCGGCCGGCGCCTTGGGTGCCTGCTGCGGCCGCTTCCTGTCCCGGAACGACTCGATCCGGCTGGGCACGTAGGGCTCCGGCAGCGGCAGCCGCAGCAGCCGGTTCACCTTGTCATCGCGCCCGGCGCGCAGCGCGGCCACCGCCTCGGGTTCGTGCCGGGCCGCGTTCGCCATGATTCCGATCATGAAAAGCGTTGCCGCCGTGGATGTTCCGCCAGCCGAAATCAGTGGCAGCTGCAGACCGGTGACGGGCAGCAGGCCGATCACATAGCCGATGTTGATGAATGCCTGGCCGAGCACCCAAAGCGTCGTGGTAGCGGTGAGCAGCCGCAGGAACGGGTCGGCGGACCGGCGCGCGATGCGCATGCCCGTGTAGGCGAACAGTCCGAACAACCCCAGCAGGCCCACCGCTCCGATGAGGCCCAGCTCCTCGCCGATGATGGCGAAGATGAAGTCGTTGTGGGCGTTGGGCAGGTAGTTCCACTTGGCCACACCCTGCCCCAGGCCGTCGCCGAAGATGCCGCCGTGGGCCAGCGCGTACTTGGCCTGCCGGGCCTGATAGCCGGTGTCCATCGGGTCGTCTTCGGGATCCAGCCACGACCGCACCCGGTCGGAGCGGTAGCCGGCGGACATCGCCAGCACCGCGCCGGCGGCGAACACCGCGCCGAGCGAGCTGACGAACACCCGTAGCGGCAGGCCGGCGTACCACAGCAGGCCCAGCAGGATGATGCCGAGCGAGACCGTCTGGCCGAGGTCGGGCTGGGCCACGATCAGCCCCAGCGCGATGAGCGCGGCCGGCACCAGGGGAATCAGCATTTCGCGCAGCGAAGCCCGCTCCAGGCGCCGGGCCGCCAGCAGGTGGGCACCCCAGATCGCGAACGCGATCTTGGCCAGCTCGGACGGCTGCATGGAGAAACCCGCGATGACGAACCATTTGCGGGACCCGTTGGCCAGGTTGCCGATACCCGGAATGAGCACCAGGACCAGCAGGATGATGGTGATCGCGTAACTGGTGAACGCGATGCGCCGGATGAAACGCACCGACATCCGCAACCCGGCATAGCAGGCGACAAGCCCGACGACCGTCCACAGCACCTGCTTGGCGAAGATCGTCCAGGCCGAGCCGTCGTTGTCGTAGGAGTGCACGCCGGACGCGGACAGCACCATGATCAGGCCCAGCGACGTCAGCAGCGCGGTGACGGCGACGATGAGGTGGAACGATGTCATGGGCCGACCCAGCCAGGCACCGAATGCGGTGCGTGGCCCGCCCGCCTCGGCCTTGGCGGTCTTCTCGCCGGGGACGGCAGCGTCAGCCTGGTCGGCCTCGTCCGTCACCTCTGCGGCGGCCGACGTCTCCCCCTTGTCCCGGCGGAAGAGCCGGGTCACTGCGATACCCACACCGCCTACCGGACCGCGGCGCGAACGGCGGCCGCGAAGGCGTCGCCGCGTGCGGCGTAGCCGGTGAACTGGTCGAACGATGCGCCGGCCGGCGCCAGCAGCACCGTGTCTCCGGGTTTCGCCAGGTCACGGGCCGCGGATACGGCCGCGGCCATCACGCGGGCGCCGATATCCTCGTTATTAACTTGTGTCACATCAGCAACAGAAACCACACCAGTCGCATGCATCTCAACATCCTCGCCTGTAACAACCTGTACGACGGGGACATCGGGCGCGTGTCGTGATAACGCCTCGGCAACCTCGGCGCGATCCCGCCCGAAAAGGACCGCCCCGACCAGGTGGGACGCGATACGGGCCAGTTCGGCGTCCAGAGACGCGCCCTTGAGCAGACCACCGGCCAGCCACACGACCCGGGGATAGGCCAGCACCGACGCCTGGGCGGCGTGCGGGTTGGTGGCTTTCGAGTCGTCGACGTAGGTGATGCCGTCGGCGACCGTCACCACTTCACAGCGGTGCCGGCCCAGCCGGAATCCCGCGATGGCGGCGGCGATCGCCTCGGGTGTCACGTCGACCGCGCGCGCCAGGGCGGCGGCTGCCAGCGTGTTGAGCACTCCCACCGGGCCCGGCACCGGAATCGAGGTGACCGGCAGCAGCGGCAGATCCTCGGCGAAGGCACGGTCGACCAGCTGCCCGTCACGCACGCCGAGCTCGCCGGGCGCGGGTTCACCGAGCCGGAAGCCCACCCGGACTGCTGCCGGGGCGCTGTCGCGCAGCGCCGCCGCCCGGCTGTCGTCCAGTCCGACGACGGCGACCCGGCCGGTCAGCACCCGGGCCTTGGCGGCGGTGTAGTCGGCCATGGTGTGGTGCCAGTCCAGGTGGTCTTCGGCGATGTTGAGCACCACGCCCGCCTCCGGCCGCAGCGAGGGCGCCCAGTACAGCTGGAAGCTGGACAGCTCGACGGCCAGCACGTCCGACGGCTGGTCCAGCACGTCGAGCACCGGGTCGCCGATGTTCCCGCACAATTTGCTGCGCAGTCCCCCGGCGGTCAGCATGTCGTGCAGCATCGAGGTGGTGGTCGTCTTGCCATTGGTGCCGGTCACCACCAGCCACCGCCGTGGCGGCCCGAAATTGCCGGCCGCATCCAGGCGCCAGGCCAACTCCACATCACCCCAGATAGGCACCCCGGCCGCGGCGGCCGCCGCCAGCACCGGGGTGCTCGGCTGGAATCCGGGGCTGGTGACCACCAGCGCGTACCGGTCGATCTGCTCAATGGCGGTCGCGGGGTCGGCGGTCGCGACGCCCGCCGCGGCGTGCGGGGCCAGCATCGCCGGGTCGTCGTCGCACAGCGTGGGCACGGCCCCGAACCGGGTCAGCGTGGCCAGCACCGCGCGGCCGGTCACCCGGGCGCCGGCGATCAGGACGGGCGCACCCGGCGCCAGGGGATCCAGCACGTCAGGCACCGATCGTGGACAGCCACTCGCCGTAGAACAGGGCGACGCCCAGGCCGCAGCTGATCGCGGTGAGCAGCCAGAACCGGATGATCACCGTGGTTTCCGCCCAGCCGCCCAGCTCGAAATGGTGGTGGAAGGGCGCCATCCGGAACACCCGGCGCCCGGTGGTCCGGAAGGCGAGGATCTGCAGCACGACCGAGGTGACTTCGGCGACGAACAGCGCCCCCAGCACGACGGCGAGAATCTCGGTGCGGCTGGTCACCGACAACCCGGCGATGATGCCGCCCAGAGCCAGCGACCCGGTGTCGCCCATGAAGATCTTGGCCGGCGCGGCATTCCACCACAGAAAACCGATGCAAGCGCCCGCGGTGGCGGCCGCGATCAGCGCCAGGTCCAGCGGATCGCGCACGTTGTAGCAGCCCAGGCCGGGCGCGGTGACGCAGGCGTTGCGGTACTGCCAGAAGGTGATCAGCACGTAGGCGCCGGTGACCATCGCCATGCAACCGGCGGCCAGGCCGTCCAGCCCGTCGGTGAAGTTCACCGCGTTCGACCAGGCACTGACCACTATCACGCAGAACAACACGAACAGCCCGGGGGCAAAGGTGACCGTGGCGATCTCGCGCACGTAGGACAGATCCGCGCTGCCCGGCGTCAGGCCGGCGTTGTTGCGGAACTGCAGCACCAGCACGGCGAACAGCACGGCGGCGGTGATCTGCCCGACCGTCTTGGCCGTCTTATTCAGGCCCAGGTTGCGCGACCGGCGGATCTTGATCAGGTCGTCGATGAAACCGACGCCGCCCAGTGCGGTGGCCAGGCCCAGCACACACAGGCCCGACGCCGAGATCCCTTCACCGTCGAAGGCCAGCCCGAACAAGTGCGTGCCGAGATAGCCGGCCCAGATGCCGGCCAGAATCGCCACCCCGCCCATCGAGGGCGTACCCCGCTTGGTCTGGTGGCTGGGTGGGCCGTCCTCGCGGATCTGGTGACCGAACCCCTGCCGGGTGAACAGCCGGATCAGCGCCGGAGTAAGCAGGATGGACACGGTCACCGCGATGGCGACGGCGATCAGGATCTGTCTCACGGGCGTGCGCCCTCGGCGGTCAGTGCGTCGGCCAGCGCCCCGAGCCCGACCGAGTTGGACGCCTTGACCAGCACCACGTCTCCAGGCTGCAGCTCGGCGCGCAGCAGGGCCAGAGCGTCGTCGGCGTCATCCACCATGACGGCTTCCTCCCCCCACGAGCCCTCCATCACCGCACCCTGGTGCATGGCGCTCATCGACCTCCCGGTTCCCACGACAACGAGTCGAGACACATCTAATCGCACCGCGAGCCGGCCGATGCGGTCGTGCTCGGTTATTGCATCCTCGCCGAGTTCGGCCATCTCACCCAGCACCGCCCAGCTGCGTCGCGGATGAGTCTCACCGTGGGCGATCCAGGCCAGCGCCTGCAGACCCGCCCGCATCGACTCGGGGTTGGCGTTGTAGGCGTCGTCGATGACGGTCACGCCGTCGGCACGGGTGCTCACCTGCATGCGATGGCGCGACACCGGGCCGGCCGCGGCGAGCGCTGCCGCGATCTGTTCCACGCTCGCGCCGCACTCCAGTGCGACCGCGGCCGCGCACAGCGCGTTGCTGACCTGGTGCTCGCCGTAGACGCCGAGCCGAACCTCGGCCTGTTCGGCGCCCGCGTGCAACGTGAACTGGGGCCTGGCCAGCTCGTCGAGTGTCACCGGCCCGGCCCACACGTCCGCGGTCTTGGAGCCGCCGTCGCGACTCACCCGGACGACCCGGGCCGCGGTCACGTCGGCCATCGCCACCACCAGCGGGTCGTCCGCGTTCAGGATGACCACACCGGATGACGGAACTGATTGCGGCAGCTCGGATTTGGTCTGGGCGATGATCTCCCGGGAGCCGAACTCGCCCAGATGCGCGGTGCCGACATTGAGCACCACGCCGATCGACGGGGTCGCGATATCGGCCAGCGCGGCGATATTGCCGGGGTGGCGGGCCGACATCTCCAGAATCAGGAAATCGGTGTCCCGCGTTGCCCGCAACACCGTCCAGGGATGACCCAGTTCGTTGTTGAACGAGCCCGGTGGTGCGACCACCTCACCCAACGGCCGCAGCACCGCGGCCACCAGGTCCTTGGTCGACGTCTTGCCCGACGAGCCGGTGATCCCGATGATCCTCAGGCCACCGGCCGTCAACTCGGCGGCCACCGCGGCGGCCAGCCTGGCCAGCGCCGCCAGCACGGCCGCGCCCGAGCCGTCGGCGTCGTGCTCGAGTACGGAGGCCCGATCGTCGACGGCGGTCTCCGGCCGTACGACGATCGCGGGTACGCCGACCGGCCGGGCGGCCAGCACCGCCACGGCGCCGGCGGCCACGGCGGATGCGGCGTGGTCGTGCCCGTCGGAGCGGGCACCGGGCAGGGCCAGGAACAGGCCGCCCGGGCCGACGGCGCGGGAGTCGAATTCCACCGTCCCGGTGACGCGGGTGGTCGCGGCCACTTCCGGGCTGATGTCGGTCAGGGTGCCGCCGACGATGTCGGCGATCTGGGCCACGGTCAGGTCGATCACGGCCGGCCTCCCTGGGCCTCGAGAGCCGCCGCGAGTTCCACCCGGTCGTCGAACGGGCGCACCTCGTCGGCGCTGCGCTGGCCGGTCTCGTGGCCTTTGCCGGCGACCAGCACCACGTCTCCGGGGCGGGCCCAGCCGACGGCGTAACGGATCGCCTCGCGCCGGTCGGCGATCTCGGCCAGCTCCGCTTGTGAACGGGCTTCTTTTGCGCCCGCGAGGATTTCGCGGCGGATGGCGGCCGGATCTTCACTGCGGGGATTGTCGTCGGTGACGACGACGAGGTCGGCGAGTTCGGCGGCCACCGCACCCATCGGCGCCCGCTTGCCCGGGTCCCGGTCGCCACCGGCGCCGAAGACCACCGCCAAGCGACGGTCCGGCCGCACCAGGGTGGTCAGCACCGCGCGCAACGCACCCGGTTTGTGTGCGTAGTCGACCAGCGCGAGGAAGTCCTGTCCCCGGTCGATCTGCTCGAGCCGCCCCGGGACCCGGGTTTCCCGCAGACCCGGTGCGGCCTGCGCCGGCGAAACCCCGACCGCATCCAGAAGTGCCAGCGCCACAAGGCAATTCGCGATGTTGTAGTGGCCCGGTAGATTGATGCCGATGCGGAGCTCGGCGCCGGAGGGATCGACGGCGGTGAATTCCTGGCCGGCCGGACCGCAGGGCGTGACGTCGCGGGCGCGCCAGTGTGCGGGCTCCCCGGTGACACTGACGGTGATCGCATCACCCGCCCGCCCCGCCATCGCACGACCGGCCTCGTCGTCGACGCACACCACGACCCGGCGGGCACGCAACGCCGAGGTGGGGTCGAACAACAGCGCCTTGGCCTCGAAGTAGTCGGCCATGGTCGGGTGGAAGTCGAGGTGGTCGCGCGAAAGATTGGTGAAACCGCCGACGGCGAACTCGGTCCCATCCACCCGCCCCAGTGCCAGCGCATGGCTGGACACCTCCATCACGACGGTGTCGACGCCGCGTTCGGCCATGGCGGCGAACAGTGCCTGCAACGCCGGGGCCTCCGGCGTCGTGAGCGCGCTGGGGATGTCCGCGCCGTCGATGCGGATGCCGATGGTGCCGACCAGGCCCGCCACCCGTCCGGCGGCCCGCAGACCCGCTTCGACCAGGTATGTCGTGGTGGTCTTGCCGGAGGTGCCGGTGATTCCGATGACGGTGACCCGGTCCGACGGGCGGCCGTACACGGTCGCGGCCAGTCCTCCGAGCACGCTGCGCGGTGCCGGGTGAACCAGGACCGGCACTGCCGCCGCGTGCGGACCCATCTCGGTGACCCCGTCGGCATCGGTGAGCACCGCGACCGCTCCGCGCCCGATAGCGTCGCCGGCATGCCGGGCGCCGTGCGTGGTCGATCCCGGCAGCGCGGCGAACAGGTCGCCGGGCTGGACGTCCTGGCCGCGCAGCGTCACGCCCGTCACCGTCACATCGGGTCCGGGGGGCGGTGGCGCGCCGATCTGCGCGGCCAGCGTGGACAGCGCAACGCCGGCGACGACGTGCGGGCGCAGCCCAGCGGGCGTCGACTCCGCCACGGGCAGCACCTCCGTCCGAGCGCAGATGGTCAGGGATCGCCATGATCGGCCCTGACACCCTATCGAGAGGCACCCGGTCACCGCGTAGAGCCGCGCCCGCGCGGAGCGCTACGGAACTATGACGATCCGTTCTGGCCGGGCTTGCCGAGAATCAGCCCGCCGCTGCCGCCGGCGCCGCTCGCGCCGCCGTTGACACCGTTGCCGCCGTCACCGCCGTTGCCGAAGAAGGTCTGGGCAAAGGAGCCCTGGGTGAATGCCCCGACGTTGCCGCCCGCGCCACCGTCGGCAGCGCCACTGCCGAATCCGGCGTTGCCGCCGTTTCCGCCGAAGCCAACAGTAAACAGGCCGCCGGCGTCGCCGCCATCACCGCCGTTACCGCTCTGCCCAACGCTGCCGCCTCCCGCGCCCCCGGTGCCGCCGACAGCAAGGCCCGCGACATTGGCGCCCTGGCCGCCAGCACCGCCCACACCACCCACACCGTTGTTGCTGAATCCGCCCGCACCGCCGGCACCTCCGACGCCCAGGCCCAGGATCGCCGCGCCGGTACCGCCGCCACCGCCTGCACCCCCTGGCCCGGCCGGATCCACCGCGCCGCCGATTCCGCCGGCACCTCCGACGCCTGCGCCCAGGACCACGGCGCCGGTGCCGCCCATACCGGCCGCACCGCCACCGGCAGAGCCAGATCCACCCGCTCCACCGACCCCCCCC
>NZ_LKTM01000337.1 GCF_001417955.2 Mycobacterium gordonae | reverse complement strand
GCCACCGGCCGGACCGCCCCCGGGCGGTGGCGGTGCCCCGTCGACCGGCGGCGGTCCGGCCGGTGGCGGAAAGGCAGGAGTGGCGGGCATCGGGGCCGGCATCGGGCTGCCCTGTGGTGCGGCGCCGATCACCGACGCCACGATGGTGCCGTGCGCGTCGCAGTCCATCAGTCCGTCGCCGCCCATGATGTAGTCCCCGCCGGCGACCACCCGCAGCCGCGGGCCCGGATTGATACCGGTGTCGATGATCGCCACCGGCACCCCGTTGCCGGTCGAGTACTGCCACGCCTTGCTGATGTTGAGCATGGTGAAACCCGGCGCGGTGACCGCCACATTGGGATCGGCGACGGTGATGGTCCGGGCGCACATGTTGCTCTGCCGCATCGGTTGGTCGGCGGCCGGCCTGCCGTCCGCAGGTACCCGGGACGGGTCGATCTTCGGTGGCGGAATTGCCTGTGCGATTTCATAATTGGTCGACATGCCGGTGGCCAGGATGACCATGAGAATGGCGCTCAGTCGTCGGGCTGCTGCGGCTGTCCGCCTCATCGCATCCGCACCCAGGTGAACAGTCCGCCGATCCAGGCGGCCATCGGCAGCGCCGCGATGATGGCCACGATCTCGAGCCACTCCGCGGCCATCCGTACCAGCGGCGTGAACCTGGTGACTGGAACGAGCAACGCCGCCAACAGCCCTGCCCCTGCGAAGGCGACCAGCAGCACCGCCGCGGCCACCAGCGCCTGGCTTGACGAAGCCGGTTCGTGCACAACGTGTTTGACGACCCCGGCGCAGGTCGCGGCCGCCGCACCGGACACCAGCGCAACGGCCTGGCGTTTGTCGGCGAAGGCCCGCCCCCGGCTGATGAAGATCACGACGAAGAGCCCGGCGAGCACCGCGGCCGCCGCTGCCCGGTCACGGCCCGGCATCAGCGATGACCACACCGCGGCGGGCAAAGCAGCCGCGGCGCCGACGCAGATTCCGGTCAGCACCTGGTTGGCACGTATCGCCGCGGCGGCGATCTGTGCGCCGCGCGGGGTGGTGTCGGGATTTGCGTCCTCGTCGGTGCCGTCGGTGCCATCGCTGACCGGCGCGACCGCATCGGTAGGAAGCCCGGCGCTCCGTCGGAACAAGTCGCGTCCGGTGATCGAGCCGAAGTAGGGCGGCCGGATCCGGGCAACCCAGAGCGCGATCGTCGGGGCCGCTGTCAGGACGAACAGCAGGGCGACGAGGGTGCACATCCCCAGCCACTGGGCGGGCACGGGCCACCACATGCGCACCGCCGCAACGGTTCCGCCCACCACGCACAGCGTCACCACCGTCGCTGCCACACTGAGGTGGCGTCCCGTTGTCCCGCTGATCCCCCAGGCCAGCACCGCCGCCGTCACCGCGCCGATGAAGACGTGAGCCGATCCCAGGTGTCCCGGTGCGGAGGCGGCCAGTCCCACCGCGAGCAGCGGCACGGCCAGCCACCCCAGGACGTCAATCATGTCGGTACGGTGCGGCCACCACCGCCAGACCGCGACGGCGCCTCCGGCAGTAAGCAACCCGAGGCTACTCGTGAGGATGCCGGGTGCCAGCGTCGCCGATGAGATGCGTTGTCGCACAGCAAGTCCCAGTATCGTCACGGCTACGGCCGCAGTGATCGCCAGCGCGGTGTGGGCCGCGGTTCGCACGGTGACCGGTTCGAAAAGCTTCTTGCCTACCCGAGCCAGTCCGGTGGACAGCGACTCGTACTGCGGCTCGAACGACTCGCCGTCAACCGCCGGAACCAGCGCCAGCGTGGCACCGTCCTCGACGCCGAGCTCATCGAGGGTCTTGGTCACATCCAGGCGCACCCCGTTGGCTTTGTGCAGCTCGTAACCGGCGGCGGCGTCCAGGCCGCCCAGGCCGCGGCGCTTGAGCTCCTCGTTGAGCAGTTCGACGGCGTTGTCGAGGAAGACCTCGATGGGCACGGACGCCGGGTAGACCTGGGAAAGGAGGTGTTCACCGCACACGACGGCGACCGCACACCGGGCGGGGAACGAAACCTTCGCCATTAACGTGGCCTGTCGGCGTCCGGAATGTACTTGTCGGCCAGCGCGGCGGTGATCTCGAAGAGCCGGAGCCGGGATTGCTTTCTCAGTTCGTGGCGGGTGTCGATGATGCCGCCCTTGGCCAGATACGGGTCATAGGGCATGAATTCGACCGTCGCGCCGGATTGCCGGAAGCGTTCGGTGAGGTATTTGAGCGCATCCGGTCCGTACTTGTTGCGGCTGTCGTTGAGGATGACGGTGCTGCGGGACACCAACTCGTGGAAGCCCATGGAGCGGAGCAGGTCGATCGCGCGGGTGACCGGCAGCGAGGTGTCCGCGGTCAAACCTGAGACGAAGACCAGGGCGTCGCAGGCGTCGAGCACTGCCTTCATGACCGGGTGCTCCAGGTCGTCGGAAGTGTCCACCACGATCACCGTGTGGGTGCGGCGCAGCCGTGCGAGCACTCCGGTGAACATGGACGGCACCAGGGGCCGCGGCTGGTCCGACGCCCGGTTGCCGGCCAGTACATCGAGTCCGATGCTGTTCTGTCCCAGATGTTCTCGGATGTCGGCGTAGCCCTGCACGTCCGTGTCGTTCAGAACTGCCGAGTAGTCGCCGGGTGGGGACTCATCGATGCGGCCGGCCAGCGTACCGAACCCCGGGGCGGCATCAATGGCGACGACGTTGTCCGGGCGGCATTCCCGGAACACACCGCCGATGCAGGCGGTCATCGTGGTCTTGCCGACGCCACCTTTCCCCGAGATCACCCCGATCACGTACTGCTTGCGGATATGGCGCCGAATCCGCGACTGCAATTCCCGATAGTGCCGTTCGGCCGGCGACTCTCCGAGATTGATGGTCTGAAAAGAGATCGCGTACACGAATTTGCGCCAGCCCGACCCGGGTGGCACTTTGCGGGGCGCCACCATGTCGGAAATGCGTAAGGTGCCGGAGACGGATTCCTGGTGCTGGTAACGCCCGGATTGTTCGGCGGCGTTCGGGCCGGCGTTCCATGTATTCGTCACAGCGGGATTGCTAACACTTGGGTGATACCTCTCGACTACACGACTTTGCGGTACGAATGCCAGTCCTGATGAGCGGGCAGGCGCCGCATCATGCGATTGATCGCCGCGGCGATATTGCTGCTGGTCCCAGGGGCGACGATCATCCACGTCTTGCCCCCGGATTCGACATCCTCGGCAACCAGCCGTCCCTCGAGGGTGTCGATGATCGTCACCGCACCCGGTTCGATATGGGTGCGTTGGAATCGTCCCGTGTCGACCCCGGACTGCGCGGCGACGATCGACGCCTGCGCCGATCGGCGCGGGTCTGCGGCCACCGTCAGCAGTCGCACCTGATCGGCGTCGAGGCGCTGGCCGGCCAGAAATGTCTGCGGCGCCTCCCGGCCGGCCGCGGCGATCCGCATCGCGCCGGCATCGAGGGTGACGGGCCGCAGCGGCGCGGGGTGGTTTCGGCCGCACAGCCGCTCGATCTGCTCGTTGAGCACGGTGTTCGCCGTTTCCTCGCCGGTGGACGTGCCCGCACCACTGATCCGAATCAGATCCGCGGAGCGCTCGAGGGCGACCCACCACTGCGCGAACCTGGCGAGCAGCACGCGTGCCGGTTCGCTGTCGCCGGGCGTGCGGACATCGACGACCAAACTGACGTCCCGGCGCGACAGGACGGTCAGCCATTCCACCACCGTGGGATCCACGCCGTCGAGCCCGTCGACTACACCGGCATCACGCAATTCACTGGTCACCGGGTGTTGGAGCGCCAACCATTTGGGCTCCACGCTGGGCAGATGCGGGCGTAGACCCAGCTCGGGAGCGACGGTCTCGATTCCCGTAAGTACTTGCAGGGCCCATAGCCCGTCAACGGTGGTGGTTAACACGGTGTCCCTCAATGCGGGCCAGGGGCGCACGCTGTGCATGCGCCCCGTCGGCCCACTCGAAGTGGCTAGCTGAACAAGGTGCCCATCTGGGCGTCGGTCGCCTGCGCCATCTCGTCCACGTTGTGAACGGTGTGGGCATGACGGCTGACGGTCTGAATGAGGTCCTCGAGGCCGTGCAACATCTGCTGCTGGGCGTCGAAGAACGCCGTGGCGCCGTGGCCCTGGAAGAAGTCCCCGAGAGCCTGGGTCATGTGCAGGACGTCGGCGTGGATTTCCATCAGTTGTGCGGCCTGGCTGCCGACCTCGCCGGCGAAGCCGATGACGGCGCCGTGGTTGTAGACGATCTGATCTGTCATGACGATGTGATTCCTTTGGTGTGTGGTCCGGGGATTTTCAGGGTGGACAGAGCTCTAGACCGCCTGGCCTCCCCCGCCGAACACACCGTTCAGGTCGTGCGCGGCATCTGCCTCGTGGTTTTCCATCAGTGCCGCGGCCCGGCCCAGGCCGTGCGCCAGCCGTTGACCGCCCGTCATGATCTGCTGCAGATCGTGGTGGATGTGGCCTGCGGTGTTCAGAGATGTGGACCCCGCGTCACCCGCCCACCCGGTGGCGCTGATGATGTTTTCGTGACCGCTGAGGTACTGGTTGGCGATCGCCACCGCCTCCTGCAGTCGTGTTTCAATTCGCTGCTGAGTACTGCGCAGCAGTTCCGGAGTGACAACGGTGGCATTTGCCATTATTTACGTCTCCCTCAATTAATTGCGCTCCCCGAGCGTGGGTCTGCGTAAAACTAGACCAGCTTCAGCAGGCTGTCACTTCACCCGATGTCGTTGCTACACAGGCATTAAGCAGGTTGTTTAGTGGACACGACAAACGGCCGCGTGTCAAACGGTATGACACTTGAGTAATGGCAGCTACCTATTAGCTGGCGTTATTGCGAAATGAATTCATAATTCAGCGGCGCCGTCTGCCAGGCCGTCACTATCGGCATCCATCAGCCGAAGGTTCCACAGCCCATCGCCGTCGGTGTCGATATATCCAGTGACGCCGTCGGGGCCGGCGCAGAGAACCCTGTCGGCGATCCCGTCAGCGTCGGTGTCGAACAATCGGTCGTCAAGTTGGCCCTGTCCATCGAAATCGACCAACGGGCCTCCGGCATGTTCCGCGCCGTCCAGGCCGAACCACCGCAGCTGCCCGTCGCGGTCGACCGCGACCGCCCACGTCCCGGACCCGTCGTCGACGAAATAGCTTTCCGGGGTGCCGTCGTTGTCGACGTCGAGCACAGCGTGGTCGGCCATCCCATCGCCGTCGAGGTCGGCCAGCGCGTCGTCCCGCAGACCGTCACCATCCAGATCCAGACCGATCGCGTCGAACCTGCCGTCGCCGTCGAGGTCCAGGTCGGGTGGCCGGGTCCAGATCGATGCCGCGCCGTCGTCTCCCAAGCAGTAATCCATGGAAGTTTCGACGGGAACCTGCAGCCTGGGGTTCCCTGTTCATGCCGTGATAGTCGGCGTCAGTGCCGCGCGCAGAATAGCGCGATCGTTGGTCACGATGGTCAGGCTCCGCCGCGCAGCCTGTGCGACGAGGACACGATCGAACGGGTCGTTGTGGTCCCAGTTGAGCCGCCCGGCGAAGATCGCGTCCTCGGCGTCGATCGCGAGGTCCCGCGCCGCCATGTCGCGGACGACGTCGCCCCACGCCGACAACAGGGGATCCCCGTCCAGGCGGCCCAGCCGTGTTTTGATCGCGATTTCCCACGCCGACGCCGCCGATACCAGCATTTCAGTGCGCGGGTCCGCGAGCACCTCAAGGGCATCGGCACCGATTTTCTGCGGCGCGCTGACCAGCCATAACAACACGTGGGTGTCCAGCAGAACGCGCAACCCCGCCATTACGGCACAGTGCCTTCCCACGCCGCTAGTTCCGCCTCTGGCAGCGGCGCGTTGAAGTCATCCGGTACCACCAACATCGGCATCTGACCGAACTTCCTCGGCACCGGGTTCACCGGCGACAGCACTGCGACGGGGCGGCCATGGCTGGTGATGGTGACAGACGCGCCCGTCCGCTGCACTTCAGCCAGCAGCGCATTCAGCCTGGCCTTGGCTTCGGTGCTGGAGACCGACTTCACGGGTTCAGACTAGTCGCACTAGTCCGATTGGTCAGACTTCCGTTGCGCCCACCACGCCAACAACTCCGCCGTGGCTTCTTCGTTGGACAACGGACCGCGGTCCAGGCGCAGCTCCTTGAGGAACCGCCAGGCCTCCCCCACCTGCGGGCCGGCCGGGATGTCGAGCAGTCGCATGATCTCGTTGCCGTCCAGATCCGGACGGACCCGGTTCAGGTCCTCCTGGGCAGCGAGCTCGGCGATCCGTTCCTCCAGGCGGTCATAGGACGCGCGCAGCCGGGCGGCGCGCCGCTTGTTGCGGGTCGTGCAGTCGGCGCGCACCAGCTTGTGCAGCTTGCCGAGCAGTGGGCCCGCGTCGGTGACATAGCGGCGCACCGCCGAATCGGTCCACTTGCCCTCCCCGTAGCCGTGGAACCGCAGGTGCAGATAGACCAACTGGGACACGTCGTCGACCATGTGCTTGGAGTACTTCAGCGCCCGCATCCGCTTGCGCACCATCTTGGCGCCGACCACCTCGTGGTGGTGGAAGCTCACCCCCCCGTTGGGTTCGTGGCGCCGGGTGGCGGGCTTGCCGATGTCGTGCAGCAGCGCGGCCCAGCGCAGCACCAGATCCGGGCCCTCGTCCTCTAGTTCTATGGCCTGGCGCAGCACGGTCAGCGAATGCTGGTAGACGTCCTTGTGCTGGTGATGTTCGTCGATGGCCATCTGCATGCCGCCGATCTCGGGCAGCACCACTTCACCCATCCCGGTCTGCACCAGCAGGTCGATGCCGGCCACCGGGTGGGCACCGCACAGCAGCTTGTCCAGCTCGACGGCCACCCGTTCCACGCTGATCCGGCCCAGCTCCGGAGCCATCTGCTCGATCGCCGCCAGCACCCGCGGCGCCACGGTGAACCCGAGCTGGGAGACGAACCGCGCCGCGCGCAGCATCCGCAGCGGGTCGTCGCCGAAGGACACCTCCGGCGGCATCGGGGTGTCGAGCACCTTGGCGCGCAGCGCGACCAGGCCGCCGAGGGGGTCGAGGAACTCGCCCAGTCCGTCGGCGGTGATGCGCACCGCCATCGCGTTGACGGTGAAGTCGCGGCGCACCAGGTCGTCTTCCAGCCGATCGCCGAATTGCACCTCGGGATGGCGCGTCACCTGGTCATAGGTGTCGGCGCGGAACGTGGTGATCTCCAGCCGGTGGCCGTCTTTGCCCACCCCGACGGTGCCGAACTCGATGCCGGTGTCCCACAGCGCGTCGGCGAACGGCCGCACCACCTGCTGGATCTGCTCGGGTCGCGCGTTGGTGGTGAAGTCCAGATCCGGGCTCAGCCGGCCCAGCACGGCGTCGCGCACCGACCCGCCGACCAGGTACAGCTCATGGCCGGCGGCGGCGAATGCCGCGCCCAGTTCGCGCAACTGCGGCGCGTACTGGTGCAGTGCGACCGCGGCGGCGGTCAGCAGTTCGGCATCCGGGACGGGTTCGGCCACGTTCGGTGAGCCTAATAGGGATGCCGTGGTGACTCAGCGCACGTCCTGGCAGTTCGAGTGTGCGTCCACTGCTTTCGGTGTGCGCCTACTGCGCCCGGGAAGCGAAAATCCCGCCGCAGCGGCACACTCGATGTGTGTCGCGCAGAGGCGGGCAAACACCTGAACGCCCGCGCCAGGTACTGCTGTGACGCATGCGCCGCAAGCGACTCGCGTGACCAAAGGTGCCCGCCGACGGCGAGTGCATCAGGAACACCGGCCCTTGCCAGCTAATATCGCTTGGGTGTCGGAGGGCGAACAAGCCAAACCTCGTCGACGCCGCGGTCGGCGTCGTGGTCGTGGCGGCGCCCGTCCGGCTGAGAACAATACGGAAAGCCAGCCGGCCGCCGACACGGTACCCACCCCGGCCGCCGCCGCCAAGCGCCGCCCGAGGCCGCGCCGCGACCCCGACCGGATGCGCACCGTGCACGAGACCTCGGCCGGCGGCCTGGTCATCGACGGCATCGACGGTCCCCGCGAAACACAGGTGGCCGCCCTCATCGGACGCATCGACCGACGTGGCAGGATGCTGTGGTCGCTGCCCAAGGGCCACATCGAGATGGGTGAGACTGCCGAGCAGACCGCCATCCGTGAGGTCGCCGAGGAGACGGGGATCCGCGGCGGCGTGCTTGCCGCGCTGGGGCGCATCGACTACTGGTTCGTCACCGACGGACGACGGGTGCACAAGACCGTGCACCACTATCTGATGCGGTTCTTGGGTGGGGAGCTGTGCGACGAAGACCTGGAGGTTGCCGAGGTGGCGTGGGTGCCGATCCGGGAACTGCCCTCCCGGCTGGCCTACGCCGACGAACGGCGCCTGGCCGAACGGGCCCACGAGCTGATCGACACGCTGCAGAACGACAGCGAGCACGCGCTACCGCCGCTGCCGCCGAGCGCGCCGCGGCGACGGCCGCAGACCCACTCCCGCACCCGGCACGCCAACGACCCGGAGCCGGGCAAGAAGAACGGTCACGGGCAGGGGCCGTGACGGCGCCGCGCTCCCGCTGGGCAAGGTTGGTGCGTCTCGCCGCAGTGATCGGCATCGTGGCCGGTTTCGGGGTCCTGCTCACCGCCCCGCAGGCCACCCCGCTGGCCAGAGCGGGCGAGCCGACCGCGACGCCCTTCGTCCAGGTCCGCATCGACCAGGTGTCCCCGGACGTCGTCACCACCACCAGCGACCCCGTCGTCACCGTCAGCGGCATGGTCACCAACATCGGCGACCGCCCGGTCCGCGATGTGATGGTCCGCCTCGAACACGCGTCGGCCGTCTCGGCCTCCCCCGGCCTGCGGACCTCACTGGACGGCAGCACCGACGAGTACGAGGCCGCCGCGGACTTCCTCACCGTCTCCCCGGAACTACAGCGCGGCCAGCAGGCCGGTTTCACCCTGTCCGCGCCGCTGCGCTCGCTCACCAAGCCGTCGCTGGCCGTCGACAAGCCCGGCATCTTCCCCGTCCTGGTCAACGTCAACGGCACCCCCGACTACGGCGCGCCCGCGCGCCTGGACAACGCGCGCTTCCTGCTGCCCGTGGTGGGCGTCCCCCCGGACAAAGCCGCAGGCGCAGAGGCCACCCCCGCCGTCGCACCCGAAACCACCAAGCCCGTGTGGATCACCATGCTGTGGCCGCTGGCCGACCGGCCCCGGCTGGCACCGGGCGTCCCCGGCGGCACCATCCCGGTCCGCCTGGTCGACGACGACCTGGCCAACTCGCTGGCCAACGGCGGACGCCTCGACACGCTGCTGTCGGCGGCCGAACTCGCCACCAGCCGTGACGTCGACCCCGACGGCGCCGTCGGGCGTGCGCTCTGCCTGGCCGTCGACCCGGACCTGATCGTCACCGTCAACGCGATGACCGCCGGCTACGTCGTCTCCAACTCACCCGACGGGCCCGCCCAGCTCCCCGGCACGCCCACGCACCCGGGCACCGGCCAGGCCGCCGCCGGCACCTGGCTCAACCGGCTGCGCGCTCTGGCCCACCGCACCTGCGTGGCGCCGCTGCCCTACGCCCAGGCCGACCTGGACGCCCTGCAGCGCGTCAACGACCCCGGCCTGAGCTCCACCGCCACCCTCAGCAACGGCGAGATCATCGATCGCATCCTGGACGTGACCTCGGTCCGCGGCACCGCCCTGCTCCCGGACGGCCCACTGACCAGCCGCGCGGTCAGCCTGCTCAACGCCGGTGACAACACGGTCGCCGTCGCCGCGGCCGACCTGTCCGCCCAGGACGCCGCCGACGCCGGCAGCGCCAACGTCACGCCGCATCGGCTGTCGCCCCAGGTGGTGACGGCGCCGTTCGACCCCGCCGTGGGGGCGGCGCTGGCCGGAGCAGGTTCCAACCCGACCGTCCCGACCTATCTCGACCCGTCGCTGTCCATCCGGGTCAACCACGACTCGGCCACCGCCCGGCGCCAGGACGCGCTGGGCGCCATGCTGTGGCGCAGCCTCACCCCGGAGGCCGCCCCGCGCACCCAGATCCTGGTGCCCCCGGCGGTGTGGTCGCTGCAGGGTGACGACGCCCAGTTCATCCTGACCGCCCTGGCCACCTCCATCCATTCGGGGCTGGCCGTGCCGCGCCCGCTGCCCGCACTCGTCGCCGACGCGGCCGCCCGCATCGAACCGCCGGTGCCGCCCGGCGCCTACCCCTCCGAGCGGGGCAGGTTCAGCGACGAGATCACCGGCGAGATCAGCGGCCAGGTGGGCCGGCTGTTCAAGCTGACCTCGGCGCTGATGACCGACGAGCGCACCGGCCTGACCGGGCCCCAGTACACCGCGCCGCTGCGCGAGGACATGCTGCGCGCGCTGAGCCAGTCGGTGCCGCCGGACACCCGCAACGGCCTCGCCCAACAGCGCCTGACGGTGGTGGGCACCACGATCAACGACTTCTTCGGCTCGGTGACCATCGTTAACCCGGGCGGCTCCTACACCCTGGCCACCGAGCACAGCCCGCTGCCGCTGGCCCTGCACAATGGCCTGGCCGTGCCGATCCGGGTGCGCCTGCAGGTCAAGGCGCCGCCGGGGATGACGGTGACCGACATGGGCGAGATCGAGTTGCCGCCGGGATACCTGCCGCTGCGGGTCCCCATCGAGGTCAACTTCACCCAGCGCGTCGCCATCGACGTCGGGCTGCGCACCCCGGACGGGACCGTCCTGGGCGAACCCGTGCGCCTGTCGGTGCATTCCAACGCCTACGGCAAAGTGCTGTTCGCGATCACGCTCACCGCCGCGGCGGTGCTGGTCATCCTGGCAGGCCGACGACTGTGGCACCGCTTCCGCGGCCAGCCCGACCCCGCCGACCTCGACCGTCCCGACCCGCCCGCGATCGGACACCTGCGGCCCCCGAGTGAGCGGGCCATCGAGCAGCGGGTCCACGAAGAGCACCGCGTATGAACCCCGCACCCCGCGGGGTGCAGCCGGCGCCGCAGCAAGCGACGCCACAACCGCCCCGTCATCAGCTCTCCCAGCCGCGCAGCACCGTTCCGCCGCCCGGCCTGCCGCCGCGCCCCGGCTGGACGCCGCAGCAAAAGCAGCTCGAGGAGCCCAAGCGGCCCCGCCCCGAGCAACTGTCCGACGCCGCGGTGGTGTCGCGGTCCTGGGGCATGGCATTCGCCACCCTGATCAGCAGACTCACCGGGTTCGCCCGGATCGTGCTGCTGGCCGCGATCCTGGGGGCGGCGCTGTCCAGCTCGTTCTCGGTGGCCAACCAGCTGCCGAACCTGGTCGCGGCCCTGGTCCTGGAGGCGACGTTCACCGCGATCTTCGTGCCGGTGCTGGCCCGCGCCGAGCAGGACGACCCCGACGGCGGCGCGGCGTTCGTGCGGCGGCTGGTCACGCTGGCCACCACCCTGCTCATCGTGGCCACCGTGTTGTCCGTGGCCGCGGCGCCGCTGCTGGTGCGGCTGATGCTGGGCCGCAACCCCGAGGTCAACGAGTCGCTGACCACGGCGTTCGCCTACCTGCTGCTGCCGCAGGTGCTGGTCTACGGCCTGTCCTCGGTGTTCATGGCGATCCTGAACACCCGCAACGTGTTCGGGCCGCCGGCCTGGGCGCCCGTCGTCAACAACGTCGTCGCCATCGCCACGCTCGGCGTCTACCTGGCCGTCCCCGGCGAGCTGTCGGTCGACCCCGTCGAGATGGGCAACGCCAAGCTGCTGGTGCTCGGTATCGGCACCACTCTGGGAGTGTTCGCGCAGACCGCGGTGTTGCTGGTGGCCATCGGGCGTCAGCACATCAGCCTGCGCCCACTGTGGGGCCTCGACGACCGGCTCAAGCGCTTCGGCACCATGGCCGCGGCCATGGTGCTCTACGTGCTGATCAGCCAGCTCGGCCTGGTGGTCGGCAACCAGATCGCCGCATCGGCCGCCGCGTCGGGACCGGCGATCTACAACTACACCTGGCTGGTGCTGATGCTGCCGTTCGGCATGATCGGCGTCACGATCCTGACGGTGGTGATGCCGCGGCTGAGCCGCAACGCCGCCGCCGACGACATTCCGGCGGTGCTTGCCGATCTGTCGCTGGCCACCCGCCTGACCATGATCACGCTGATCCCGGCGGTCGCGTTCATGACGGTCGGCGGGCCGGCGATGGGCAGTGCGCTGTTCGCCTACGGGCACTTCGGGCAGGTGGACGCCGGGTACCTGGGTGCGGCGATCGCGCTGTCGGCGTTCACCCTGATCCCCTACGCGCTGGTCCTGCTGCAGCTGCGCGTCTTCTACGCCCGCGAACAGCCGTGGACACCGATCGTGATCATCCTGGTGATCACCTCGGTGAAAATCGCCGGCTCGCTGCTGACCCCGCACGTCACCAGCAACAAAGATCTGATCGCCGGCTACCTCGGGACGGCCAACGGCCTGGGCTTCCTGGCGGGTGCCGTCGTCGGCCATATCCTGCTCCGCCGCAGCCTGCGTCCCAAGGGCGGAACGCTGATCGACCTCGCGACGGTACGCACGATCCTGGTCGCGATCGCGGCGTCGCTGCTGGCCGGGCTCGTTGCCCACGTCGCCGACCGCCTGCTCGGCCTGCACCGGTTGACCGAGCATGGCGGCATGGGCTCGCTGCTGCGCCTGTTCCTGCTCGGGGTGATCATGGTGCCGATCCTGGCGGGGGTGATGCTCGCCGCAGGCGTCCCCGAAGCCCGGGCGGCCGCCGCGGCCATCGGGCGCCGCGCCCGACGCGGGCAGCCGGCACCGGCCCGCACAACGGTGTCGTCCGCGGGTCGCCACGTCACGTACCCTGAGCAAAGAAATTCGTCCCTGCCGGGGGGACATGCGGTACGGGAGCCGATCCGGCGCAGACCTCCGGTGGCCAGGGCCGGGCTAGCGAAAGGACCGGAGGTGACCGACCGCACTTCGGATAACGCCGCACCGAGTTCGATGGCCGGCGACGACTTCCAGCCCGACATTCCCAGCCGAGGAGCAGCCCCACGGGATCGGCTTGCCGGCGACGTCGACCCCCGCGGACCGATCCCGTTCGACGCACCCCGCGAACGCGACGCCGAGCCGCCCCCGGACGAACTCAACCTGGTGCCCGGGGCCCGGATCGCCAACGGCCGCTACCGGCTGTTGCTCTCCCACGGCGGCACACCGCCGCTGCACTTCTGGCAGGCGCTGGACACCGCACTCGACCGCCAGGTCGCCCTCACCTTCGTCGACCCCGAAGGATCGCTGCCCGACGACGTGTTGCAGGAGATCCTGTCGCGCACCCTGCGGCTCAGCCGGATCGACAAGCCCGGCATCGCACGGATCCTCGACGTCGTACACACCGGGTCCGGCGGCCTGGTGGTCTCGGAGTGGATCCGCGGCGGCTCACTGCAGGAGGTGGCCGACACCTCGCCGTCGCCGGTGGGGGCCATCCGCGCGATGCAGTCGCTGGCCGCCGCGGCCGACGCCGCCCACCGCGCCGGTGTCGCACTGTCCCTCGACCATCCCGGCCGGGTGCGCGTCAGCATCGACGGCGACGTCGTGCTGGCCTACCCGGCGACGATGCCCGACGCCAACCCACAGGACGACATCCGCGGCATCGGCGCCGCGCTGTACGCGCTGCTGGTCAACCGCTGGCCGCTGTCGGAGACCGGGGCGCGCAGCGACCTGGCTCCGGCCGACCGCGACGCCAACGGTCAGCCCGTCGAGCCGACCGTCGTCGACCGCGACATCCCGTTCCAGATCTCCGCGGTCGCAGTCCGATCTGTCCAGGAGGACGGCGGAATACGCAGTGCCTCAACGCTTTTGAACCTGCTGCAACAGGCCACCGCGGTGGCCGACCGCACCGAGGTGATCAGTCCGATCGCCGAACCGCCCTCACCGGCCTCGCCCCGACGTGCGGCCGAGCGCGGCGGGGAGGTCTACTCCCGCCGCCGCCGTAACCTGCTGATCGGCCTCGGCGCGGGCGCGGCCGTCCTGCTGGTGGCGCTGCTGGTGCTGGCCTCGGTGGTCAGCAAGATCTTCGGCGACGTCGGCAGCGGCCTCAAGGGCGACCAGCTCGGCCTCAACAACCCCACCTCATCGGCCGCCACCGAGTCCCCGGGCAGTTCGGCGCCGTCGGGCAGCTTCGTCAAGCCCACCAAAGCCACCGTCTTCTCCCCCGGCGGCGATGCCGACAACCCCGGCGACGCGGGTAACGCGATCGACGGGAACCCGGGCACCGTGTGGCAGACCGACACCTACTCCGACGCGGTGCCGTTCCCCGGCTTCAAGAACGGGGTGGGACTGATGTTGCAGCTGCCCAAGCCGACGGTTGTCGGCGTGGTCGGCATCGACGTCTCGAGCACCGGGACCAAGGTGGAGATCCGGTCGTCGTCCTCGCCGAACCCGTCGAAGCTGGACGACACGACGGTGTTGACGCCGGCCACCGCGCTCAAGCCGGGCCACAACACCATCCAGGTCAAGGCGTCCTCGCCGACCTCGAACCTGCTGGTGTGGATCTCCACGCTGGGCACCACCGACGGCAAGAGCCGCGCCGACGTCTCCGAGATCACCATCCAAGCCGCTTCCTGATCGCAGGTGAAGTGCCGGGTGCCGGCCGATTGGTTACCGTCCGGCAGTGGGCTTGTGGGGAGCGGGACGGCAACGCACTGACACCGAATTGCTCGCGGCACACGTCGCCGGCGACCGCCACGCCTTCGCCGAACTGTTCCGCCGCCACCACCGCCGGCTCTACCGGCTGGCGCGGCTGTCCAGCCCGAGTCGCGAAGACGCCGACGACGCCTTCCAGGACGCGATGCTCAAAGCGCACCGCAGCGCCGCCACATTTCGCGACGACGCCACGGTCGGCACCTGGTTGCACCGCATCGTGCTCAATGCCTGTCTGGACCGGCTTCGCCACGCTCAAGCCCGCCCGACCGTCCCGTTTCAGGACATGCACCCGGTCAGCGACCGCACGTCGCAGGTGGAAACCGCGCTCATGGTGCAGCGAGCGTTGCTGCGGCTCCCGATCCAGCAACGCGCCGCGGTGGTCGCCGTCGACATGCAGGGCTACTCCATCGCCGAGACCGCGCGGCGGCTGGGCGTGCCCGAGGGCACCGTCAAGAGCCGCTGCGCCCGCGGGCGGGCGCGCCTCGCCCACCTGCTGGGATATCTCGACGCGGGCGCCGACGCCCTCGGGGCGAATTAGAGGCCGAGCCGCCGATGGCGGACACTGGGGCGGATGACTGCCGCCGACGACGATCCCCCGCTGACGGTCGAGGTCCTCGCCGACCTTCAGGCGGGTCTGCTCGATGACGAGACCGCCACGCGCGTGCGCCGGCGCGTCCGCACCGATGCTCAGGCGGCGGCGACGCTGCAGGCGCTGCAGCAGGTGCGCGGCGATGTCGCCGCCGCCGGCGCGGCCCCGGCGCCCGACGCACCGCCGGAGGTCCTCGCGCGCGTCGCCGCGTCGCTGAAGGGTTCGCGCGCCGCGCACGCCGCCCGCCCGCCCCTGCGCCCGGCACGTGTCGTCGCCGGCATCGCCGGGGTGTGCGCGGTGCTGGCGGCGGTCGGCATCGGAACCATGTCCCTGCTCAACGAACCCGACTCGGTACCCGGTGCACCGGTCACCGCCGATCACATCACCGTGTCCACGCCGGTCCCGGTGATACCGCTGTCGGACGCCGAGATCCGCGAGCTGACGCGTCGACCGCCCGATTTCGGCGCCCTCGCCAACGCTTCGCAGCGGGCGTCCTGCCTCGGCGGCCTGGGCTACCCCGCGACCGAGGAGGTGCTCGGCGCCCAGCCCGTCGAAGTCAACGCCCGCCCGGGGGTGCTGCTGGTGATGACCGGCGACACCTCGGACACCCTGGTGGCCTACGCCGTCGCGCTGAACTGCAGCGCCGCCGACACCGGCTTACTGGCCACGACCGCGATCCCGCGCGCATAACCGCCGCGCCAGTGTCGTGCGTCGCAGGCGGGAACACCCACGCCTACGCTGGCGTTCGTAGGATTGCAGATCACGCTCACTGATCAGCCTTCGTTCCGAAAGGTACGCATGACCGCTTCCTCAGACACCATCCACGACGTCATCGTCATCGGCTCCGGTCCCGCCGGATACACCGCGGCCCTCTACGCTGCCCGCGCCCAGCTCAAGCCGCTGGTCTTCGAGGGCATCTCCTTCGGCGGCGCGCTGATGACGACGACCGAGGTGGAAAACTACCCCGGGTTCCGCGACGGCATCACCGGCCCGGAACTGATGGACCAGATGCGCGAGCAGGCGCTGCGGTTCGGCGCCGACCTGCGCATGGAAGACGTCGAGTCCGTGTCGCTGGACGGGCCGGTCAAGTCCGTGGTGACCGCCGAGGGCGAGACGTTCCGGGCCCGCGCCGTCATCCTGGCCATGGGTGCGGCCGCCCGCTACCTGCAGGTGCCCGGCGAGCAGGAGTTGCTCGGCCGCGGCGTCAGCTCCTGTGCCACCTGTGACGGCTTCTTCTTCCGCGACCAGGACATCGCCGTCATCGGCGGTGGCGACTCCGCCATGGAGGAGGCCACCTTCCTCACCCGGTTCGCCCGCAGCGTCACCCTGGTGCACCGCCGCGAGGAGTTCCGCGCCTCCAAGATCATGCTCGAGCGGGCGCAGTCCAACGAGAAGATCACCATCCTGACCAACAAGGCGGTCCTCGGCGTGGACGGCGACACCTCGGTCACCGGACTACGCCTGCGCGACACGGTCACCGGCGAGGAATCCACGCTGCCGGTCACCGGCGTGTTCGTCGCGATCGGTCACGAACCGCGCTCGGCTCTGGTCCGCGACGCCATCGAGGTGGACCCGGACGGCTACGTCCTGGTCCAGGGACGCACCACCAGCACATCGCTGGACGGTGTGTTCGCCGCCGGCGACCTGGTCGACCGCACCTACCGGCAGGCCATCACCGCGGCCGGCAGCGGCTGCGCGGCGGCCATCGACGCCGAACGGTGGCTGGCCGACCACGAAGCGACCGGGCCCGCCGACAGTACCGAATTGATTGGAGCACAACGATGAGCGATTCCGGCAAGTCTACGATCGAAGTTTCCGACGCCTCCTTCGGCACCGACGTGTTGGCCAGTAATAAGCCTGTGCTGGTTGACTTTTGGGCCACCTGGTGCGGGCCGTGCAAGATGGTGGCCCCGGTGCTGGAAGAGATCGCCGCCGAACGGTCGGCGGAGCTCACCGTCGCCAAGATCGACGTGGACGCCAACCCCGAGACGGCACGCGATTTTCAGGTCGTTTCGATCCCCACGCTGATCCTGTTCAAGGACGGCGAACCGGTGAAGCGAATCGTCGGCGCCAAGGGCAAGGCGGCGTTGCTGCGCGAGCTGGCCGACGCGGTTCCCAACCTGTCCTGACGGCCCCCGTCGAGCGGTTCTCCTTGCAGAAACGAGCCCGTGATTGGCCTGGGGTTTTCTCGATATCGGCGAGGATCTGCGACAATAGCGATTAACTGCGCCGCTTGTGGCGGCGATGTCAATTAGTCCCGGAGGGCCCTTGGTATGCCGAGTTCGCGCCGCGAAGACGGCGACGCGCTGCGCTGTGGCGACCGTGGTGCCGCTGTCACCGAGATCCGGGCGGCGCTGGCCGCGCTGGGGATGCTGGAAGGCTCCGACGACGAACTGACCACCGGCAGGCACGTCGCCGCCGACGTGTTCGACGGTGAGCTCGACCATGCGGTGCGGGCGTTCCAGCAGCATCGTGGACTGCTGGTGGACGGCATCGTCGGCGAGGCCACCTACCGGGCATTGAAGGAGGCGTCCTATCGCCTCGGTGCGCGCACGCTGTATCACCAGTTCGGCGCACCGCTGTACGGTGACGACGTTGCCACGCTGCAGGCCCGGTTGCAGGACCTCGGTTTCTACACGGGTTTGGTGGACGGGCATTTCGGCTTGCAGACGCACAACGCGCTGATGTCCTATCAACGCGAGTACGGCTTGTCCGCGGACGGCATCTGCGGCCCGGAAACGTTGCGGTCGTTGTACTTTCTGAGCTCCCGGGTCAGCGGTGGTTCGCCGCACGCGATCCGCGAGGAAGAGCTGGTGCGCAGCTCCGGCCCGAAGCTGTCGGGGAAGCGGATCATCATCGATCCGGGCCGCGGCGGAAGCGACCACGGTCTGATCACCCAAGGTTCGGCCGGCCCGATCAGCGAAGCAGACGTGTTGTGGGACTTGGCAAGTCGGCTCGAAGGCCGGATGACCGCGATCGGTATGGAGACCTTCCTGTCCCGGCCCACCAACCGCAGTCCGTCGGACGCCGAGCGCGCCGCCACCGCCAATTCCGTTGGCGCAGACCTGATGATCAGCCTGCGGTGTGAAACTCAGACCAGCCCGTCGGCCAACGGCGTTGCCTCATTTCACTTCGGCAATTCGCACGGCTCGGTGTCCACCATCGGCCGCAACCTCGCCGACTTCATCCAACGGGAAGTAGTGGCCCGCACCGGATTACGGGACTGCCGGGTGCACGGCCGGACGTGGGATCTGCTGCGGTTGACCCGGATGCCAACCGTCCAGGTCGATGTCGGCTACATCACCAACCCGGGTGACCGCGAGATGCTGATCTCGACGCAGAGCCGTGACGCCATCGCCGAAGGTATTCTCGCCGCGGTCAAGCGGCTGTACCTGTTGGGCAAGAACGACCGTCCCACTGGGACATTCACCTTTGCCGAACTGCTGGCCCACGAATTGTCCGTGGAGCGCGAGCGGGCCAGCCGGCTCAGCGGTTCCTAGTCTCGCAATCGTCGACCTGACGGGCCGCCGGCGTAGTCTCGCCGGCCGTCATCTCGCTGCCGACTGAAGCAGCGGACGCCGCCCCCACCGGTTGTTGTAACTGCGCGGCCTCCAGCAGTCGCTCGAGGGCCGCCTCGACTTCGGCCTTCCACCCCAGCCCCTTGTCCAGCTCGAGGCGCAGTCGCGGGAAGTACGGGTGGGGCGCGACCACCACGAAGCCGGCGTCGATCAGGAAGTCGGCGTCGATGATGCAGTGTTCGACCGAGCAGTCACCGAGCGCGTCGAACACCGGCCGCACGTCGTCGTCCACCGGCTCCTGCAACTCCGTCGCCGCTGCAGTGCGACCGAAAGCCTCCAGCGCGCGGACGCCGCGGCGCACCAGTTCCTCGATGACGCGCGTGATCAAGTGGTGCGGGAGATCCTCGTCGGCCTGCCCCCGCTCGATACCCATCGACGTCAGAAGCACCGCGTCGGCGGAGACCGGCGCGGTGGGAAAGCGGGTCGCGCGCGGGACCGCGCGCGGCGGGGCATACAGGACGTAGCCCAGGCAGGGTGGTTCGGCCTGGCTGCGTTCGTCGGGAATCGCCGTCGCAACCTGGCCGCAGGAGCCCCACTCCAGCATGACCATCGACAGCCATGCCTCTTTTTCGAATTCCGGATCGGCGAGGTGCTCGTCCTTGCCGAGCGTCCCCGGATCGACTTCCCAGAAGACGCAGCGACGCGCGTGCTTGGGGAGCTGCTCGAAGGCTTCGAGCCGCAGCGCTGTAATCCGAGCTGACACTAGTCTCCTAGCCTCCGTGCGGTACCCGAGCCCATGGCCTCATTCCTGCGCGGGCGCCGGTCCGCGGTGCGATCCACCCGACTTGCGGCGGATGCGTACCGGCAACCCTTCCAGGATAGGAGAGTCGATCGCCGTCCGGCCAGTGTTGGCCCTCGTCCGCGGCTTCCGCGACCCTGCCGCGGCCCGGTCGGGGCTCGAAATCGCTTGATGCACACCACATCTCCGTTGAATGGCGGTGCCCACTGCCGGACGGAAAACGGTTCCGAAACGGCTCAGTGTCACAGTGACGTAATTACAGAATGTGTCGGGTCATGCGGTTTCACGGCGTCTTCGCGGTCATCAGGTCGATGATTCGCTGGAGGTCGTCGACCGAACCGAACTCGACCACAATCTTGCCTTTTCGTTTGCCGAGGGCCACCGTCACCCGCGTGTCGAAGGCGTTCGACAGCCGCTCAGCAACGTCCTGCAGTCCGGGCATCTGGATCGGCTTGCGTCGCGGTGGCGTGGGCGCCGCCCCGTCCCCCCGGTTGGCCAGGGTCACGGCCTCCTCGGTGGCCCGCACCGAAAGGCCCTCCGCGACGATGCGGCTCGCCAACTCCTCCTGGGCCTCCGCGCCGGCTTCCAAGGACAGCAGGGCCCGGGCGTGGCCGGCCGACAGCACCCCTGCCGCCACCCGGCGCTGCACCGGGATGGGCAGCTTGAGCAACCGGATCATGTTGGTGATGAGCGGACGCGAGCGGCCGATGCGGGCCGCCAGCTCATCGTGAGTGACGCCGAACTCATCGAGCAACTGTTGGTAGGCCGCTGCCTCTTCCAACGGGTTCAGCTGTACCCGGTGGATGTTCTCCAGCAAGGCATCGCGCAGGAGGTTGTCGTCCCCGGTCTCACGGACAATCGCCGGGATGGTCGACAGGCCGGCCTCCTGGGCGGCCCGCCAACGCCGCTCCCCCATCACGATCTGGTAGTGCGCACCGCTCGTAGATCCTGGCACGGCGCGCACGACGATGGGCTGCAACAGGCCGAACTCACGGATCGAGTGCACCAACTCCGACAGTGCTTCGTCGTCGAACACCTGGCGGGGCTGGCGGGGGTTGGGCTCGATGTCCGAGGGCGCTATCTCCCGGTACACCGCACCCATCGCGGCGGCGTCCGGAAGCGGCCCGACGATCACGACGTCGGCGGCCGCCGACCCCATCCGCGGCCCGAATGTCGAAGCGTCGCCCTCGACCGGTCCGGTGGGAATCAGCGACGCCAGGCCGCGGCCAAGACCGCCCTTCCTGCGTGACGGATTGCTCATTGCCTTCCCCTCCCGGCAGACGGCCGACCGCGCTGAGCGAGTTCGCGACTGGCGTCGAGATAGCTCATCGCTCCACGCGAGCCAGGATCGTAGTCGATGATCGTCATGCTGTAGCCCGGCGCCTCCGATACCTTCACACTGCGCGGAATCACCGTCCGTAAGACCTTGTCCCCGAAGTAGCGGCGGACTTCCTCGGCAACCTGGTCGGCCAGTTTCGTGCGGCCGTCGTACATCGTGAGGATCACCGTGGTGACGTCGAGCTGAGGATTCAGATGCGCCTTCACCATCTCGATATTGCGCATCAGCTGCGAGACTCCCTCGAGGGCGTAGTACTCGCACTGGATGGGGATCAGCACCTCGGGAGCGGCGACCAAGGCGTTGATCGTGAGCAATCCCAGCGAGGGCGGGCAATCGATAAAGACGTAGTCGAAGTCGAAGTCGTCGAGCTCCGCCAGGGCGTTGCGCAACCGATTCTCGCGGGCCACCATGCTGACCAATTCAATCTCGGCACCCGCCAGATCGATCGTGGCCGGCACGCAGAACAACCGCTCGCTGTGCGGGCTGCGCCGGAGTGCCTCACGCAAGGTGACTTCGCCAATGAGGACTTCGTACGACGACGGAGTCCCCGACTGGCGGTCGGCGATACCTAGGGCGGTGCTCGCGTTGCCCTGCGGGTCGAGATCGATGACGAGAGTCTTGAGGCCCTGGACCGCGAGCGCTGCCGCGAGGTTGACCGCGGTCGTGGTCTTCCCCACCCCGCCCTTCTGGTTCGCGATCGTGAACAGCCGCCGCTGCGGTGGCCGTGGCAGCGGATCGTGGGTCGAGTGCAGAACCCGAACCGCGCGTTCGGCCGCGGCGCCGATGGGTGTATCGAACTCGGTCGATGTTTCACGTGAAACATTCACCGTGGGATTGTGCGCTTCCGCTGACGTCGCCGCCACTCTTGCGGCGCTCACCGCTTCGATCCCCGATTCTGGCGCCCACGTTCGGCCACCACCACGGTCGCGGGTTGATCCAAAATATTCACGCCACACCTCACCACCCTGACATTGACGGCGCCTGAAGCCTCCATCACACGCCGGTGCTCGCGCACTTCGTCGGGAGCACGCTCCCCCTTGATCGCGACCATCAGTCCGCCTTGCCTCAACAACGGCATACTCCACTTCGTCAATTTGTCCAGTGCTGCTACCGCCCGGGACACCGCGGCGTCGACGCCACTCAATTGGTCCCGTACCAAACGCTCTTCCGCGCGACCACGTACCACCTCGATCGAGAGCCCGAGTTCGTCCACGACTTCGCGCAGAAAGTCACTGCGGCGCAGCAGCGGCTCGAGCAGTACCAGCCGAAGGTCGGGGCGGGCGATCGCCAGCGGGATTCCGGGCAATCCCGCTCCACTGCCGATATCGACGACTCGTGCGCCAGGGTCCAGCAGCTCGCCGACGACGGCTGAATTCAGAAGGTGCCGCTCCCAGATGCGATCGACCTCACGCGGCCCGAGTAGTCCCCGCTCCACGCCGGCACTCGCCAGGATTCTCCCGTACTGTTCGGCGATGCCGAGGCGCTCACCGAAGACCTCGGCGGCCACAACGCCGGCTGACCCCGGTGTCGGGCGTTCGGCCGGGTCCGGCGAATCGACATGTTTCACGTGAAACATTCCCTCCGCTCTCCCCGTGGCCGACGCGATCCTCGCACTTGCGACCGGGCCGCATGGAACTACATTCCTGTAACTCCGATAGTCACAGCCTGGTCACAGATGGTCACAGCTCAGTCACGCAGTACGACGACGCGCCGTGACGGCTCCACGCCCTCGCTTTCGCTGTGCACACCGGGCACGGCGGCGACCGCGTCGTGCACGATCTTGCGCTCGAACGGCGTCATCGGCGACAGCGCTTCACGCTCCCCCGTCTCTGCAACGCGGCGCGCGACCTTGTCGCCCAGCGCCGCCAATTCCTCACGGCGCCGGCGTCGCCAGCTCGCGATGTCCAGCATCAGGCGACTGCGCACACCGGTCTTCTGGTGCACCGCCAGCCGGGTCAACTCCTGCAGCGCGTCCAACACTTCACCACCGCGACCGACCAACTTGTTCAGGTCGTCACTGCCGTCGATACTCACAACGGCTCGGTTTCCCTCGACGTCCAGGTCGATGTCGCCGTCGAAGTCCAACAGGTCCAGCAGCTCTTCCAGGTAGTCACCGGCGATCTCGCCCTCGGCGACCAACCGCTCTTCGAGATCGTCGGATTCCTCCGCGGTGTCCACATCCTCCGCATCCGACGCAGCTGTCGCCGCATCGGGTTCGAGTTCAGTGGTGTCAGCGTCCGTCATGGCTCCTACTCCCCTCATCCACGGGTTGGTGTTCGCGGCCTCTCGCCGCGTTGTTCTTGCTTGGTGTTCTTGGGTTCCGGCCTGACGGCCCGAGCCCGGCAAGTTCAAGCGGTTACTACCGTTTGCGTTTCTTCGGCCGTGCCCCCGGACGCGGGGTACGGCCCGGGCCGCTACTTCGGTTCACCGCGCTCGGTTTGGCGGACGGAGCCTGGGGGCTCTTGTCAGCGGGCTTCGCCTCGGCCTGTCCGTCAATGTCGACTTCTTCGGTCTCCGACGTACCGGCGTCAGCCGATGCGGTCTCCACCGCGGATCCCGTGCTCGTCGCCGACGTCGACTTGGTGCGCTTGGGCTTGACTCCCGGCGCGGGCGCGTTGGCCGCGCGCCGCTCCAGCGCTTCCTGCTTCTTGGCCTCGTCTTCTTTCTCGATCATCCCGAAGACGTAGTGCTGCTGACCGAAGGTCCAGATGTTGTTGGCGAACCAGTACAGGATGATCGCCAGCGGCAGGAACGGACCACCGACAACGACGCCCAACGGAAACACGTACAACGCCAGCTTGTTCATCATCGCCGTCTGGGGATTGGCGGCCGCCTCGGGACTCTGCCGGGCCACCGATGCCCGACTGTTGAAGTAGGTCGCCACGCCGGCAAGGATCATCACCGGCACCCCGACCGCGATCACCGCGGGGCGACTGAAATGCTCGAACGCATCCAACCCGCCCTTCTGGGTCATCGATGCACCGATGGGTGCGCCGAACAGGTTGGCCTTCAGGAAGTTCTGCACGTCGAGCGCAGTGAAGACGTAGTTGCCGATCATCTTGTTCTGCTCGACCGACATCGACTGCAACCCGATACCGCCAGTCGTGCGGTTGAAGGAGCGCAGCACGTGGTAGAGCCCGAGGAACACCGGGATCTGGGCCAGCATCGGCAGACAGCCCAGGATCGGGTTGAAGCCGTGCTCGCGTTGCAGCTTCTGCATCTCCAGTGCCATCCGCTGACGATCTTTGCCGTACTTCTTCTGCAGGGCCTTGATCTGCGGCTGCAGTTCCTGCATCTGCCGAGTGGTACGGATCTGGCGGACGAACGGCTTGTACAGCAGAGCGCGCAGGGTGAAGACGAGGAACATCACCGACAGTGCCCAGGCAAAGAAATTGTCCGGTCCCAGCAGGAACGCGAACGCCTTGTACCAGAGCCACATGATCCATGACACCGGGTAGTAGATGAAGTCCAAGCTGAAGAAATCAAACAACAGATTCACTCTCCCCTTGCTTCGCCGGACGGTCCTCGACCGCCCCGGGCGAGATGTCCACGTCGACCGGGCCCTCGCGGCGCTCCGGAATTGGATCCCATCCTCCCCGATGCCAGGGACCACACTTACCAAGCCTGACAACCGCCAGCCAGCTCCCGCGAATCACTCCGTATTCGGTGAGAGCTTCCACGGCGTACTGGCTACAGGTGGGAACGAACCGACAGGTCGCCGGGCGCAGCGGCGACACCATGTGCCGGTAGAGCTGGATGAGATAGATCAACGCCCGCGCGACCGGGGTGCCGACCCTGCCGGCGGAGCGCACCGCGCCCGCAGGGTTGCACACCGAACCGGTCACCGCTCGGTACCCGCCATATCGAAAGCCCGCCGCAAACCACTGCGCAACTGCTGCTCCAGCCACGCCGAAGAGACGTGCCGGCTGCTGGGCAGCGCGCGAATCACCACCTGGTCGCGCGGATGCAAGCTCGCCAACAACGGCCGGGCCACGTGCCGCAGCCGTCGCGCCACCCGGTGTCGTTCCACCGCGGTCCCGACGCGCTTGGCGATGATCAGACCCACCCGGGGCCCCTCCGCGTCCTCGCGCTGACTCGCCCGACGAACATGCACGATGACATCGGGCTGCACCGTGCGCATCCCGTACTTCACCGTCGCGTCAAACTCGGTCGACCGCCTCATGCGGTTCCGTGCGGAAAGCACCGCTGGGAAACCCGAGCTGCGATCAGGCAGTTAAAGCGCGGCGACCCTTAGCACGCCGGTTGGCCACAATCGCCCGTCCGGCACGCGTGCGCATCCGCAGCCGGAAACCGTGGACGCGGGCCCGACGCCGATTGTTCGGCTGGAACGTCCTCTTGCCCTTGGCCACCGCGTTCTCCTCGCTGTGTATGGCATAACAGTCCGCCCGCTCATGCTCGGCAACTCGTGGGCGAAGGTGTTCTCGCTTGCTGGCCGGCGCGGTCCCCGAGGTGCTGATTCCGGGTCGCAGCCGTATCGCCGACTTTCGGGCGACTGTTTGAGGGTACTGACGAGGCTTCTCCTGGTCAAACCTCGCCCGCCACAGCAGACGCACCGCCATCGTCCCAGTCCCGCAAAGACCGATCCGGCATCAAGGTCACGGATAGCAGGATCATGAAGAACGCCAGCAGAATACAAAGAACTGTTGGCAGCGCGAACGAAAACTGTTAGCTTCGGGCGGGGTAGTTTCCAAGCCGGTACGGACTTGGAACTCTGTCGACAACGACACTGAAGCGAGGATGGCGGATCGACTAGCTGATCGGGCAATCAGGTGGTTGTCTACAGCACGAAGATCGCAAGCCGTTGCCGGTAGGCTGCGGCTTACTATTGACCTTCCTTTCCACATCTGTGGATAACCATGTGGACAGGTGCGCTGTTGCTACCGAAGTGTTGTACTCCGAGCGTCGGACCAGGGAGATGCGTCGTTGACCGATGACCCTGGTTCCGGATTCGCCCCGGTATGGAACGCGGTCGTCTCCGAGCTCAACGGTGAGGCCGGCAACGGATCCGCCCTCACCACTCCGCTGACCGCCCAGCAAAGGGCCTGGCTCAAACTCGTGCAACCTCTCACCATCGTCGAGGGGTTTGCTCTGCTCTCCGTTCCGAGTGTTTTCGTCCAGAACGAGATCGAACGCCACCTGCGCACGCCGATCACCGACGCACTGAGCCGTCGCCTGGGACAGCAGATCCAACTCGGTGTCCGCATCGCTCCCCCGCCGGCCGACGACGACGGCGTGTTCCCCGCGCCCGACTCCCCGGCCCCGATCGAGGATCCTGCGCCGGCCGAGGCTCCCGTTGCCGACGACGACCACGGCGACACCGTCGTGGGTCCCGGGCAGAACTGGCCGAGTTACTTCGCCGAACGCCCGACTGCCACCGACACCGCGGCCGCCTCGGGCACCAGCCTCAACCGGCGCTATACCTTCGACACTTTTGTCATCGGTTCCTCCAACCGGTTCGCGCACGCGGCCACCCTGGCGATCGCCGAGGCCCCCGCCCGTGCCTACAACCCACTGTTCATCTGGGGCGAGTCGGGTTTGGGGAAAACTCATCTGCTGCACGCCGCCGGCAATTACGCCCAACGCCTGTTTCCCGGGATGCGCGTCAAATACGTCTCCACCGAGGAATTCACCAACGACTTCATCAACTCGCTGCGCGATGACCGCAAGGTGTCGTTCAAGCGCAGCTACCGCGACGTCGACGTGTTGCTCGTCGACGACATTCAGTTCATCGAGGGCAAGGACGGTATTCAGGAAGAGTTCTTCCATACCTTCAACACCCTGCACAACGCCAACAAGCAGATCGTCATCTCCTCCGATCGGCCGCCCAAACAGCTCGCGACACTCGAGGACCGGCTGCGCACCCGCTTCGAATGGGGACTGATCACCGACGTCCAGCCGCCCGATCTCGAAACCCGCATCGCGATCCTGCGCAAGAAAGCACAAGTCGAACGACTCGCGGTGCCCGACGATGTCCTGGAACTCATCGCCAGCAGCATCGAACGCAACATCCGCGAACTCGAGGGTGCGCTGATCCGGGTCACCGCCTTCGCATCGCTGAACAAGACCGCGATCGACAAGTCACTGGCCGAGATCGTGTTGCGCGACCTGATCGCCGACGCCAGCGGCATGCAGATCAGCGCGGCCACCATCATGGCGGCCACCGCGGAGTACTTCGACACCACCGTCGAGGAACTGCGCGGCCCGGGCAAGGCCCGCCCGCTCGCGCAGTCTCGCCAGATCGCGATGTATCTGTGCCGCGAGCTCACCGACCTCTCTCTGCCCAAAATCGGGCAGGCCTTCGGCCGCGATCACACCACCGTGATGTACGCCGAACGCAAGATCCGCAACGAGATGGCCGAGCGCCGTGAGATCTTCGACAACGTCAAGGAACTCACCACCCGGATCCGGCAGCGCTCCAAGCGCTGACAAGCCGTTTCCAGCGCCCTCCGCGGCAGATTTTTGCAAAAAACTTTGCTCCCTCTTGTCACATGAGCACCAGCGCTGCGGTGTGGGCAGGGCTGTGTACAACCCACCCAAACTGGAGTGCAGCACCCGTAACGCGGTGCACATCCCCGCTTCGTCCCCAGCCGTGCACCGCGCACCACACAGCTTCCCCCGCAGTCATCCACAACCTGATCTGGTGCGCACGCTGCGCCAAGAGCCGGCTGTCCCCAGATTGCACAGCCCTTAATACTGATATTGAAATCTCTTCGTCATTTGTTGTTTGAAGAACACGGCTGGGGAAACTCGTCGCCGACGCTGCGCGCAGCCGCCCTGCGCTCGCTCTGTCACCGTGACCGATTAGCTTTCAAGTTGGCCTCAGAAGCTCTACGGTTGTTGTTCGACTGCCGTTGCGGCCGTCGTGGCGAATCACTTCGCCGGCGGCGTTCGTCACGGAGGGTCCCCAACGCCGGCGGGGGAGCTGGGCACGGATTTGGACGTCACGTTAGGTGAAGGGACGCAATGGACGCGGCTACAACACGGGCTGTCACCGACTTGAAATTTCGTTTGGTGCGGGAGTCCTTCGCCGAAGCGGTGTCGTGGGTAGCCAAGAACCTGCCGTCCCGGCCGACCGTGCCGGTGCTCTCCGGAGTGTTGCTCACCGGCACCGACGACGGGCTGACCATCTCCGGGTTCGACTACGAAGTTTCTTCCGAGGTGCAGGTCGCCGCTGAAATCGCTTCGCCGGGAAGCGTTTTGGTGTCCGGGCGGTTGTTGTCCGACATCACCAGGGCACTGCCCAACAAGCCGGTGGATTTCTACGTCGACGGCAATCGCGTCGCGCTGACCTGCGGAAGCGCCCGATTCTCGCTGCCGACGATGGCCGTTGAGGATTACCCGACTCTGCCGACCCTGCCCGACGAGACCGGTACGCTGCCCGCCGAGTTGTTCGCCGAGGCGATCGGGCAGGTCGCCATCGCGGCCGGCCGTGACGACACGCTGCCCATGCTGACCGGCATCCGCGTCGAGATCTCCGGGGAGACGGTGGTTTTGGCGGCGACCGACAGGTTCCGTCTGGCGGTGCGCGAGTTGACCTGGTCGGCGCTGACCCCTGACATCGAGGCTGCGGTGCTGGTACCGGCCAAGACCCTGGCCGAGGCGGCCAAGGCCGGAGCCGACGGCTCCGAGGTCCGGTTGTCGCTGGGCGCCGGATCCGGAGTGGGCAAGGACGGACTGCTGGGCATCACCGGCAACGGCAAGCGCAGCACCACCCGGCTGCTCGACGCGGAATTCCCGAAATTCCGCCAGTTGCTGCCGGCGGAGCACACCGCGGTGGCGACGATCAACGTGGCCGAGCTGACCGAGGCGATCAAGCTGGTGGCACTGGTCGCCGACCGGGGCGCACAGATCCGGATGGAATTCGCCGATGGGATGCTGCGGTTGTCGGCCGGTGCCGACGATGTCGGCCGGGCCGAGGAAGACCTCGCGGTGGACTATGCGGGTGAACCGTTGACGATCGCCTTCAACCCGACCTACCTCACCGACGGCCTGGGCTCGTTGCACTCCGAGCGGGTGTCGTTCGGGTTCACGACGCCGGGCAAGCCGGCGTTGCTGCGGCCCGCGTCGGCCGATGACCCGGTGCCGAGTGGCAGCGGTCCGTTCGCGGCGGTGCCGACGGATTACGTGTACCTGCTGATGCCGGTGCGGCTGCCGGGCTGATCGGTCGGGGCGTGTACGTCCGACATTTGGCGTTGCGGGACTTCCGGTCGTGGGCCCATGCGGACCTCGACCTGGATCCCGGGCGCACGGTGTTCGTCGGCCGCAACGGCTTCGGGAAAACGAATCTCCTTGAGGCCCTCTGGTATTCGAGCACCCTGGGTTCGCATCGGGTAGGCACCGACGCGCCGTTGATCCGGGCCGGCGCTGATCGCGCGGTCGTCTCGACCATCGTGGTCAATGAGGGACGCGAATGTGCGGTCGACCTCGAGATCGCCGCGGGTAGGGCGAACAAGGCGCGGTTGAACCGGTCGCCGGTGCGCAGCACGCGCGAGGTGGTCGGGGTGCTGCGGGCGGTGTTGTTCGCTCCGGAGGATCTGTCGCTGGTGCGCGGCGATCCGTCGGATCGCCGCCGCTATCTCGACGACTTGGCGACGGTGCGCCGACCGGTGCTGGCCGGGGTGCGTGCCGACTACGACAAAGTGCTGCGCCAGCGCACCGCCCTGCTGAAATCGTTATCGGGGGCGCGGTTCCGCGGTGATCGGGGTGCACTGGACACCCTCGAGGTGTGGGACAGCAGGCTGGCCGAGCACGGCGCGGCCTTGATGGCCGCGCGGATCGATCTGGTGAACCAGCTGGCACCCGAGGTGGAGAAGGCCTACCAACTTCTGGCACCCGAATCACGTTCGGCGGCAATCGGTTACCGGGCCAGTACCGATACGGTGGTGCCGGCCGCGGCTGCCGACCAGCAGTCCCTGGAAGCAACACTGCTGGGTGCGCTGGCCGCGCGACGGAGCGCTGAACTGGAACGCGGCGTGTGCCTGGTGGGCCCGCACCGCGACGATCTGGAACTGCGGCTCGGCGACCAACCGGCCAAAGGGTTTGCCAGTCACGGCGAATCGTGGTCTTTCGCGGTGGCGTTGCGGCTGGCGGCCTACGAGCTGTTGCGTGCCGAGGGCAGCGACCCGGTGTTGTTGCTCGACGACGTCTTTGCCGAGCTGGACACCAAACGGCGCCGCGCGCTGGCCGCCGTCGCCGAATCCGCTGAGCAGGTGCTGGTCACCGCGGCGGTGTCCGAAGACATTCCCGAGGGGTGGGAAGCCAGGTGGGTACAGGTGGAACTCAGCGACAGCGATCTGGGCGCGGTGTCGGAGGTGCGGCAATGACCGAGGAAAACCAGGACCAGGTGAATCAGCGCGGCCTCGATCTGGTGCGACGAACGCTGGAAGAGGCTCGCGCCGCCGCCCGCGAGCGCGGGCAGGACGCCGGCCGCGGCCGCGCCGCCCCGCTCCCCCGCCGGCGCGGCGCCGGCGGCCGGCGTAGCTGGTCGGGACCGGGGCCGGATGCGCGTGATCCGCAGCCGCTGGGACGGCTCACCCGAGACCTGGCCAAGCAGCAGGGGTGGACCACTCACGTTGCCGAAGGCACGGTCTTCGGTCATTGGACAGCGGTGGTCGGCGCGCAGATCGCCGAGCATGCGACGCCGTCCACCCTCAACGAAGGGGTGCTCAGCGTCACCGCCGAATCCACCGCCTGGGCGACGCAGTTACGACTCATGCAGGCACAGCTGCTCGCCAAGATCGCCGCCGCCGTCGGCAACGGTGTGGTGACGTCGCTGAAAATCACCGGCCCGGCCGCGCCGTCGTGGCGCAAGGGGCCTCGTCACATCGCCGGCCGGGGCCCCCGCGACACCTACGGTTAGGCTCGATCCACCGAGTGAACGGGACGCGAACCACAGCCGTCTCAGAGCCGCCAGAAATTGACGAACCCATATCTGGAACGTCGGGACGCGGCTACAGCGAAGAAATTGAGCGCACGGCGCAATCAGATAGGCGGAAACGCGGCCACAAAATCGGTGCTGACGGTGCTTCACGGTAGAGTAGGCAGTTGCGACCGCTGCGGTGCTTCAACCGCTCGCATGCAACCCCAAGGAGAGCATTCCGACCGTGGCTGCCCCGAAGAAGAAGGCACAAAACGAATACGGCGCTTCTGCCATCACCGTCCTCGAAGGATTGGAGGCGGTCCGCAAACGCCCGGGTATGTATATCGGCTCCACCGGGGAGCGTGGTTTACACCACCTCATCTGGGAGGTGGTCGACAACTCGGTCGACGAGGCGATGGCCGGCTACGCCACCAAGGTGGACGTGCGCTTGCTCGATGACGGCAGCGTCGAGGTCGCCGACGACGGCCGCGGGATTCCGGTGGCGATGCACGCCACCGGCGCCCCCACCGTTGACGTGGTCATGACACAACTGCACGCCGGCGGGAAATTCGGCGGCGAGAACAGTGGTTACACCGTCAGCGGTGGCTTGCACGGCGTGGGTGTGTCCGTCGTCAATGCGCTGTCCACCCGCCTGGAGGTCGACATCAAACGCGACGGGCATGAGTGGTCGCAGTATTACGAACGTGCCGTGCCCGGCACCCTGAAACAGGGCGAGGCCACCAGGAAGACCGGCACCACGATCAGGTTCTGGGCAGACCCCGAGATCTTCGAAACCACCGAATACGATTTCGAGACGGTGGCGCGCCGGCTGCAGGAGATGGCGTTCCTGAACAAGGGCCTGACCATCAACCTCACCGACGAGCGCGTCGAGCAGGACGAGGTCGTCGACGAAGTCGTCAGCGACACCGCCGAGGCGCCGAAATCCGCCGAGGAGAAGGCCGCGGAGTCGAAGGCTCCCCACAAGGTCAAGCACCGCACCTTCCACTACCCCGGCGGGCTGGTCGACTTCGTCAAGCACATCAACCGCACCAAGAGCCCGATCCAGCAGAGCGTCATCGATTTCGAGGGCAAGGGCACCGGCCACGAAGTCGAGATCGCGATGCAGTGGAACGGCGGCTACTCGGAATCCGTGCACACCTTCGCCAACACGATCAACACCCACGAGGGCGGCACCCACGAAGAGGGTTTCCGCAGTGCGCTGACGTCGGTGGTCAACAAGTACGCCAAAGACAAGAAGCTGCTCAAGGAGAAGGACCCGAACCTCACCGGCGACGACATCCGGGAGGGTTTGGCCGCGGTGATCTCGGTGAAAGTCGCCGAGCCGCAGTTCGAGGGTCAGACCAAGACCAAGCTGGGCAACACCGAGGTCAAGTCGTTCGTGCAGAAAGTCTGCAACGAACAACTCACCCACTGGTTCGAAGCCAACCCCTCGGAAGCCAAGACAGTTGTGAACAAAGCGGTGTCGTCCGCGCAGGCGCGCATCGCCGCGCGTAAAGCGCGAGAGTTGGTGCGTCGCAAGAGCGCAACCGATCTGGGTGGTCTGCCCGGCAAGCTCGCCGACTGCCGCTCGACTGACCCCCGCAAGTCCGAACTGTATGTGGTGGAGGGCGATTCGGCCGGCGGCTCGGCCAAGAGTGGCCGGGACTCGATGTTCCAGGCGATCCTGCCGCTGCGCGGCAAGATCATCAACGTGGAGAAGGCCCGCATCGACCGCGTGCTGAAGAACACCGAAGTCCAGGCCATCATCACCGCGCTGGGCACCGGCATCCACGACGAGTTCGACATCACCAAACTCCGGTATCACAAGATTGTTCTGATGGCCGACGCTGACGTTGACGGACAACACATTTCGACGCTGCTGCTGACTCTGTTGTTCCGTTTCATGCGCCCACTGCTTGAGCACGGCCATGTGTTCCTGGCCCAACCGCCGCTGTACAAGCTGAAATGGCAACGTACCGAACCCGAATTCGCCTACTCCGACCGGGAACGCGACGGTCTGTTGGAGGCCGGGCTGAAGTCCGGCAAGAAGATCAACAAAGAAGACGGCATCCAGCGCTACAAGGGTCTGGGCGAGATGGACGCCAAGGAGCTGTGGGAAACCACCATGGACCCGTCGGTGCGGGTGCTGCGTCAGGTGACCCTCGACGACGCCGCCGCGGCCGACGAGCTGTTCTCCATCCTGATGGGCGAGGACGTCGAGGCGCGCCGCAGCTTTATCACCCGTAATGCCAAAGACGTTCGCTTCCTGGACGTCTGACCCCAGTCCGCGTTCCCTTTCCTGATGAGAGCAATGAGGAATAAATGACTGACACAACGCTGCCTCCTGGTGACGGACCGGTAGACCGCATCGAACCGGTCGACATTCAGCAGGAGATGCAGCGCAGCTACATCGATTACGCCATGAGCGTGATCGTCGGCCGCGCCCTGCCGGAAGTCCGCGACGGTCTCAAGCCGGTGCACCGCCGGGTGCTGTATGCCATGTACGACAGCGGTTTCCGACCGGATCGCAGTCACGCCAAGTCGGCACGTTCGGTCGCCGAAACCATGGGTAACTACCACCCGCACGGCGACGCGTCGATCTACGACACCCTGGTGCGCATGGCGCAGCCATGGTCGCTGCGCTACCCACTGGTCGACGGCCAGGGGAACTTCGGCTCGCCGGGCAACGACCCACCGGCCGCGATGAGATACACCGAAGCGCGGCTGACCCCGTTGGCGATGGAGATGCTGCGTGAAATCGACGAAGAGACAGTCGATTTCATTCCGAACTACGACGGCCGGGTGCAAGAGCCGACTGTCCTGCCCAGCCGGTTCCCCAACCTGCTGGCCAACGGTTCGGGTGGCATCGCCGTCGGTATGGCCACCAACATCCCGCCGCACAACCTGCGCGAGCTGGCCGAGGCGGTGTTCTGGTGCCTGGAGAACTACGACGCCGACGAAGAGGCGACGCTGACCGCCGTCATGGAGCGGGTCAAGGGTCCCGACTTCCCGACCTCCGGTCTGATCGTCGGGTCACAGGGCATCTCCGATGCCTACAAGACCGGCCGCGGGTCCATCCGGATGCGCGGAGTCGTTGAGGTAGAAGAAGATTCGCGCGGGCGCACGTCGCTGGTGATCACCGAGCTGCCGTACCAGGTCAACCACGACAACTTCATCACCTCGATCGCCGAACAGGTCCGCGACGGCCGGCTGGCCGGCATCTCCAACATCGAAGACCAGTCCAGCGACCGCGTCGGGCTGCGCATCGTCGTGGAGATCAAGCGCGACGCCGTGGCCAAGGTGGTGCTCAACAACCTCTACAAACACACCCAGCTGCAGACCAGCTTCGGCGCGAACATGCTGTCCATCGTCGACGGCGTACCGCGGACCCTGCGCCTGGACCAGATGATTCGCTATTACGTCGAACACCAACTCGACGTGATCGTCCGGCGCACCACCTACCGGTTGCGAAAAGCCAATGAGCGGGCCCACATTCTGCGCGGGCTGGTCAAGGCACTCGACGCGCTGGACGAAGTGATCGCGTTGATCCGGGCGTCTGAAACCGTCGAGATCGCCCGCCAGGGCTTGATCGAGTTGCTCGACATCGACGAAATCCAGGCCCAGGCCATCTTGGACATGCAGCTGCGGCGCCTGGCCGCCCTGGAGCGTCAGCGCATCGTCGACGACCTCGCCAAGATCGAAGCCGAAATCGCTGATCTGGAAGACATTCTCGCCAAACCGGAGCGTCAGCGCGGCATCGTGCGCGACGAGCTCGGCGAGATCGTGGAGAAGCACGGCGACGACCGCCGCACCCGGATCATCGCCGCCGACGGGGATGTCAGCGACGAGGATCTGATCGCACGCGAGGACGTCGTCGTCACCATCACCGAGACCGGCTACGCCAAGCGCACCAAGACCGATCTGTACCGCAGCCAGAAGCGCGGCGGTAAGGGTGTGCAGGGCGCCGGGCTCAAGCAGGACGACATCGTGCGGCACTTCTTCGTCTGCTCCACCCACGACTGGATCCTGTTCTTCACCACCCAGGGCCGGGTGTACCGGGCCAAGGCCTACGAGCTTCCGGAGGCCTTGCGCACCGCCCGCGGCCAGCACGTGGCCAACCTGCTGGCCTTCCAGCCCGAAGAACGCATCGCCCAGGTCATCCAGATCAAGAGTTACGAGGATGCGCCGTACCTGGTGCTGGCCACCAGGAACGGGTTGGTCAAGAAGTCGAAACTCACCGACTTCGACTCCAACCGGTCGGGCGGAATCGTGGCGGTCAACCTGCGCGACGGCGACGAGCTGGTCGGCGCGGTGTTGTGCTCGGCAGACGAGGACCTGCTGCTGGTGTCGGCCAACGGGCAGTCCATCCGGTTCTCGGCGACCGACGAGGCCCTGCGGCCGATGGGCCGCGCGACCTCCGGCGTACAGGGCATGCGGTTCAACACCGACGACCGGCTGCTCTCGCTGAATGTGGTCCGGGAAGGCACGTACCTGCTGGTTGCCACCGCCGGCGGGTACGCCAAGCGCACTGGGATAGAGGAGTACCCGGTGCAGGGGCGCGGTGGCAAGGGCGTGCTGACGATCATGTACGACCGCCGGCGCGGCCGCCTGGTCGGAGCGTTGATCGTCGACGACGAGAGCGAGCTTTACGCCATCACCTCGGTCGGCGGAGTCATCCGGACCACCGCCAAGCAGGTGCGCAAGGCAGGTCGGCAGACCAAGGGTGTGCGGCTGATGAACCTGGGCGAGGGCGACACTCTGTTGGCCATCGCCCGCAATGCCGAGGAGAGCGCTGACGCCGAGGTGGAGGGCGACGAGGCGGACAGCTGACCGGGCGGGGGGTCGGCACGGCGCGAACCCGGCATAGACTCAGCTACCTGAGCAGACACGTTAGGAGTCGGGGTGAGTTCACCGAACGAGCCGGGCGGCCCCAGTCAGGGCGACAACCCGAACGGGGACGGATCGGGCGAGCGCGCCGGTGCGCACCGCGCGACCACGGGTCCCGGCCGCCTTCCGGAGGGCGCAGACGCGCCGCCGTGGCAGCGGGGTGCCACCCGCGCGGGGTCTCAAACCGGGTCTCGCCCGGCGGCTGACCCACCGACCGACGTCCGGACGCCGACCAGTTCGGAAGCTCGGCTGAACCGTTTCATCTCCGGGACGTCGGCACCGACGCCCGGCCCACAGGCGGAGGTCCCAGCCGTGCGTAGTGAAAACCCACCCGCCGAGGCGTATGCCAGCGAACTGCCGGACCTCTCCGGCCCGATCCCGCGGGCCACCCAACGCAAGCCTGAACGTCCGACCGACACACCCGCGTCGGCGACGAGTCGCCCGGCCGCGGGGGAAGCGCGGGAAGCGCGCGGGGTTGCGGTCGGCTCCCGGCGGGGCCGCGGGCCGGTGCGGGCCAGCATGCAGATCCGGCGCATCGACCCGTGGAGCACCCTGAAGGTGTCGCTGCTGCTGTCGGTGGCGTTGTTCTTCGTCTGGATGATCGCGGTGGCGTTCCTCTACCTGGTGCTCGGTGGCATGGGCGTGTGGTCGAAACTGAACAGCAATGTCGGCGACCTGCTGAACAACACCAGCGGTAGCAGCGGCGAACTCGTCTCGAGCGGAACCATTTTCGGCGGCGCCGTGCTGATCGGTCTGGTCAACATCGTGCTGATGACCGCGATGGCCACCATCGCCGCCTTCGTCTACAACCTGACGACCGACCTGATCGGTGGGATCGAAGTGACACTGGCAGATCGGGACTAGACGGGATGCGTTTTGGGAGTCAGGCGGCCGGTGCGGTAATCTCGTCGCTCGGCCGTACTGGCAGTACGGGCCTATAGCTCAGGCGGTTAGAGCGCTTCGCTGATAACGAAGAGGTCGGAGGTTCGAGTCCTCCTAGGCCCACGATCATGTGCCCGTCAAGACGTCGTGTGAAATTCGCGCTGCCGCTGGCAGCGGCCGCCGCCGTGGGTGCGGCGGCGGTGGTTCGTTCGCGGCTCGACGTCGAGGTCTGGCATGTGGCGCCCGATCAGACCCCTGGCGACCGGCCGGACAACCCAGAGGGGCCTTAGCTCAGTTGGTAGAGCACCGCCTTTGCAAGGCGGGTGTCAGGGGTTCGGCGGTTATCTCTAGGAGAGGTAGATGAAAGTGGGTGTGACCAGCGGTGATACCGCCACGGTCATATCCATGACGGGGCCATAGTTCAACGGTAGAACGGGGCCTTTGCAAGGCTCAAATCGGGGTTCGATTCCCCGTGGCTCCACCTTTGGTCGGTACGGCCGGCGGTGACACTACGCCCGTCTGATCCGCCCGATGCCGGGCAGGAACCGGTCGACAGCCTCACAGTAGTCGCGGTAGGCCTGGCCGTGGGTGGCGGTGAGGTAGGGCTCTTCGATCAGGCGGACCTGCAGTTGACTACCGATGATGATCATCACGACGCCGGCGAGTGCAATACCGTTGGGAACCGCAAAGGTTAGTCCGATAACCATGACGTTGATCGACGTGTAGATGGGGTTGCGCACGATCGCGAAAATGCCGGTGGTGACCAGTGGCGGGCGTTCGGTGGGGTCGACAGTGGTGCGCCACGAAGATCCCATTGCGCGTTGGGCGCCGAACGCGGCGAACACGCCCAGTGCGGCGAGCATGATGCCGGCGACGCGGCTGGGCCCGTGGTCCAACAGTGGCACTGGCTGCAGGCCCAGCAGTTCGGCGATGGGGGCGGCGATGCCGGGCAGCAGCATGCCGGAGGCCAGGGTTCCTCGGGCCCACCACTGTTTGGGTGTGCGAGGGATGCGGATGCCGCTGTCGCCGGTGCGATGGCGTTGAATACGGGCTCGCACGTAGCCGTCGAGCAGCCAGAAAGCCGCGACGAGGAGCAAGGCGATGATGGCGTACATCGCGGACATCGTGGTCGGCTTTCGTGGTCGCGGGGGTGGCAGGTCAGATCTTTCGGGCGGCCCCGATGAAGAGGAGCCCGCGAAGGTGGTGTTCGATGCGGGCGGTGCCGTGCAGGCCGTGGCGGGCCAGTTCAGCGGCGAATTCGTCTGACTCGAAGCGGTTTTCGCGTGGGTGCACGGTGAATGTGCGGAACGCCCAGGTGTCGAGCATGCGGCGTGGAACTTCCTCGAACAACAGCAGCCCACCGGGGCGCAACACTCGGGCGATCTCGGCGACGGCCAGCTGCCAGTGCGGGACGTGGTGGATGATGCCGAAGTCAACGACGGTGTCGTGGCTGGCGGTCGGCTGATGGATGTCGCAGACATCGCCGACTGACAGGGATACGGGCCTGTGATGGAGGCGTTTGCGGGCGAGCTCGACCATGGTGTCGTCGAGGTCGAATGCGGTGACGTGGCGGGCCTGGAGCCGGTCGAGGATGACTTCGGAGCCGACACCTCGTCCGCAGCCGGTCTCGAGTACGTCCTGGCCGGTGAGGTCGCCACCGGCGAGGCGGCGAAACCATGCGGCTTCCCGATGGTGTTGATGGGCAGCCCGAATCGGGTTGTTCATCGCTGCCCGTTCGATGGTGTTGAGCTTCACCGCGCCACCTCAGCCTTCATCAATCGCAAGCGCTGTCATCGACTAATTCCGATCAATCTATGTTGTAGGCTATCATCGCGATATGTCGATGAAAAGTATGGGTGCTGCGCCGCCGAGTGCATCGCGCGACGAGTTGGCGGGGGCGGTGGCGTTGTTTCACAGTCTGTCCGATCCCACCCGGTTGGCGATCGCCCGCCGCCTAGCTGGTGGTGAGGCTCGGGTGGTGGATCTGACCGGTGAGTTGGGATTGGCGCAATCGACGGTGTCGTCGCATCTGGCGTGCCTGCGCGACTGTGGGCTGGTGGATTTCCGGCCCCAGGGCCGCGCCTCGGTGTATCGGCTGGCCCGGCCGGAACTGCTGGACATGTTTCGCGAGGCCGAGGCGGTGTTGGAGGCGACCGGCAACGCCGTCGCCTTGTGCCCCAACTACGGCCACCCGACTGAACGGAAGGTAGCGCGATGAGCGAGGCGTGCGGCTGCGGCAGCGACGACCGCAACGAAGGCGAGCAGGAACCCGAACGGCTCTGGGAGATCACCGAACTACGCGCGGCCGCAGCCGCGGGGGTGGTGCTGCTGGCCGGCTATGCGGTCGGCTGGTCCGGCGGCCCCCATGTGGTCGAAATCGGCCTGTATGCGCTGGCGTTGGCGATCGGGGCCTACACGTTCGTACCCTCGACGCTGCGCCGGTTAGCGCAAGGCAAGATCGGGGTCGGCACGCTGATGACGATCGCTGCCATCGGCGCGGTGATCCTCGGCGAGGTCGGCGAAGCCGCCATGCTGGCGTTCCTGTTCTCCATCAGCGAGGGCCTCGAAGAATACTCACTGGCCCGGACCCGCCGGGGACTGCGCGCGTTGTTGGCGCTGGTGCCCGACGAGGCCACCGTCCTGCGCGACGGCGCCGAAATCACCATCCCGCCAGCGGAGTTGCGGGTCGGTGACCGGATGCTGGTCAAGCCCGGCGAACGGGTCGCGACCGACGGCACCATCACCTCGGGGCGCACCGCACTGGATGTCTCGGCCATCACCGGCGAATCCGTTCCGGTGGAGGCCGGACCCGGCAGTGATGTGTTCGCCGGATCGATCAACGGCACCGGGGTGCTCGAAGTCGAGGTCACCTCCAGCGCTGCTGATAACTCGTTGGCCCGCATCGTGGCGATCGTGGAGGCTGAGCAGTCCCGCAAGGGCGCCAGCCAGCGCCTGGCCGACCGCATCGCCAAACCGCTTGTTCCGGCGATCATGGTCGCGGCCGCGCTGATCGCCGCCATCGGTTCCGTGTTGGGTGATCCGCTGGTGTGGATTGAACGTGCCCTGGTCGTGCTGGTGGCCGCCTCCCCGTGCGCGCTGGCCATCTCGGTGCCGGTCACCGTCGTCGCCGCGATCGGCGCCGCCTCCAAGCTCGGCGTCCTCGTCAAAGGCGGCGCCGCGCTGGAAGCCCTCGGCGCGGTGCGCACCGTCGCGCTAGACAAGACCGGCACCCTGACCGCCAACCAGCCCACCGTCATCGACGTCGCCACCACCAACGGCAACAGCCGCGACCACGTGTTAGATGTGGCGGCGGCGTTGGAGGCCCGCAGCGAACACCCGCTGGCTGCAGCGATTCTCGCCGCCACCGAGGGGCCGGTCCAACCAGCTGAGGATGTGGAGGCGGTGACCGGGGCCGGACTGCTCGGCCACCGTGACGGCCACCGGCTACGGCTCGGGCGCCCCGGCTGGCTCGACCCCGGACCCTTGTCCGAACACGTCGCGGCCATGCAGGCCGCCGGCGCCACCGCCGTGCTGGTCGAAGACAACGGTCAGGTCATTGGGGCGGTCGCGGTGCGCGACGAACTGCGGCCCGAAGCCGCCCAGGTCGTCGAACACCTGCGCCGCGGCGGCTATCAGGTCGCCATGCTCACCGGCGACAACCAAGCGACCGCCCAAGCCCTGGCCCGCCAGGTGGGGATCGATACGGTGCATGCCGATCTGCGGCCCGAAGACAAGGCGGCGCTGATCGGTCAACTGCGCCAACGCTCCTCGACGGCCATGGTCGGTGATGGCGTCAATGACGCCCCCGCTCTGGCCACCGCCGATTTGGGGATCGCGATGGGTGCGATGGGCACCGACGTGGCCATCGAAACCGCCGACGTCGCCCTCATGGGTGAAGACCTGCGCCACCTCACCCAGGCCCTGGCCCACGCGCGGCGAGCCCGGCGCATCATGCTCCAAAACGTCGGCCTCTCACTGGGATTGATCGCAGTGCTCATCCCGCTCGCCCTCACCGGTGTGCTCGGCCTGGCCGCGGTCGTCGCGGTGCACGAACTCGCCGAAATCGTCGTCATCGCCAACGGTGTCCGGGCCGGGCGCACCAAACCACTGGCACAGCCAGGCCGGGACCATGATCCGGTGGCCGAAGTAGCCGCCTCCGCGATATCGCGTTGACCACCGGCATCATCCATCGCGTAACCAGCCAGGCGAGGAGGTCAGCAAGGTGTGGTGTTTGCCGATGACTTATCACGCCTTTGCGTCACGGCCGGCAGCGGTCAGGCCGAGACTGTGCGCTCGCCGCCAGGCGGCCGCCAGGTTTGCGCTTCGGCTCTTGCCTGATACCTGGCAGAGGTACGTGCTGCATTCTTTGTTGTTGGTCTGCCACCGCAGTTCGGCGTAGATACGCAGGTATCTGCGCCGCAGGACGACCCGTCCGAGCGCACCACCACTGTCGTTCACCACACGGCATCGGCGGCCGCCTGCGGCGTGGTCCTGCTCAAGGGCTTGCCCCTGCTTGGTCCAGTGGACCGGCGCTTTCCACTGCTCGTCGCGGACCGGGGTGCGATTCCAGCCCACGATCGCGCCCGGTGTTTAGACCATCGTGAGGTGCCGGGCGCCGGGCCTGTCGCTTACGCCGAAGAGCGCGCCGCGTTGCGCGCCGGTGAGCAGCGTAATGTCGTCGAGTTCACTGGCGGTGTAGCCGCCGGCCGCGAGTTGGCCGAGTACGTCGCCGACGAGACGGGGCATCTCCTCGGCCACGCCGGGGCGGGGGCCATACATGCGGCCGGTCTCGTTGAGCAGCCGGAACATCGAGCGGTACTGGTAGTCGGAGAGCACACCTCGCTCGCGGGCCCGCACGACCAGCGACGACGCGCTCACACCCCAGGTGAGGCGCAGCTCATCGAGTTCATGCACGGCCCGCACTGACACGCGGTCCAAGTCAAAGCCGATGTCGGCGATGGGGGCGAGGAACTCGGCGGCGAAACTGTTGGCCCGCCGCTCGGCCTCGGCGGGGCTGACCAGCGTCATCGCATCCATGACCAGGTGGCCGAGTTCGTGGGCCAGCGTCATCCGCATGCGGTCGGGCGGCCGGGCCGCGTTGACGTACACCAGGTGCGGGTGATACTCGCTTGCTCGCAGGGTCACCGCGTCGATCTCGTCGTCGAGGAAACCATCGACCACAACGAACACCCCTGCGGCTTCGAGCAATTCGGTCATCGAGCGGATCGGGCCGGCGACGCGCCACAGGCGGCGCAGAACCTGGGCGACGGTGATCTCTCCGAGCTCGGAGGCGTAGTCGGCCGGGTCGAGATCGGGAAGCGCAAGCTTGGGGTTGATGTCGGCGCGGGACACCAGGCGGCCGATCCGCATCGCGACAAGATTCGCGCGCGCCCACACGCGGTCACGCTTCCACTCGGCCGCACTCAGGTTGGCCCGGAAGTGGCTGCCCTGGGCCGGGGACCGGGTGAAGGGCACGCACAGCGCTTCCGGGCGGCATTCCATGGCCTGCGCGTAGTCGAGCAAGGCCTTCCCTGCCAGGGGCAGCAGCCCCGCCTCGACCCTGCTGACGTGCGAGGCCGACACCCCGGCCTCGTCGGCCAGGCGCTTTTTCGACCACCCACGCGACAACCGGGTCAACTGCACCATCACGCTGTTCGCCGCGTCGTCGTACGGGTCCGGTGCCGTCACAGATCGCCTCCCCAACCGTCTCGGTGCTGTCTTTCGACACTAGCCCGCCGCCGCCGCGAATTCGCGCAGAAACACCGTTTGATCTGCGTTTTCCCAGTTCACGCCCACTAACGGACGTGGGGCGTGTGTGGCTGGTGTGACGATAGCGCAACTCCAGCCCGTGACGCCTGCAGACCGGCTGCTCCGTATGCGATCGGCGTGTCTTCCGGCCTCAAACTTTACCCCGGTCCGCACGATTCTATGCAAGGTTTTCGGCTGAAAGGCGGGGTCGTGACAGCTCCGATGGATCAACCCAACACACCCGACCGTCCGGTCTCCCGCAAGGAGGCCCGACGGCTGCTCAACCAGGTGGCGGTCGGGGTGGGGGCGATGCTGCTGGCCGCCGTCGATGACTGGAACGCCTTGTCGGCCCGGCACTCCGCACATCTGCGAACCGTGATGCAAGGGCTCGGGCGCGGTACATATGTTGCGGCCGCCGTCGCGGCGGGCACCGATGTGTGGCTGAGCACCCGCGGCATGCATCCACCCGGACACACGGTCGTCAAGCCCTACCGCTGGCCCGAGATCAACAGCCGCGGCAAGACGCACATGATGATCCACCACAACGAGATGGAACCGACCACCCCGCGGCGGACCGCGTTCTTCACCCAGGATTCGGCGACCCTGGGCCTGATCGGCGATCCCACCCATTGCGAGCTGACCTGGGACTACGACATCGTCACCGACACCCATATCCGCCGGATCTGGGTCAGCGCGCCGGGCGTCGACTGGGACCGCTTCGAGGTTCCGATGGCCAAGGTGCAGGCCCAATACGCGACGTGGCGCAAGCGCGACATGAAGTGGCTGCCCGGGGCACTTCCTGCCGACACCGCCGCAGCCGCGCCGATGCCGGCCCGCCAACCGCAGGAAGACCTGCGGCCCGACATCCAGGTGCGGCCCCGGCGCCCCGAGGAAACCCGGGATGCCGAGTGAAGGCGGCACCGGTGACCATCCACGGACGGGCGTCGTGGACGGTCGTAGACGCTTCAGGCCTACCGGTCGGGGAGGTCGAGCAGTTCCTGCACTGGCTGCGTGCGATCGGCCGGTCGCAGAACACCGTCCGCTCGTATGCGCGCCACCTGAGCTTGTTCTACCGGTGGCTGGGCGCACGCGGAATCGACTGGGACGCCGTAGTATTCGACGCACTGTGTGATTTCGTGGGGGCGCTGTCGGCCGGTTTGCCCCCGCTGCCGACCCGGTCCGGTAGCCGGGCGCCGGGAACGGTCAAAGCGGTGAGCGCGGCCGTGCGCGAGTTCTACGAGTTCCACCGCGTCGAAGGCCGCGGACCGCAGGATCTGGTGTTGACCCGCAACCCGTCGCGGCTCCCGCGCCGGGCACACAGCTTCCTGGCCCACATCGAGCAACGCCACCCCAGCGCGGTCTCCCGGTTGACCCGGCCGGGCAAGCAGCCGGCAGAGACCGTGCAGCTGATCGACTTCGAGGCCGACTTCGCGACGTTGCTGGCGGCGGCGTCGACCCACCGCGACCGGCTGCTGCTCTCCGCGCTCTATGACCTGGGCCTGCGGGTCGGGCAGGCGTTAGGCCTACGGCACGCCGACCTGGACCCGATGCGCAAGCGAGTGCAGGTGTGCCGCCGGGAGGACAACGCCAACGGGGCGCTGTCAAAGCAGCGAGCGCAATTCGCGGTGGCCGCGCCCCGCCGGTTCTTCGACCTGTACGCCGCTTACCTCCTCAGTGAGATCTCCGACCTGGACAGCGATTACGTGTTCGTCAACCTGTCCCGGCCCCCGGTCGGCGGGCCGCTGTCGTACTCGAACGCCTACCAGATCATCGAGCACATCGGCTCCGTAGCGGGCCTTGACGGGCTGCACCCACACATGCTGCGCCATACCCACGCAACTGCGCTGGCCAAGGCCGGATGGACGTCGGCTGAGATCGCTGCCCGGCTTGGCCAGTCGCACGCCGCCAGCGCCGACGTCTACATCCACCTCGCCAGCGACGATCTGGCAGACCGATTGCGCCGCACCGAGCAGCTGGTGTGGGCGCCACCGCAGCGCGAGGCAGGCCATGAGAAACATTGATTCCCACCCTGACTCCACGCGCAGAGGCCGCCGTTCGCCGCTACGGGTACCCGACGGGCCGTGGTGTCAGCCGACGTGGCAGGTGGTCGAACCGGCCGGAGACCGCCGCCGCCAGGCGGCGGACCCCTGCGCCGTCGACGCATGCAACAGCGAGCGGTACTGGCTGGGCGGCCCCCACTCCGCAGGCGCCGAGCGGCGCGGATTGTGCTACGCGCACTACTTCCAATGGTTCCGCGCCGGCCAGCCCGCCGACTTCACCGCATGGGCAACCTTCGAAGCCCAACCCGTCGGCGCCCCGCGCGGCCACCTCTCGGCCCAGATCGTCGACTTCCGGCGGCTACCGCAGATCGCGGCCGATGAGATCCGGTTCGTCGTCGCCACCAAGGTGCGCCGCGGCGACTGGACCCCCAACACCAGCCTCCGCCGCTTCTTGATGGTGCTCATCGACACCGCCGACGGCCGGATCACCGACTCCCTCACCGAGCGACCCGCCGGCGAGTGGCTTCTGCTGTGCCGGCAGCATTGGCCGCACGCGAGCTCGTTCGACTCCCTGTGCGCACCCTACATTCGGCGCTTCTTCCGACTCCTCGACGGCGCCACCAACCCGGACCCGTGGGCCGACGACCACTGGCACTGGCGAGACGGATTCGAATTCGTTCTCGACGCCACCCAATCCGGATCGACACACACCGCCGTGGACTGGTCGACGGTGACCGTGCCGTGGCTGCGTGACGCGGTCAAAGAACTCGCACGCCGGCAGCTCACCACCGCCACCCTGGCCTGGGGCACGCTGACCCAGTGGGTGCGCGCCACCCGCCAGCTCGCCCGGTTCCTCACCCGCGACGACGAATCACCGGAACCGTCCGCGGTGACCAGGCCGGTCTTCCTTGACTACCTGGCGTGGACCCGGCGACCGGACACCCAAGCGGACGCGCGGTTGGCCAATACCGCCGCCTACCTGCTGGAGTCGCTGCACGACACCCAGATCGTGCCCGCTCTCGGGTCGGCGGTGTTCCTCCGACGAGGCGAGAACGTGCACCGCAAGACCCGCAGCCCCCGCCCGTTCCCGCCGGACGTAATCGAACGCGTCGACACGCTGATCGTCGACAACCCCGCAACCGACCCCACCCTGCGGTCGATGATCGCCACCACCCGGTGGGCAGGCTGCCGCATCTCCGAACTGGTCGCCCTGCCCATCGACTGCCTGCACCGCTCCGACGCGGGCTACTGGATCGAATATTGGATGCCCAAAACCCGGGCCTGGCGCCGATTCCCCATCCCGGACAGCCTCGCAACCATCGTCCTCGACCAGCAGACCCGCGTGCGCGACACCTACGGCCCCGACGCCGAGCACCTATTCCCCGGCGCCCGGTCCAACGCCGCCGCCGGCCGCACCCAACCCTGGTCGACCAGCGGCCTGCGGCACCGCCTCGCCGCACTGTTCACCGAACACGGCATCACCACCTCGACCATCACCGGCGAGCCGATCTCCGGCGGCGATGTGCACCGCTTCCGGCACACCATCGGAACCACACTGCTCAACAACGGCTGGACCCAACAAGAAGTGCGCGACTTCCTCGGCCACCACAGCGACACCATGACCTCGGCATACGCCCGCATCACCGACGACACCCTGGCCCGCAAAGCACGTGAATTCTGGAACAGCGCCGCAACAGACACGAC
>NZ_LKTM01000336.1 GCF_001417955.2 Mycobacterium gordonae | reverse complement strand
CAACACACCGGTCTGAAAGAAGGTGGTCCTGAATCAGGCCGTCACACCGGTCCTGAATCAAACTGTCATAGCCACCAGCACCCTTCCGCGAGCATCAGGTGACACTCGAGGCAGACGGGGGGCTCTGGTCGCTCGCCCCTGACAATTGGCTTTGCAACCGCAGCGGGGGTAATCGGTGGGGCTCGCACCAGCTATGCAGCGCGCCCGAGAAGTCTGAGCGAAACTGTACGTCGTCGCCCCCTCGAACCAGCGCCCGCGCCGCTCGCATAAAGTGCGGTGACGGGTGCTGAATGGTGCTGTGCAAGTCGGAAATGGTATTTGCCGGGTCTTAACCATTGCCGTGCCCTTCAATTCGCCCCAGCCGGAAGCCAGAAGCTCATTGTCAGTAATACCGCGGCTGCGCCGAGTCCTTCTGCGCGCCATCAGCGGATCACTTTCGGCTCGACGGGACGGGTTCGTCTCCGTATCGGACGTGAACATGTCATGGACGCCTTTCTCGTCATCTCAATTTCTTTCTCAAAGGATGAGCAGTGCCCTGTTGACTTTGGACATAGGAGTACTTCCCAGGGGTTTCCTATGTCCAAGGCATGGAAGCTCACTGACGGCCTCCATGGGCGAGTTCAAACGGGTCGGAAAGGGAATAGATCGCCGCCTTCCGGTTCTTTGGATTCTCGGAGTAGGACCCAGAGTCATGCAGGACCAGAAATCCCCTCTTGGCCAACTCCTTCAGGGTGTTACTGGCAGAGCTATGCGGGATGCCGACGATGGCACCGACCTCGCGGCAGGGACAGGTGACCTTGGAGTTACGTCTCTTCTGTACTGACGTAATGACATAGCGCATTACCTGCTTCTGGGTGTCCGACAGGTTGTCCACGTCGTCATCGAGGCGGTCCTCCCAGGCGTATGCCGCCCCGATCAGGTCTGTCATGTACTCATCGATGGGCTTGAGCGTGCCCTCGCGTTTAAGGTTTTCACTAGCCGTGGCCCAGGCTCGGTCGATTTGTCGCTGAGCACGCTTCGAGTTGCCCTTGACGCCGGTCAGCAGTTGAATCATCAACGGCCAGTGACCAAAGACCCTCTCGCCTCGGGCGAATAACCGGGTTTCCCGCGACCACATTTCCTCGACGTACTGCACTTGGGTCCAGCCACGTCGCTGGCAGGACATGGCGATAGCGACAAACAGGCCCCAAACCTTGCGGAGGTCGGGCTTCCTGCACTCAATTCCGGTCCGCAGGGCTGACATTGCCCACGGCGGCAAAGCGCGGTTGATCGAAATGCTTTCTGCGGCAGTCTCGTCAGAAGCGCCTTTCCGGGCACGGTTCAGCCGCGCCCCTGTCCGGGGAGCGTTCGAATCCGCTAACATCAGGGAGATCCTCTGCGCTGGGTGAGATTTCAGGGGTCCGATGCCTTCGGTTGCAGCCGAGGGCATCACTCTTTGTGGACATGCGAATGACAGGTCAAGGAGGCCTGCTGTACATGCGGGCTGGTGCACGGTGTCTCGGCTCAGGACACACATGTGGGCTGAACTGACCAACCCGCAGGACAGCCAAGCTTTCCGAATGAGCCCTAATGTTGAGCGGCCGGGGCGACATGGCCAATAGCCCATCCTCCGTGTACCTCGGAGCAATCACAGGCCCAGCACCCGCCTACGGCTACGCGGAGTGAGACCGACAATTCGGGCGACGCCGGGGACAGTGACGGAGCCTCCCGCTCCTCTATCAAAGTTGTTGGCGCACAGGCTAAAAATCGCCTCAACATCCGCGCTTGTGAAACGCCAATGTCGGGCGATCTTGATTGCAGGAAACCTACCCGACCGCACTTGCTCCGTGAGCCAGCGCGGCGTGCAGTCAAGACCCTCTGCTACTTCGTCGATGCTGTAGGTCTTGAAGTTGCTCATGCGACGGCTCCAGCTGCCAGCAGCAGAAGGACCCGCTCACGGATCTCGGGCCGGATCGGTAGCGCTGACCGGAGGGCACGCTCTACGGCGGCAACGAACACTTCCTCGTGCAGCCGCTCGCGGGCCTCGGCCAACTCGGGGTCGGAATGATCGCGGTGACGGGTTAGTGCTGCGACTCGGGCTCGATGAGCGCGGACACAGGTAGTGCTGGACACGGGCCGGACTCCGGAAATGCTGGCATGAGACGACAACGCGGGGGTGTCGATTCAATGCAAATGGCGTGCTCTGACCGTTTGATGCGCTGGCCATTTCGAATCACGCCATCGGATGCCGACCAGCACGACCTGGCTCCGATGATCTGGTGCGTCCCGGGCGGTGATTAATCCACCTCAAGCCGAAAGGCTGCATTCGGTTCTCCACCCATGACGCTACACGCACGGATGCTTACTCCGCAAGTAAGATCTGATCGCCAAATTCACCAAAATTGTTTACTGACAATGTGTTTCACATGTAACCATGCAGGCATGAAAAGCATGTAGGGCTGCAAGCATGGCTGGCTGCACTCCACGGTGTCAGGACGAATGGTGTCGTCAACTGTCGAATACCGATTCCGCTGAAGCCGCCCACCTCGCGGACGGGTTGCGGAAGAAGACTGCCTTCGCCGAGAGCAGTACGCGTACTCAGCGAAGAATCCTCTCCATAGCCTCCGAGGCGACCTGCATATTGCTGCGATCCAAATGGGTGTAGAGATTAATGGTCGTCTGGATCGATTCGTGACCGAGGTGGCGGCTCACTGTCGCCATCGGAACCCCGGCAGCGATGAGCCAGGAGGCGCAAGTGTGCCTGCAGTCATGGATACGCGGGTGCCGCACCGTGGTCTGCGACGGTACCCGCTGGCTTTCGTCATCGGCACTGGGCCAGACCCGCTCCACGGCAGGCTGCCACACCCTCTCATGAAATCCATTGCCTCGAACCGGGCCGCCCGACTTGTTGGTGAAGACCCATTCCTTGGTCAAGTCGAGCTTGGCCAGGGTCGACTTCGGGACGCTGATGGTCCGCACCGACCGCGTGGTCTTTGGAGCTCCGAGTTCGTACCCGCCAACGGCGTAGGTGCGCTTCCAGGCCCGCGTGATGCGCACGGTGCCGTTGTCCACGTCGATGTCGGACGGGCGCAAGGCCGTCACCTCACCCCACCGTGCACCTGAGACGACCAGAAACTCGACCAGCGGTCGCCAATGCTCAGTGACGGCTTCGAGGAGCTTGCCAAGCTCGGCGCGGGACATGCACACCATGTCCTTCTTCTCAGTGCGTGGGGCGCGATGCCCGGAGGCAGGGTTCGCCTGAATGCGACCGGCCTCGACCGCCGAACTCAACGCAGATGCCAGGAAGGCAGTCTTGTTTGAGATCGTCTTGCCCGAACTCCCTCCGTCGGCCATGGCCTGGCACCACTTGGCTACGTCCTCCCTCGTCAACGCCGACAACGGGATCGGGCCGAGGGTCGGAGCGATGTCGTTCTTGAGATACGACCGATAGTCCGCAAGCGTCGACTTCGCCAAGCCGGTGCGGTGGTCGATGTACCGTTCGACCCACTCGCCAACGGTCATAGTCGACAGCGCCGGGTCGGAGCCGATGGACGATAGTGCCTTCATCGGGCCGACGCGGTCGACCAGTCCCATGAACTTCTCGGCTGTCTCGAAGTCCTCGAAGCTGGTCGAGGTCTGCTTGCCGCCATGCCGGTAGAGGACCGCGTAGTAGGTTGACTTGTCTTTGCGGGACCGTGTGCGCAGCGACGCCATGGAGGCATCATAACGCTGGCCTGTTGACCCCATGTTGACGTAAAAGTGCCTGAGGCCTAGCTTTTATACCTTGACCTGCATCTTCTTTTGTGGAGCTGCCGGGAATCGAACCCGGGTCCTACGGCATTCCCTCAAGGCTTCTCCGTGCGCAGTCCGCTATGTCTCTGCTCGGATCTCCTGGTCACGCGAACTAGCCAGGATGACGATCCCAGTCGCTGTTGGTGTCCCGATGAGTCCCGCGACCGAACTCATCGGTTGATCCCTCTAGCTGATGCCGGGGTCCGGGGCGAGGGCGTTCCCGGTCCGACAGACTAGCTGTCGCTTAGGCAGCGAGAGCGTAGTCGCGCTGATGTGAATCGGCGCTTATATGGTTGCAACGACGCTTACGGTGGTCTCTTGCCTGCACCGGCACGCTTCCCTTGATTCGATGCGCGAAGTCGAAACCGTTCAGCCCCTTGTCTTTGTTGCTTCGAGCACCCCTACCGGTTTCCCGGCAGGACAACCAATGGTACGCCTCTATCAACCAGCGGCAACGCATTTATCTTCCCGGCCGCATCGGCCGCAGACAACCGAGTCCCCCCGGTTAGCGGACCGGGGGGACTCGATCGAAACATCCTGCCTAGCTGATGCCGACGGCCTCCTTGGCGATGGCGGCGACGCGGGTCTGCGCGGCGGAAACGATCCGCTGACGATCCTTGTGCGCCTCCTCGTAGGCGATGATGACGCGGACGTCCCGAGGAGTGGTCAGGTCCTTGATCGCGGCGACGGCGTCACCGATGTTCAGGTCGTCGTAGTTCGCGATCGGCAACTCACTGGCGTCCAGGACGCCCACCGTCTCACGCCCCTCGTGCAGCGCGTCGGCGGCACCGTCGGCTCCCTCGTTACGGGTGACGCGTTCGGCGGCCCGCAACGCGGCGTTCTGCGAGGCCGACAGCGCCTTGGCAGCGATCTCGCCGGCGTTTCCGCCTCGCTCCACCAGCTCGCGGAACGCGGGACCGGCGGTGCGCAGGCTCTCGACAGCGCGGTCGATGCCGCGCGCCGACCAGGTCACCGGCAGGTTGACCAGCTTCACCGCGGTGCCGGCAGCCATCTGCACCGGTGTGCGACGAAGCGCCGCCGGACCGCCGAGGGCGTCCTCGGCAAGCACCGTGGTCAGCCATTCCACCGTCGCGGTGTGCGCGGTGATCAGGCGGTCGGCCAGGTTCTCGACGTCCTTGTTCTTGGCAGCGATCGCCAGCGCCTTGGTGTAGCGGGCGCGGTCCAGCAGCTGGTCTTCCAGCGCCAGGTCACCCAGCAGTGCCTCGTCAAACGGCTCGGCCTGCTCGGTCAGCGCCTTGACGGCCGCGGCAGCGCGACCAAGGAATGGGCCGATCACGTCGGGGTAGCCGCCCAGGTCCCGAATCCTCGCCTGAATGGCTTCGGCTCGCTCGCGGCCATTCTCAGCGTTCTGGCTCAGCTCGCGGCGTACCGCATCGGTGCGAGCCTGAATCACCCGGGTTTCGGCAATCTGAATCTCGGTATTCGTCAGATCGAGCAGAGTGCGAAGCTGCGCGAGCAGTCTGGTCGTATCTGGTGCAGTCATTATCTGTAGACCTCCCTGAGTCTTGAGGATTTCGGTGGCGCGACGGCGCCCGTAACTGTCGGCTACCCATCTCGGCCGACGAGTAACATCCTCATCCCAGGTGTGATCCACGTCGCTCCGTGCGACGAAAAGCATTGTCAAATAACGAAGTTGATTCGCTCGACAATGCGTCCCGCCACGTCCCGATCGCCGTCGAGTCCGACGTCTTGGCTGCGCGCGGGGCATAACGAGCGACCGCCGGCAAGCCGGGTGAACTGCAAAGCGTCGACGCGGATCGTTGCGGTCGGCTCCGCGTCACCGAAGTCGTCGACCAGTTGCGCCCGGCCGTCCACGCTGACCCGTATCTGGCGCGCGTGCGGGCCGGTCAGGTCGAACAGGACCCGCGAGCCTTCGGGCGCCTTCGCCAGTTTGCCCACAACGAATCCCATCGAGGTCTCGACCTCGTCCAGCGACAACCGCAACGCCGGTCCGAGCAGTTCCTTGTCGGACGACGGTCGTTGCAGACCGATCCGGATGTCCTGTTCGTGCATCCAGCAGTCGAACACCCGAATCCGCATGAAGCGTCCGTAGCTGTCCGGCCCGGCCGGGGTGAAGGACACCGCGTTCCACTGCTCGTCGGTCATGGCCTCCAATACTTTTCGACGCGCACTGGTGACTTCGCGGAACTTCTCCAGCACCTGCGCGCCCGGTTCCTCACTGAGGTGGCGTACCCAACACTCGTTCATCACCCCGATGTCGTTGCGCACATGGTCGAGCGCTTTGACGTCGATGTCGGGTTCGGGAGGACTGACGCCCTGCAGGAACGACTCGGTGCCGATGATGTGCGAAACCACGGCCTTGATGTCCCAGCCGGCCAGCGCGCTCGGCTTCTCCCAGTCCGCCTCGGACAATCCGCCCAGTAATGCGTCGAGGTCATCCCAGACGGCGAACAGACCCGTCAGGACGTCGGACTTGTCGAGCAGGGTGACGGGACGGTCGGCCATGGGTGGATAGTACCTAGACGAGCAGGCCGAACCTCACGATGAACAGGCCGCTGACGGCCACCAATACTCCCGCCGGGATTGCCCACGGCCCACCGAAGGCCACCGCACCCGCCCCGACAGCCGCCGCCAGCGCCGCATGCACGATGCGCACGACAACGCCGGCGCGGCCGCGCGCAGCCGAAACAAAAGTCCGGCGCGGCACCGCGCGCAGCAGCCAGACGAAGTTCCCGATCAGCACCACGACGCCCATCACGATCAGCACCTGCATCATCACGGTGCGGAAATCCGTGCCGCCGTGGGACGAGCCGACGAACGCGCACAAGATACCCACCATTACCGCCAGTACGGTGACGCGGCGCAGGATGGTCGCGAGGACCGCACCGATATTGCGGCGCACCAGGTTTCCGAGCGTCGGGTCGCTGCCCGCGGCCCCGAGAAAACCGCGCAACGCATGGCCGAACTTTCCGCCGCGCAGCCGGTTGACGGCCAGGTTGTTCTGGGCCTCGGCATTGCCGGGATCCAGCGCCAGGGCCCGCTCGTAGGTGGCCGACGACTCTGCGATGTAACCGAGGTCGTGCAGGATGGTGCCGCGCAGCACCAGCGTGTCCACATCGGCGGGCGAGAGCCGCAGCGCCTCGTCGACCTCGATCAGGGCATCGTGGTACCGGTGCGCCTTCTGTAGTACGCGGGCGTAAAGGCGATGGGACAGAACCTCATTCGGGTGCTGCGTGACCGTTCGCCAGGCCATCCACACCGCTTCCGGACCGCGCCCCTGCCCATCCAGCGCGAGTGCGTAGATCCGCATGGCAAGTTCGTCGTGCGGCGCGGCCGACAGAGCGGCATAGGCGCTGGAAGCCGCTTGCGAATGGTCGCCGAGCAGGTATTCGGCGCGGGCATTGTGGGCCAACAGCCCGGGATCGTTCGGGTGCTCGGCCAGTACCTGCCGCAGCACGTCACGCGCACGCTGATAGTTCTTCGACTCGATGTAAGCGTCGGCGACCACGATGGCCTCGGCCACCGGATCGGGGCCGGGCTGAGTCATTACCGAATTTTCCTGCGCCGCAGATACTTTGCCAGCTCGTCGTAGCTGCCGTCGCGGTTGGCGAATTCGACGACGTTGCGCGCGGTCTCGAACCACGGTCCGGTGCTGGGACGGATCTGCGCCAGCGACGCGGTGACGTCGGCCATCGAGACGGGGCGCACCTGTCCGCTGCGCATCGAGTCGGCCATCGCCAATTGTGTTGCGCTGTCACAGACATGGGCCAGATCGGCACCCGAGAATCCCTCGGTGCGTCCGGCCACCGCTTTGAGGTCGATGCCCGCCGCCGGCCGATCCCGCAGATGGTAGCGGACGATGCCGGCCCTGGCTTCGGCATCGGGTAGCCCGACGAAGACGGTCCGGTCGAAACGTCCGGGGCGCCGCAGCGCCGGGTCGACGTCCCAAGGCGCATTGGTGGCGCCCAGCACGTACACGCCGTCGTTCGCCGAACCGGCCGAATCGAGTTCCTCCAACAGCGCGTTGACCACCGTACGTATCCCCGAGTTGCCGCCGAGTGCCGAACGGCGGTGCCCCAACGCGTCGACTTCGTCGAAGAACAGCACGCAGGGTGCATTACGGCGGGCAACGTCGAAGACCGAGCGGATGCTGCGTTCGCTCTCCCCCAGCCAGCGGCTCAGCACGTCAGCGATGCCCACGTGGTAGAAGCCGGCGCCCAGCTCGCCCGAAATGGCTTTGGCGATATGGGTTTTGCCGCACCCCGGCGGGCCGTACAGCAGCAGCCCACCACGCGCGGTGATCTTGAACGCCTTCATCAGGTCGGGGTTGCGGATGGGGCCCAGCAGCGAAAGTTCAAGCTGCTGTTTGACATCGGGCATGCCGGCGACGTCGGCCAGGCCCACTGTGCTGCGTTGCAGCACGTCGTAGTCGCCTTCGTGCACGACGTCAGCGCTGTCCTCGGCGGACCCTTCGACGAAAGCCGGTTCGACGATGTCGGCAACCTGCTGCTCGGCGCTGTGCCAGTCGAACTGTGACTCGGCCGGCCCCGACAGCGCCGCGCTGCAACGCTGCAGCAGGCTCAGTGCGTCGGCGTTGCCTGCGTCGTGCGTGAGCGCCGCGCTGCAGTGTCCGACGGCCTCGGCGTAGCGCCCCTTGTCCGCCAGCAACCGGGCCAGGTGCACCCGCAGTTCGACCACGTCCGGGCTGCGCTCGACTGCCGCCGAGAGCTCCCTGATGACGGGGTCTTCGGTCATCAGCCCATGCCTTTGGCCCGGCGACCGAGTTCCCTGATCACCTCACGCTGAGCGTCGCGCTTGGCCATGTCCTGACGTTTGTCGTGCGCCTGCTTACCACGCCCCAGCGCCAGCTCGACCTTGACCTTGCCCTCGGAGAAGTACATCGACAGCGGCACCAACGCGTAGTTACCCTCGCGGATCTTGCCGATCAGGGTGTCGATCTGGCGGCGGTGCAACAGCAGCTTGCGGTTGCGCCGCGGCTCATGGTTGGTCCAGCTCCCGTGCCGGTACTCCGGGATGTGCACGTTGCGCAGCCAGATCTCGCCGTCGTCGACGGTGGCGAACGCGTCGACCAGAGATGCGTGCCCCTCCCGCAGACTCTTGACCTCGGTGCCCTGCAGCGCGATGCCGGCCTCGAACACTTCGAGGATCGAGTAGTTGTGCCGCGCCTTGCGGTTGCTGGCGATGATTTGTCGGCCGGGAGGCTTCTTGGCCACCGCTACCGCCGTATGTAGAGGCGCAGCGTCGCGTATGCCGTCAACCCCGACATCGCGACGCCGAGCAGCAGCAGGATCGGTGAGATGTAGACGATGTCGGCGTAGTCGACCTTGGCGATCAGATGCGCTTGATAGAACTGGCTCAGCGCCCCCTCCAGGAACAACGCCCGCACCGCTACCAAGCCCAGAATCGCGATCACCACACCGATGGTCGCGGCGAGCACCGCCTCCACCAGGAACGGCAGCTGGGTATACCACCGACTGGCGCCGACCAGACGCATGATGCCGATCTCAGTGCGACGGGTATAGGCGGCTACCTGCACCATGTTGGCGATCAGCAGAATCGCGCCGATGGCCTGTACCAGTGCGACGGCGAACGCGGCGTTACTCAACCCGTCCAGCACCGCGAACAACCGGTCGATCAGCTGCTTCTCGTTGAGGATGCCGCGCACGCCGGGCTGGCCCTCCATAGCCGCGGCGAACTCGGCGTGCTGGTCCGGGTTGCTCAGCTTGACGATGAAAGACGCGGGGAAGGAGTCCTTGCCGGCGACGTCCTTGAACTCCGGGAACTTCTTGATCGCGTCAGCGTAGGCGTCCTGTTGGTTGACGAACCGCACGGACTTGACGTCTTGGCGACTCTCGATCTTGTTGCGCAGCGCCTTGCAGATGTCGCCGCCGCACGTGGGGTCGTTGGCCGACACGTCTTCGGTGAGATACACCTGCGTCTCGACCCGGTCGAGATAGATGGCCCGCGAGTTGTCGGCCAACCGGACCACCAGCAGACCGCCGCCGAACAGGCCGATGGAGATCGCGGTGGTCAGGATCATCGCGATCGTCATCGTGACGTTGCGACGAATGCCGGTGACGACCTCGTTGAGTAGGAATCCGACGCGCACTTAGCGATCCATCCCGTAGACGCCGCGCTGTTCGTCGCGAACCAGCCTGCCCAGCGACAACTCGACCACACGCTGGCGCATCGCGTCGACGATGTGGTGGTCGTGGGTGGCCATCAACACCGTCGTGCCGCTGCGATTGATGCGCTCCAACAAATCCATGATGTCCTTACTGGTGTCTGGGTCGAGGTTGCCGGTGGGCTCGTCGGCCAGCAGCACCAGCGGCCGGTTGACGTACGCGCGGGCGATGGCGACCCGCTGCTGCTCGCCGCCGGAGAGTTCGTGCGGCAGTCGGTTGGCTTTGCCCGACAGGCCGACCGTCTCCAGCACCTCCGGAACCACCCGGTTGATCGCGTCGCCGCGGCGGCCGATGACCTCCAGCGCGAAGGCGACGTTGTCGTACACCGTCTTCTGTTGCAGCAACCGGAAGTCCTGGAAGACGCAGCCCATCACCTGGCGCAGCTTGGGCACGTTGCGCCCGCGCAGCTTGTTGACGTGAAACTTCGAGACCCGGATGTCACCGGTGGTCGGCGTCTCTGCGGCCAGCAACAACCGCATGAACGTGGACTTGCCCGAGCCCGACGGACCGATGAGGAAAACGAACTCACCCTTGTCGATTTTGACGTTGATGTCATCCAAGGCCGGACGTGCCGACGATTTGTACTGCTTGGTGACATGTTCCAGGGTGATCATCACGGCACGCCAGTGTAGCGGGGTGGTTCGCCGGGGGGCGAAACTCAGCGCGCCGGAGCCGGTGAGCTGGGCCCCGGACCAGGCGAGGAACCGGGCCCCGGCAGCCCGGGCTGTTGCTGGTTGGCGGGCGGTGTGGTCGGGGTCGTCGATGCCGGGCAGAAGGGCGGCGGCAGCAGGCACGGCAGGCCCGGTGTCGTCGTGGTGGTCGTCGTCGTCGGCGGCGGCGGGGTTGTCGTGGTCGTCGGCGTCGGCGTGGGGGTGGTGGTGACGGGCTGCGGCTGCACCCGGGTGCGCGGCACCCAGGTGTAGCCGGGGTCGGGCACGAACCCGGGCGGCACCACTTGGCCAGGCGTGTCGCTGCGCGGCGGCTCCGGGTGCGGACGGTAAGTGGCGTAGGTCCACCACAGCGCGAAGAACGCCACGATCAGCACCACGGTCGAAGTACGGACCCGGCCGCCGAACAGATGGCTGGGCGTCCGCCGCTCCCGGCTCTCCCGGACGCGCTGCAGCAGGTTCAATCCGATCTGTTTCATCGCTTCGTCACCGATGTGTCGGCGTCGGTCACCTCGTCGGTCGCGGGCATCCCGGCGTCGTCGACCACTCCGACCGTCGCGTCCGCCGCGGTCACGATCCCGGCGCGCGCCAGCGCGCGGATCACCAGCACCCGCAACAGCCGGCCGGCCTCGAACTGCTTGCCGGGCAGCGTGCGGGCCACCAGGCGCAGCGTGACGGTGTCGACCGCGATGCTCTCCACGCCCATCACCGTGGGCGAGTCCAGCAGCAGCTCGCCCAGCAACGGGTTGTTCTGGGCGTTCTCGCACTCCTGATGCAGAACCTCGTTGACCCGGTTGAGGTCGGCGTTGGTCGACACCGGGATGTCGACGACGGCCCGCGCCCAGTCCTTGGAGAGGTTGACCGACTTGACGATCTGGCCGTTGGGGACGGTGAACACCTCGCCGTCGGCCGATCGCAGCCTGGTCACCCGCAGTGTCACGTTCTCCACGGTGCCGGTGGCGTCGGTCGTCGAACCCTGAATGGTCAGCTTCACCAGGTCACCGAAGCCGTACTGGCGCTCGACGATGATGAAGAACCCGGACAGCAGATCCTTGACCAGCTGCTGGGCGCCGAAACCGAGGGCCGCGCCCACGACGGTGGCCGGTGCGACCAGGCCACCCACCGAGAACTGCAGCACGTCGGCGATCTGCATCATCACCATGATCGCGATGATCACGATCGACACCCAACGGATCACCGAGGCCACGGCCTGACGGTGTTTGGTCGCCTCCGAGCGCACCAGCGCGTCACTCTCGGCGAAGCCCAGGTCGAGCTGGCGGGAGATCCGCTGGGCTACCCAGCTGACAAAGCGGGCAGCCAGCACCGCGGCGATGAGCAGCATGGCAACCCGCAGTCCCCTGGTGATGATCCACTCACCGATCGGACCGCGCCAGAAGTCATGCCATCGCTGTGCCGCGGAGGCAATGCCCTTTACGTGGAAAGCGAGGTTATTAGTCGTCATCTTTTCTGTTGCGCCACCGAATCCCGGCTTCCAGGAATCCGTCGATGTCTCCGTCCAGGACGGCCGCCGGGTTGCCCACCTCGAACTCGGTGCGCAGATCCTTGACCATCTGGTAGGGGTGCAGCACGTATGACCGCATCTGGTTTCCCCAGGAGCTGCCGCCGTCGCCTTTCAAGGCGTCCAGCTCCGCGCGTTCTTCGGAACGCTTGCGCTCCAACAACTTTGCCTGAAGCACTCGTAACGCTGAAACTTTGTTCTGCAGTTGCGACTTCTCGTTCTGGCAAGTCACGACAATACCCGTTGGGATGTGGGTTAAACGAACCGCCGAGTCGGTCGTGTTGACCGACTGCCCCCCGGGACCGCTGGACCGGTAGACGTCCACGCGCAGGTCGCCTTCGGGGATCTCGATGTGGTCGGTGGTCTCCACCACCGGCAGCACCTCGACCTCCGCGAAAGACGTCTGACGTCGACTTTGGTTGTCGAACGGGCTGATTCGCACCAGACGGTGGGTGCCCTGTTCCACCGACAGGGTTCCGTAGGCGAACGGTGCGTGCACGGCGAAGGTCGCGCTCTTGATGCCGGCCTCTTCGGCGTAGGACGTGTCGAACACCTCGACGGGGTACTTGTGCTGCTCTGCCCAGCGGATATACATGCGCATGAGCATCTCGGCCCAGTCCGCGGCGTCGACCCCGCCCGCTCCGGAGCGGATTGTGACCAATGCCTCACGTTCGTCGTACTCGCCGGACAGCAAAGTGCGGACTTCGGTGGCCTCGATGTCGGCGCGCAGCGCCTTGAGCTCGGCGTCGGCTTCCACCAGGGCGGCGTCGGCAGCCGGCCCCTCTTCTTCGGCGGCCAGTTCGTAGAGGACCGGCAGGTCGTCGAGCCGCTGCCGCAACTCCTCGACGCGGCGCAATTCGCCCTGGGTATGGGACAGTTCGCTGGTCACCTTCTGCGCGCGCGCCTGGTCGTCCCACAGGTTGGGGTCGGACGCCTCCTGCTCGAGTTTTTCGATGCGGGTGCGCAGACCTTCGACGTCAAGCACCCTCTCCACCGTGGTCAGGGTGGAGTCAAGTGCGGCGATATCTGCTTGACGGTCAGGTTCCACAGGCGACAACGTTACCGGCACCACCGTCTAGCATCCTTCTACATGCGTCCCTATCACGTCGCCATCGTCGGCTCCGGGCCGTCGGGCTTCTTTGCCGCCGCGTCCCTGCTGAAGGCGGCCGACACTTCCGATGAGATCGATGTGGCCGTCGACATGCTCGAGATGCTGCCCACACCGTGGGGCCTGGTGCGCTCCGGCGTCGCACCCGACCACCCGAAGATCAAGTCGATCAGCAAACAGTTCGCCAAGACGGCCACCGACCCCCGCTTCCGGTTCTTCGGCAACGTGGCCGTCGGCGAACACGTCCATGCGCACGAACTCGCCGAGCACTACGACGCGGTTATCTACGCCGTCGGGGCCCAGTCGGACAAGCCACTCAACATTCCCGGGGAGCACCTGACGGGCAGCATCTCCGCGGTCGACTTCGTCGGCTGGTACAACGCGCACCCGCACTTCGAGGAGAAGACACCGAACCTGTCGGGCGCCCGCGCCCTGGTGGTCGGCAACGGCAACGTCGCGATCGACGTCGCCCGCATTCTGGTGACCGACCCCGACGTGCTGGCGCTCACCGACATCGCCGACCATGCGTTGGAGTCGCTGCGCCCCCGCGGAGTCGAAGAGGTGGTGATCATCGGCCGCCGTGGTCCGCTGCAGACGGCGTTCACCACGCTGGAGTTGCGTGAGCTCGGCGAGCTCGAAGGTGTCGACGTGATCGTCGACCCGGCCCAGTTCGAGAGCATCACCGACGAGGACGCCGAGGCCGCGGGCAAGACCACCAAACAGAACATCAAGGTGCTGCGGGGCTATGCGGAGCGCGAGCCGCGCCCGGGCCATCGCCGAATCGTGTTCCGGTTCCAGACCTCTCCGATCGAGATCAAGGGCGAGGAGCACGTCGAGAGCATCGTGCTCGGTCGCAACGAACTGGTCACCGACGAAAGCGGCTGGGTATCAGCCAAGGACACCGGCGAGCGCGAGGAACTCCCCGTGCAGTTGGTCGTCCGCTCGGTCGGCTACCGCGGCGTGCCCACCCCTGGGCTGCCGTTCGACGAGAAGCGCGGCACCATTCCCAACACCGGGGGCCGGGTCGAGGGCAGTCGCAACGAATACGTCGTCGGCTGGATCAAGCGCGGTCCGACCGGCGTCATCGGCACCAACAAGAGCGACTCCCAGGAGACCGTCGACACGTTGATCGCCGATCTGGCAGGTGCTTCCTTGGCTGAGTTCCCCGAAGACCACGCCGACCGGATTTCGGACTGGCTGACCGAACGGCAGCCCAAGGTGATCACCTCGGAGCACTGGGACGTCATCGACCAGTTCGAGCGCTCAGCCGGTGAGCCGCATGGCCGCCCCCGGGTCAAGCTGCCCAACCTCGCTAGGCTTTTGCACATCGGGCACGGCTGAGCACGGGCCGCCGCGACTACCCCACAAGCACGCCGGGATTGAGGATGCCGGCCGGGTCCAGCGCGTGCTTGGCCGCGCGCAGTGCCTTGGCGAACGGGTCGGGGCGCTGCCGGTCATACCAGGGGCGGTGGTCGCGACCTACCGCGTGGTGATGGGTGATGGTGCCGCCGGTAGCGCTGATCGCTTCGGAGACAGCGGCTTTCATCTCGTCCCACTGCGCGTCCAGGGCACCCCAGCGGCCGGCGGCATAGATGCCGTAGTACGGCGCCGGGCCGTCGGGATAGACGTGGGTGAACCGGCAGGTCACCACGCCGGTGCCGCAGACCTTTTTAATCGCGTCCGTGGCGGCACGGGTCACCGCGTTGTGCAGATGCTCGAATTGAGTCCAGGTGCAAGCGGTTTCGAATGTCTCGGCGATGACACCGCGGCGCGCCAGGGCATCTCGTTGATAAGGCATGCGCAGGAACGACGAGCGCCAGTTGGTCGACGCGTCTTCTTCTGTTCTCTCACTGTCGGATTCGCGGTTGCGCCGGGAGATGACCGTGCCGCCGTGTTCGGCGGTGATTTCCAGCGCCCGGTTCAGCCAGGGGTCGATCGGATGGTCGGCGGACTCGAAGGCCAGCACCAGCAGGCCACCGGTCACCGGTACTCCGGCGTTCAGGAATGCCTCCGCAGGATCGAGCAACCGGCAGTTCGCGGGAAACAGACCCGCTTGCGCGACGGTGCGGGTGGCGGCGACCGCGGCCGGCCAGCTCTCGAAGGCCACCGACGCGGTGACGTGCCAGCGCGGGCGGTACTGCAAGCGCATCCATGCCTCGGTGATGACGCCGAGGGTCCCCTCCGAGCCGACGAAGAGCCGGTCCGGGGACGGTCCCGCGCCCGAGCCGGGCAGCCGGCGCGACTCGCTGACGCCGGCCGGGGTGACCACGCGCACCGATTCGGTCAGGTCGTCGATGTGGGTGTAGAGGGTGGCGAAATGTCCGCCGGCGCGGGTGGCCAACCAGCCGCCGAGGCTGGAGAACGCGAAGGACTGAGGGAAGTGCCGCAGGGTCAGGTTGTGTTTGCGCAACTGGTCTTCGATCCACGGACCGAGTGCGCCGGCCTGGATCCGCGCGGCACGGCTGACCTGGTCCACCTCGACCACCGCGCTCGTTGCGCTGACATCCAGGGTGATTGCGGGCCCGTCGAAGCGGGGCTCAACGCCGCCGACGACTGAGCTGCCTCCGCCGTAGGGAATAGCCGGAATCCCTTCGCGGGTACACCAATCCAGTACGTCGATCACGTCCTGTTCGCGCCGCGGCCGGACGATCAGGTCGGGTAAATGATCCAGGCGCCCCTGCAGATTGCGTGCGACGTCGCGGAAAGCCTTGCCCCGCGCGTGCCCGGCCCGGTCCACCACCTGGGCGGAGCACAACGCGGCCAGGGACTGCGGCGGGCTGATGCGCGGGCTGGGTAACCCGAGCGCGTTCGGGTCGGGTGGCGGGTGGTCGGTGAGGTCGTGACCGGGCAGCATGGCCGCAACCCGTGCCACCAGGTCTTTGGTCTCTTGCTCGGTGAGGGCTTGTTCGAGCGTGCCCCACCCCCACCAGGAACGCATGCCGGTGGTGTCAGCGCTTGCGGAGAACGAGTGCGCCGCCGGCGACCAGCAGCACCAGTGCCAGGATGATTCCCCAGCCGGCACCGGCGAAGTACCAGGTGACAGCCACCAGCGCGATCAGCGGTGACACCGCGAAGAGCACGATGCCGGGGTTCTGCTTGATCACTGCCAGAGCGCTTCTAGCCCGGATGGGGTCCAGCTCATTGCCTGCCATCCGTTCAGGATGCCAGGTGCGGGCCGCATTGCGAAGCGCGGTCAACTCGGTTCGTCGTCATCCGGTGCCAGCAGTTTCTCCGGGTGGTGGAATGTATTTATTCGCGGTTGGCCGTGATCCAGATGGGCGGGCGGTAGCCATTCGGTGTCGCTGTTGGCGTTCTTGCGGGTGGTCCAGCCTTTATCGGCGAGACGGTTATCAATGCCGCAGGCCAGGGTGAGGTCGTGGATGTCGGTGACGTGGGTGTTCGTCCAGCCGCTGGCATGGTGCACCTGGGCGTGGTAGCCGGGGACGTCGCAGCCCGGGCGGGTGCAGCCGCCGTCTTTGGCCAGCAGCATCAGTCGCTGGGCGAGGTTGGCAAACCGCTTGGCGTGGAACAGCGCCAGCGGTTTGGCGCCGTCGAAGACCGCGAGATAGTGATGCGAGGTGGCGGCCCAGCCGATCAGGGTGGGCAGCGGGATGCGGGTGCCGCCGCCGGTGCGGGCGCGCCCGGCCCCGGCTTCGAGGTCCTTGAGGGTGGTGGTGACGATGATGGAGACCGGTAGGCCGTTGTGGGTGCCCAACTCGCCGGAGGCGAAGAGTTCGCGGATGGCGGTGATGATGGCGTCGTGGTTGCGTTGGGGTTGGCTGCGGGTGTCGGTGTCTCCGTCGGGGATGCCGGTGCCGGGGGCGGCGAGTTTGGCCCAGGCGGCTTCGAGTAGTGCCCGTAGTTCGGGGGTGATCAGGCCGCTGAGCCGGGACATGCCGTCGTATTGCTGGGGGCCCAGGGTCAGGCCGCGTGTGCGGGCGCGTTCGTCGTCGGTGTAGTCGCCGTCGGGGTGCAGCAGCGCCATGAGTTCGTGGGCGTATTTGGCGACCTGGTCGGGGCGAAAGTCACAGGCCTTGCCGCCCAGGTCCTTTTCGGCGGCTTCCCAGGTGTCGACATCCACCGTGCTGGGCAGGTGGGCGATGAAGTCGCGGATCACCTTGATGTGCGCGTCACCGATCAGACCTTCGCGTTGGGCGGCGGCGGTCGCGCCCAACAGTGGCCCTAATGATTCGCCTGTCAACGCCCGGCGTTCGCCGAGGTCGTCGGCTTCGGCGATGCGCCGGTTGGCGTCGGCTTTGGTGATCCGCAGGCGCTCAGCCAACGCCGCGGGCAGTTTGCCGCCGAGTTCTTCCTCGGTCGCTTGGGTTTTGAGGTGGTTGATCAACGTGTGCTGGGGTGTGCGCATCCGGCGGTGCACCTTTTCCAGGCGCTCCATGCCGCGCAGGAACTCCGGGGTGGTCAACGCATCGAACGTCAAGTCACACAGGCGATCAACAGCGGCGTCGAGTGCATTGAAGACCTCCACGATCTCCTCACGCGTACTCGATGCCATACCCCAATTCTATGGAGGGCCACTGACAAGTCCGGATCGCCGCGAAGGCCGAAAGGTGTTGATATCACAGGCGATATCACTTTCCACCGTCGAACGTCGCCGCCGGAACGGTGACACACGGCATGCCGCCGAATGACCAAGGTCCCTACCCCTCGCCAGCGCCCATCCGTAACGTGCCTGGCGTGGACATCGAGACCGTCAAGAGCGCAGTCTTGCTGGCCTGCCGGGCGCCGTCGATCCACAACAGTCAACCGTGGCGCTGGGTCGTCGACCATAACGCCGTGCACTTGTTCGCCGATCGCAACCGGACCGTTCCCGCCACAGACCATTCCGGGCGTAGCGCACTGATCAGCTGCGGCGCGACACTCCATCATCTCGAGGTCGCCATGGCGGCGGCGGGCTGGCGGGCCACCATCACCCGGTTGCCCGACCCGAACGACCCCGGGCATCTGGCCACCCTGCGATTCCGTCCGATCGATCTCGTCACCTCGGCACATCGCAATCGGGCCGAAGCGATCCTGCAGCGCTACACCGATCGGCTGCCGTTCGACCGGCCCATGTACTGGGACCACTTCGAACCGGTGCTGCGCGAAGCGCTCGATGACGAGGTGGCCACCCTGCACGTGCTCGCCGACGAGCAGCGCCTCAGGCTTGCCGAGGCATCGCAGCTGAGCGAGGAACTGCGCCGTGACGACGCTTCTTATCATGCCGAACTCGATTGGTGGACTTCGCCATTCGCCCTATCGGAAGGCATGCCCCCGTCCTCGCTGGCATCCGACACTGAACGCCTGCGGGTTGATGTTGCCCGGGAGTTCCCGGTCCGTGGCCACCAGGATCGCCGCCCGGGGATCGCGACCGACTGGTCTAAAATTCTGGTGTTGTCGACACCCACCGACACCAAAGCCGATGTTCTGCGCTGCGGCGAAGTACTCTCTAGCGTGCTACTCGAATGCACCATGGCCGGAATGGCGACCTGCACATTGACCCACCTGATCGAATCGAGTGAGAGCCGCGACATCGTACGGGAACTGATCGGCCGGCGCGGCGAGCCCCAGGTGTTGATCCGGGTCGGCATCGCCCCGGCAATGGAACCTGTGCCCGCACCGACACCACGCCGTCCTCTGCATGCCGTCCTCGAAATCCGCCCCACGCCAGACACTCCGAAAGGATGAGCAATGAGCAATGAGCCGATCACCGTCCTGTCCGAAAGCGAGAGCTGGGATCTGCTGGGCACGGCCTCGCTCGGCCGATTGGTGACCAACTTCGGCGGAGAACCGGAGATCTTCCCGGTCAATTTCGTGGTGCAGAACCGGACCGTGTTGTTCCGGACGGCCGAGGGCACCAAACTCTTCTCGGCCGTCGCCAATCGCACGGTGATCTTCGAGGCCGACGACCACAATGTCGCCGAAGGCTGGAGTGTGATCGTGCGCGGGCGTGCGCAGCTGTTGAAGGCCGACGCCGACATCCAGCAGGCGGACAAGGCCGGCTTGTACCCGTGGGTGGCGACGGCCAAGCCGAACTTCGTCCGCATCACCCCGAATGACATCACCGGCCGCCGCTTCGTGTTCGGTCCGGAACCGGACCACAACGCGACCGCCTCCTGAGGACTCAGCGCGTGAGGAGCGCGTCAAGCTCACGCGCGTCGGCACCGTTCAACCGCCGGTTCATCGACCAGGCGATCCGGGCGGCCTGCAGCTTGGCGTGCTCGGCCACCGGTCCGTCGTAGAGTTCGTCGACGGCCTCGTGCCACAGGGTCAACCAGCGGACAAAGTGGCCTGCCGTCAACGGAGTTCGGCTGTGCAGGTCCCGATGTACGGTCAATGCGCTGCCCTGGTAGCGGCCCGCGCGAAACAGCACGGTCTCCCAGAAGTCGCTCATCGTCGGGATGTGTCCGTCCAGCCCGGCGGCTCTCAGTTCCGTGAAGGCGTCGTACAGCACCTCGTCGTGTAACGCCGTGCCGTAGAACCGGTACAGCAATGCCTCGATATCCGCGCGATCGACCAGATCCCGTGCCGCCACCGTCAGACCACCAACGACAGCGGCCCACGGGTCGGAGGGTTCCTGCGGCGCTTGCTGATTGTCACCAGCCGCCTGATCGCGGCCTCGATGCCGCGCGCCAGTTGATCGACGTCCCCGACCGCGTTGTAGTCGGTGAGAATCCCGAAGAACAGTTCGCCGGCGTAACTGAGCATCGCCACACCGGTGCGCAGGTCCATCGCCAGCGGCGGAACCGGATAGAGCCCGGTCACCTGCCTGCCCATGATCCGCAGCGGTCGGCGCGGTCCCGGCACATTGGTGGCCACCGTGACCACACCGCGCTGCGGCAAACGCATCAACAACCCGACGGTCCAAGCACTCAATGCGAACGGGATGCGATTCGTCAAGGACAAGAACGCATTTCCCGCCTGTCGCTGACCACTGGACTTCGCGCGGCCCAACCGGTCGTGCACGGTCCGCAGCCTCTCCACCGGGTTCTCCTCGTCCACCGGCAGATTCGGCAACATCAACGACACCCGGTTGTCCGTCACGCCGGCCGCACCCGCAGACCGCACCGATACGGGGACCAGTGTCCGCAATGATCCGCGCAGCGGCGTGAGCCCGCGCTCCACCATGACATTGCGATAGCTCTCGGTAATCGCAGCCAGCGCAACGTCATTGACGGTGACATCGAACGTCGAGGCGATCAGTTCGATGTCGGCCATTGCCACCCGCGCCCCGCCGTATCGGCGCTGGTCGCTGAGCGGACCGTTCAGGGCGGACGCGGACGGAATCAACAGACCCGCGGCGATCTCACCGGCGCCCTGGACGGCACGGACGACACCGGCCGTGAGTGCGGCCGACGCCTGCGCCAAACCCTCTAGAAGCGGCTTCCGTTGCGCGGGGCCTTCTTTCGAGATCTTCCTCGCCGCGGGCAACCCACGGTGAGAAGCACTGCTGACCCCGTCGTCGCATAACCCCGCGAGGATATGCGTGGCGGCGATGCCGTCCGCCATGCAGTGGTGCAGTTTGGTCAGCATCGCCCAGCGATTGTCGGCGAGTCCCTCGATGACCCATACCTCCCACAGCGGCCGATCGCGGTCCAGACGCCGGGCCATCACGTCGGCAATCAACCGGAAAAGCTCGCGGTCGTCACCTGGATGTGGCAGCGCGGCCCGGCGCACGTGGCGCTGGATGTCGAAGCCGGGGTCATTAACCCACTCCGGCGCACCGAGATCCAACGGGTGCAGTCGCAAGCGCTGACCGAACCGCGGGCAACCCCGGATCCGTTGCGCGAAAACCGAGATCAACTCACTCTGCTCGGGTGCCGGCCCTTCGATGACCGCAAGACCCCCGATCGCAAGGCTGACCCGCGAATCGGCATCCTCGGCCTTGAGGAACCCTGCGTCCAGTGTCGTCAGGTGGTCCATGAATCAGCGCCTCCCAGTTATGTGCAACTCTCAGTTTCACTATCCGCTGTCAGCGGTGCCGGGAGCAGGGCCAAAGGTCCCACGCTGCCGGGGCTTCGTCCTCTGACGCGGGTCGCGCGGTGCCGACAATCCTGGAGAGCGTGACCACAGTCATGGACAGGAAGGGCTCAGCCCCGATGAACGCCCAATTCCCCGACGCCGACACGTTGCGAACGGTCCTCACCCTGGCCACCCGTGCCCCTTCGATCCACAACACGCAGCCCTGGCGGTGGCGGGTGGGCGCGGCAAGCCTGGACCTGTTCTCCGAACCGGACATGCAGCTGCAGAGCACCGATCCCGACGGCCGGGACCTGACCATCAGCTGTGGCGTCGCGCTGCATCACTGTGTCGTCGCACTGGCGTCAATGGGCTGGCACGCCAAGGTAAGTCGCTTTCCCGAACCCGCAGATCCGCGCCACCTGGCCACCATCGAGGTGGTTCCGCAGGCGCCGGATCAGTCCGACATCGCCCTGGCAGCGGCCATCCCCCGGCGCCGGACCGACCGGCGCGCGTACAGTTCGTGGCCGGTACCGGGTGGCGACATCGCGCAGATGGCCGCCCGCGCGGCTCGCAGCGGCGTCATGCTCCGCCAGGTCGATTCGCTGGCGAGAATGAAAAGCATTGTGGCGCGCGCCGTTTCCGACCATGCCAGCGACGACGCCTATATGCGCGAATTGACCACGTGGAGTGGACGATACGGCGCGGTGGCCGGAGTGCCGGCGCGCAACGCGCCGCCGTCGGACCCGCACTCGCCGATCCCCGCACGGTTGTTCGCGGGCCCGGGGCTGGCACAGCCGACCGGCATCTCACCGGCCGACGATTGCGGCGTCATCCTGGCACTGGGTACCGAGAAGGACGATCGGTTATCGCAACTGCGGGCCGGGGAGACGACCAGCATCGTGCTGTTGACCGCCACGGCGCTGGGTCTGGCGTGCTGCCCCATCACCGAGCCTTTGGAGATTGCGGAGACCCGCGCCGCGGTCCGCGCCGACGTGTTCGGCGACAGCGGTTATCCGCAGATGCTGCTGCGGGTCGGCTGGGCCCCGATCAACGCAGATCCGTTGCCGGCCACTCCACGGCGCCGACTGGTCCGCGTCGTCGACTGGCCCGAGTAACTATTGAACGAGCGGCGCCGACCACCGCAGCAGCGTCCCACCCGAGGCCGCTGTGTCGACGGTGAACTGGCCACCGGCCTCCTCCGCGCGCCGCCTGAGGTTGGTCAGTCCGCTGCCGGTGAACTGCTCGGGCATACCGCAACCGTCGTCACCGACCTCGATGCACAGGTCGTCGTCGACCCTGACGCGCACCGTCAACGCCGTCGCTCTCGCGTGCCGGACGGCGTTGCTGACCGCCTCCCGCACCACGGCCTCGGCGTGGTCGGCCAGTGCACTGTCGACCACCGACAGCGGCCCGATGTATTGCACGCTGGTACGCAACCCGGAGTCAGCGAACTGACCGGCGGCCGCGTCGATGCGCTGACGCAGCCGGGTGATGCCCTGCGAGGCTCCGTGCAGGTCGAAAATCGTGGTCCGGATCTCCTGGATGACGCCTTGCAGCTCGTCTATCGCGCCTGAAAGCCGCTGCTGCACTTGGGGTTCTCCGGCCCGCGGCACCGCGGCCTGCAAGGACAGCCCGACCGCGAACAGGCGCTGGATCACGTGATCGTGCAGATCCCGCGCGATCCGGTCGCGGTCCGTCAGCACATCGAGTTCTCGCATCTGCCGTTGCGACGTCGCCAACTGCAGTGCCAGCGCGGCCTGGTCGGCGAACGCGGCCATCATCTCGAGTTGGTCGTTGGTGAAGAATCCCGCACCGCCTCGGCCCAGGACGACGACCACGCCCGCCACGGTGCCGGTGGCCCGCAGCGGTAGCAGCAACGCCGGGCCGACATCGTCCAGGCCGGCCAGGCCCTCGGTGTCCAGCCGTTCGATCTGGCGTGGCATACCTTTGATGAACACCTCTCCCAGCGCCGTGCCGACGACGGGAATGGTCTGTCCCGCAACATTTTCAACTTCAGAGCCGAGCGTCTCGATCACCATCAGTTCCGCGACGTCGGTATGGGAGACGTTCTCGTCGAGCGGGACGGCGACCAGGGCCGCATTCGCGGCGGTCAGTTTGATCGCCTCTTGGGCGAGCAGGCGATACACGGTAGCGGGTTCCGTGCCGGACAACAGTTCGGTGGCGATGTCACGGGTGGCCTCGATCCAGGACTGCCGTTCCTTGGCCTCTTGATACAGCCGCGCATTGGCGATGGCGATACCCGCCGCTGCCGCCAGAGCCTGCACCAGCACTTCGTCGTCTTCGGTGAAGGGCTGCCCGTTGGTCTTGTCGGTCAGGTACAGGGTGCCGAAGGATTCCTCACGAACCAGCACGGGCACCCCGAGGAACGTCCGCATCGGCGGATGATGCGGCGGAAATCCGACCGACGCCGGGTGCTTCGAAAGATCATCCAGCCGTAGCGCTTTCGGCTCATCGATGAAGTGGCCGATGATGCCTTTGCCCTGGGGCAGGTTGCCGATGCGGCGCACCGTCTCTTCGTCGATGCCCTCGTGGACGAAGTTCATCACGCGTTGTTCGCCGTCGTGCACCTCCAGAGCGCCGTAGCGGGCGTCGACCAGATCCGTCGCCGAGTGCACGATGGCACGCAGTGTGGCATTGAGCTCCAGCCCTGAGGTGACCACCAGCATGGCCTCCAGCAGGCCGTCGAGGCGGTCGCGGCCCTCGACGATCTGTTCGACCCGGTCCTGCACCTCGACGAGCAGTTCCCGCAACCGCAACTGGGAAAGGGTCTGCCGGAACGGTTGCAGAGCGACCTCGTCGGGACCGGTCTCGTCCGGCTCACCGACGGTCATCGGCCGGCACCTTGCGAGCGCTTCAATTCCGTTGCGAATACCGCGGCTTGGGTTCGCCGCTCCATGCCCAGTTTGGCCAGCAATCGGGACACGTAGTTCTTCACCGTCTTCTCGGCGAGAAACATCCGATCGGCGATCTGCTTGTTGGTCAGGCCCTCGCTGAGCAGGGCCAGCAATGCGCGCTCCTGCTCGGTGAGGCCCGACAACGGGTCCTGTTTTTCGGTGGCGTCGCGCAGTTTGGACATCAGGGCCGCGGCCGCGCGGTTGTCCAGCAGCGACCGGCCGGCGCCCACATCCTTGACCGCGCGGGCCAGGTCCATGCCCTTGATGTCCTTGACGACGTAGCCGCTGGCGCCGGCCAGGATGGCGTCCAGCATCGCTTCGTCGGAGGTGTAGGACGTCAGGATCAGGCACCGGAGTTCGGGCATGCGAGACAACAGGTCCCGGCACAGTTCGATGCCATTGCCGTCGGGCAGCCGGACATCGAGGACCGCGACATCCGGATCCGCCGCCGGAATCCGCGACATCGCTTCGGCGACCGAGCCGGCTTCGCCGACGACGTCGAGTTCGGGGTCGGCACCGAGCAGGTCGATGAGGCCGCGTCGCACCACTTCGTGGTCATCGACCAGGAAGACTCTTACCAAGGCATCACTCCCGAAGTCGCCGCTAAAGGTTGCCGCTGCGCACGGTCAACACCGAGGACCCCGCGTTGTACACGCTGCGCACCTGGGCGGCGTGCGCGTCGGTGACGAAGAGCTGACCCGGCGCCTCATTGTCAGCCATATAGCGGCCGTCGTGCCCCCGGACGATGGCCGACTCCACCCGCACATCGGGATACAGCCGCGTCCAGCGGGTCAGCCTGCGGTGTAACTGCGCTTGCGCCAAGCGGTTTCCGTCGCCGGGTGAGTCCGCTGAGTGAGGCCGCTGCACCGAGACAGCGCGCAACGGGACGCCGCGAAGGCGAGCTTCCTGGAACGCATGGCGCAATACGGCTCCGTTGTCCGCTTCCGCGACGACCCGCCTGATCGTGGGCGCGGTCGTGCCGTCGTGCGACCGGTGTATCACCGCCACCGGACACAGCGAGGATCCGGCCAGGGCCCCGGCCACCGAGCCCTCACCACTGTGCGCGTGATTGCGCCCTATCGACCCGACGCAGATCATCGACGCCGTCCGCGACTCCTGCATCAGTTTGGTCAGCGGCCGGCCCCACAGAATTTCGGTTTCGATCACCACCTCTTTGCCCGTCGCCCTGACGGCTTGCTGGGCGTCGAACAACGCCGCGCGGGCAGCCGCCTGGTGTCCCGCGATACCGCCCGACACCGGTGGCGATTCGATGACATAGACCAGGCGCAGTGGAACGTCCCGTGCGACCGCCTCGTCGATCGCCCACAGCGCGGCGTGCAGAGCCGTTCTCGAACCGTCGATACCTACCACGACTGCGGGACCCGACTCGCGGCTGGTCATCGCGGCCTCTCCTTCACTCGATCACCCTGGCATCAACGTGGCCAACCCGAACGTTATTGACGGCCGGGCCGGGAACCCAGAGGCATAGGTCCCCGGATCGGGGCCTTAGGTCCCTAGCCAACCGGCCAGCTACGACCGGATTTCGCCGGCGTGAGCGCATCAGGAATTCACCGTGACGCATTTCTCTGTTCACCGGATTCGCATCAGTTCCGGTGTCAGCCTTGTCAGGTTAAGAACACGGCACTAGCGGAGGTCATCCGAATGGTCTTCGGGCAGCCAGCCCCGGCTTGCGGCAGCACGGCGAATAACACCCCACTGAATCAAACTCTGTTCCACCTCGCACGCGCCTGATAAGCGAGACGTACCCCACGAAGGAGAAGTGACACAATGGATTACGCCTTTCTTCCCCCGGAGGTCAACTCGGCGAGGATGTACGCCGGCCCCGGCCCGACTTCGTTCCTGACCGCCGCCGGCAGCTGGGACGCGCTGGCCGCCGAACTCGCCACCACCGCAGCGGGGTACGAGGCGGTGCTCACAGCTCTGGCCACCTGGCAGTGGAGCGGCCCAGCCTCGCAGGCCATGACCGCCGCTGCCGCCCACTATGCGGGCTGGCTGCAGGGCACCGCCGAACAGACGAAGCAGACGGCGGCACAGGCCAGGTCCGCCGCCGCGACCTTCGAGCAGGCCTACGCGATGACCGTGCCGCCGCCGGCAGTGGCGGCCAACCGCACGCAGCTCAGCTCCCTGGTCGCGACGAACCTGTTGGGCCAGAACACCGCGGCGATCGCCGCCACCGAAGCGCAGTACGCCGACTTCTGGGCCCAGGACGCCGCCGCCATGTACGGCTACGCCGCGTCGTCGCAGACGCTGACACAGCTGCTGCCGCAGTTCTCCTCCCCCGCGCAGACCTCCAACCAGGCCGGAGTAACCGCTCAACAGGCGGCGGTCGCCCAGGCCAACGCGAGCGCCGCCGCGTCGGACCCGGTGTCTCAGTTGATCGATGCGACGACCCAGGAGCTGCAGTCGCTGGCCGGGTCGATCATCCCGGACGACCTGACCGCCCTGGATGTCATCGCCGCCGTCGGCACGTCCATCAACTCCACGTACTACCTGGAAGCGTTCGCCGCCGGGGTCATCGGCGCCGAGAACAATCTGGGCGTGCTTCCGAAGGCGGGTGCGGCTCTGGCGGCCGACGCCGCCCCGGCAGCTGCGGCGGCCCCGCCGCCGGTGGGAGCCGCGGCGGGACTGGGCAGCGTCACCGCCACTCTCAGCCGGGCCGGCACGATCGGGCAGATGTCGGTGCCCGCGAGCTGGGCGGCGCCGTCGACGAGCCGGTTCTCGGCGCTGGAGCCGGCCGGGTTCACCGTGATTCCCGGGACCGAGGACGCGGTGGTGGCCGGGTACCCCGGCTATCCCGGACTGGCGTCGGCGACAGCGGCGCGCGGCGCCGGGTCGCCGCCGCGGTACGGTGCCCGGCTTACCGTGATGGCCCGCCCGCCGGCTGCTGGATGATCGATTTCGCTTTTCTGCCGCCGGAGGTGAACTCCGGGCGGATGTACAGCGGCCCCGGATCGGGGTCGTTGCTCGCGGCCGCGGAGAGCTGGGACTCGCTGGCCGCTGAGCTGGAAACCACGGCCCAGAGCTGTCACTCGGTGCTTTCCGCCCTCACCGGGTTGCACTGGCACGGGCCGGCGTCGGCGGCGATGACGGCAGCCGCCGTCCCGTACCTCGGCTGGCTGCAGGTCACCGCCGGGCAAACGCGACAGACGGCCCTGCAGGCCCGGGCGGCGGCGGCCGCCTACGAACTGGCGCATGCGATGACGGTGCCCCCGCCGGTGGTGGCGGCCAACCGCATTGCGCTGGCCGCGCTGATCGCGACGAACTTCTTCGGCCAGAACACCGCGGCGATCGCCGCCACCGAGGCGCAGTACGCCGAGTACTGGGCCCAGGACGCCGCCGCGATGCACGGCTACGCGGCCGGCTCCGCGGCGGCATCGGAGCTGACGCCGTTCACCTCGCCACAGCGGGCCACCGCGGCCGCCCAGGCACCAGCCGCCGCCGAGGAGTCTGCCGGTGACCTGTCACTGCGCGCGCTGTATACCGCGCTCGACCCGTCGTCGCTGTTCTATCTCGATGTCACCGTGTTCGACGAGATCCGCGTCGTGGGCACCACGATCGGTAGCGCCACCAAGCTCGATCTGACCGCATGCGGAGTCATCGGAGCCGAGCACAATCTCGGCGTTCTGCCCGCGCTGACCGCGGAGACGCCCGTCATCACCCCGGCGCCCCGATTGAGCGCGTCCGTCGCGCGCGGCGGCGCCGCCGTGGGCGAGGTGACCGCGACGCTGTCGCGCGCCGGCACGGTCGGATCGATGTCGGTGCCGGCGAGCTGGGCCGGTGTGCCGGTCAAAGGCGCCCTGCCAAGCGTTGCCGCACCGGCCGAACCCGCCGCGCCCGGGCTGGGGATGCCGGGGATGCCGGGGATGAAGGTGTCCCGACCGTCGATCGTCGTCCCCCGGTACGGACGCCGGCTGCGGGTGATGTGGCCGTCGCCGGCGGTCGGCTGAGGGGTCAGCTCAGTCGGCCGGCTCAGGCGGCTCAGCCGGCTCAGGCGGCGCGAAGTTCCAGTTGTCCGGATTGTTCGGCGAGTAGACCACCGGAAACTGCTGGCCGGTCACCGGCCACTGGTCGACGTCGACGACCATGCGCCGGTACACGGCGTGCTCGTTGACCGTGGGCCCGTTGATGACGCCGGAGATGGTGGCGAACTGCTCGCCCTGGGCGCTGATGTCATCCGGGCGCGGGCTGACACCCGTCACCAGCAGCGTGCCGCTGGCCAGGGCGCCGCGCGGGCCGGGACGGATGAACCGCGGCGCCAGAAACACCACCAGCACCGCCACCAGGAGGAGCAGCACCATGAATTCCCACATCCCGCCATGGTAGGACTGCTGGGGTGGAGCAGACGGATCTGCAGTTCGCGCTGGAACTGGCCGACCGGGCGGACGAGTTGACCCGCGCCCGATTCGGCGCCCTCGACCTACGCGTCGACACCAAACCCGACCTGACGCCGGTGACCGACGCCGACGAAGCCGTGGAGACGGAACTGCGCGAGGCGATCGCCGGCGGGCGCCCCGGGGACAGCGTCCTGGGCGAGGAATTCGGCGGCACCACCAGCTGGCACGGACGGCAGTGGATCATCGACCCGATCGATGGCACCAAGAATTTCGTGCGCGGAGTTCCGGTGTGGGCCAGCTTGATCGCGTTGCTGGACGACGGCATCCCGGTCGTCGGAGTGGTGAGCGCGCCGGCACTGCAGCGACGGTGGTGGGCGGCGCGCGGGCAGGGCGCGTTCGCGTCGGTTGCCGGCGACCCGCCGCGTCGTCTATCGGTTTCGGCTGTGGCGCAACTAGATTCGGCCAGCCTGTCGTTTTCCAGCCTCAGTGGCTGGGCCGAGAAGGGGTTGCGGGGACGATTCATCGATCTGACCGACGCCGTCTGGCGGGTGCGGGCCTACGGCGACTTTCTGTCCTACTGCCTGCTTGCCGAAGGCGCGGTGGACATCGCCGCCGAACCCGAGGTGTCGGTCTGGGATCTGGCTGCCCTCGACGTCCTGGTGCATGAGGCGGGCGGGCGGTTCACCAGCCTGGACGGCACCACCGGTCCGCACGGCGGGAGCGCCGTTGCGACCAACGGTCTGCTACACGAAGACGTGCTGAATCAGCTGCGGCCCGCTGTGAACTAGCTAACACGTGCCATCTATCTTACTCCGGAGTAAGATACGGTTATTCGCATCGCCCCAACGACAGAGGCTGCTGATATGACCGACACACTTCCTGCTTCCGGCACGCGCTCCAAGAAGCGCCGCGACCCCCAGACCACCATCGGGATGAAACCGCACAAGCGCACCGGCGTCGACATCGCCATCGCGTTGCTGACGCCGCTGGTCGGCCAGGAGTTCCTGGACAAGTACAAGCTGCGCGACCCGCTCAATCGGACGCTGCGTTACGGCACCAAGCAGGTGTTCTCCACCACCGCCGCGGCAAGCCGCCAGTTCAAGCGGGTGCAGAGCCTGCGCGGCACCCCCACCCGGCTGAAGTCGAGCGGCAAGAACTACTTCGACCTCACGCCCGACGACGACCAGAAAATGATCGCCGAGACCGTCGAGGAATTCGCCGCGGAGATCCTGCGCCCGGCCGCCCACGACGCCGACGAGGCCGCGACCTACCCAGGCGGCCTGATCGCCAAGGCCGCCGAACTGGGCATCACCGCGATCAACATCCCCGAGGACTTCGACGGCATCGCCGAGCACCGCTCGGCAGTGACCAACGTGCTGGTGGCCGAGGCGCTGGCCTACGGCGACATGGGCCAGGCGCTGCCCATCCTGGCGCCCGGCGGTGTCGCTGCGGCGCTGACGCATTGGGGCAGCGCCGATCAGCAGGCAACGTACCTGCGCGAGTTTGCGGGCGAGAGCGTCCCGCAGGCGTGCGTGGCCATCGCCGAGCCGCATCCGCTGTTCGACCCGACGCGGCTGCGGACCACCGCGGTGCGCACCCCGTCCGGCTACCGACTCGACGGCGTGAAGTCGCTGGTGCCGGCCGCCGCCGATGCCGAATTGTTCATCGTCGGCGCACAGCTCAACGGCAAGCCGGCGCTGTTCATCGTCGAATCCTCCGCCCAGGGACTGACCGTCAAGGCGGACCCCAGCATGGGGATTCGCGCCGCCGCGTTGGGACAGGTTGAGCTGAACGGTGTTTCGGTGCCGTTGCACGCCCGGCTGGGTGAAGACGCGGCCACCGACGACGACTACTCCGAGGCGATCGCACTTTCCCGGCTGGGCTGGGCGGCACTGGCCGTGGGCACTTCACACGCGGTGCTCGACTACGTCGTGCCGTATGTGAAGGAGCGCGAAGCCTTCGGCGAGCCGATCGCCCGGCGTCAGGCCGTCGCCTTCATGTGCGCCAACATCGCCATCGAACTCGACGGTCTGCGGCTGATCACCTGGCGTGGCGCGTCGCGCGCCGAGCAGGGTCTGCCGTTCGCCCGGGAGGCGGCGCTGGCCAAGCGGTTTGCTTCCGACAAGGGCATGCAGATCGGCCTGGACGGCGTGCAGCTGCTCGGCGGCCACGGATTCACCAAGGAACACCCGGTCGAGCGCTGGTACCGCGATCTGCGGGCCATCGGCGTCGCCGAAGGTGTAGTGGTCATCTAACTCGTTTACTACTTCGTATATTTCAAAGGCGAAAGATCAATCATGGCAATCAATCTCGAACTGCCCGGCAAGCTGCAAGCGGTAGTCACCAAGACCCACCAGGGCGTCGCCGAATTGGTGCGGCCCATCGCCCGCAAGTACGACCTTCGGGAACACGCCTACCCGGTCGAACTCGACACGCTGATCAATCTTTTCGAGGGCGCGTCGGAGTCGTTCAGCTTCGCGGGCGCCGGCGAGCTGCGGGGCAGCGACAAGAAGGAAGACAACCACAACGGGGCCAACATGGCCGCCCTCGTGCAGACCCTGGAGGCCAGCTGGGGTGACGTGGCGATGATGCTGTCCATCCCCTATCAGGGACTGGGCAACGCCGCGATCTCCGCGGTGGCCACCGAGGAGCAGCTGGAGCGTCTGGGCAAGGTGTGGGCCGCCATGGCGATCACCGAACCCGGCTTCGGCTCGGACTCGGCCGCGGTGTCCACTACGGCGAAGCTCGACGGCGACGAGTATGTGATCAACGGCGAAAAGATCTACGTCACAGCCGGTTCGCGCGCCACCCACATCGTGGTGTGGGCCACGCTGGACAAGTCGAAGGGCCGCGCGGCGATCAAGTCGTTCATCGTGCCGCGGGAGCACCCCGGGGTCACCGTCGAGCGGCTCGAGCACAAGCTCGGCATCAAGGGGTCGGATACCGCTGCCATCCGGTTCGATAACGCGCGCATCCCGAAGGAGAATCTGCTCGGCAACCCGGAAATCGAAGTCGGCAAAGGCTTCTCGGGTGTCATGGAGACCTTCGACAACACCCGTCCCATCGTCGCCGCCATGGCCGTCGGGATCGGTCGCGCCGCGCTGGAGGAGATCCGCAAGATCCTCACCGACGCCGGGGTCGAGATCGACTACGACCGGCCCGCACACGTCCAGAGCGCGGCCGCGGCGGAATTCCTGCGGATGGAATCGGACTGGGAGGCCGCCTACCTGTTGTCGTTGCGTGCGGCATGGCAGGCCGACAACAGCATCCCCAATTCCAAAGAAGCATCCATGAGCAAGGCCAAAGCGGGCCGGATGGCCAGTGACGTCACTCTGAAGACCGTCGAATTGGCCGGCACCACCGGATATTCCGAGCAGATGCTGCTGGAGAAGTGGGGCCGCGACTCCAAGATCCTGGACATCTTCGAAGGGACACAACAGATTCAGCAGTTGGTGGTGGCCCGCCGCCTGCTGGGCCTGTCGTCGGCCGAGCTCAAGTGAGCTGGCGGGCGAGGTCGTAGATGGCCCGCCCGTGCAGCTCGAACAACGCGATCAGGTCGACGGCGTCACCGCCGAGTTCCTTGGCGATGAATAAGCCGTCGGCGCCGGCCATCGCATAGGTCGCGAGCTGGTGCACGTTGGCCTCGGTCAACTTCGGCATGACCGCCCGAAAGTTGTTCTTGAGTTGGTCGAACGCGCGGGCCCTGACCTGAATGAACATCGTCTTGGCACGGGGTTCTTCCGGGCGGCGCTCGAGGGCGAGCATCAGTCCGAGTCGCAGGAAGTCCGGCGCCTCCAGCAGAGCCTTCGCGGTCTGTTCGGTGAGCCCGGCGACCAGCTCCCGCGGATCGGACGTATCGGTCGGTTCCGCGAGGTTCCACGCGCTCAGCCAGGTGCCGAAACTGCGCTCGATGACTGCGGCGATCAGGTCGTCTTTGTCCTTGAAATGCCAGTAGATTGAGCTTGCCGGCAGCCCGCACTTCGCGCTGACCAGGCCGATACTGGTGCCCTCATAGCCGCGTTCGGCCGCGATCTCGGTGGCTGCGTCCAAGATCCGGGTGCGCGACAGTTCGCCGTCGGCCCGGCGCTTTCGCTCGGTCTTCTCAGCGGCCATGCAACTCCCCTTGACTCCGGAACTCACTCTACATTACCGTAGCGATCACTACGGGGCAAATATCCGGGGGACGCACATGGGCCGAATCGACACTCATCATCACATGATTCCCGAGGTCTACCGGAAGGCGTTGCGCACGGCGGGAATCGACGCTGCCGGCGGGCGCGACCTGCCGCAATGGAGCCCGCAGGAATCGCTGCAGACGATGAGGGAACTCGGCGTCGACACCGCCATCCTCTCGGTGTCCGCGCCGGGTACCAGCTTCCTTCCCGACGCGGCAGCGGCGGCGGCCCTGGCCCGAGATGTCAATGACTATGGCGCCGAACTGATGTCGGCCCAGTTCGGCTTGTTCGCCACGGTGCCCCTGCCCCACCTGGACGCGGCCGTGGCCGAGACGGTGCGCGCGCTGGACGAGCTGCGGGCCGACGGGGTGGTGCTGCTCGCCAACAACGACGGGGTTTACCTGGGCGAAGACGGCCAGGACCCGTTGTTCGCCGCCCTGAACGAACGGCGCGCCGTGGTGTTCATCCACCCTGCCGAGCTACCCGGCCCGACGGTGCCCGGCGTCGCGCCGTGGGCCACCGACTTCCTGCTCGACACCACCCGCGCGGCATTCCTGTTGGTGCGCAACGGCATCCGTCAGCGCTATCCCGAGATCAGATTCATCCTCAGCCACGGCGGCGGCTTCGTGCCATACGCCAGTTACCGGATGGCCATGGCGATCACCGCCGAAACCGGTCGGGACCCGTTCGAGGTGCTCGATGAACTGTCCAGCTTCTACTTCGACACTGCCCTCACGTCGAGTCCCGCCGCGCTGCCGTCGCTGCTCGCGTTCGCCAAGCCGGGTCACATCACCTTCGGCTCGGACTTCCCCTTCGCGCCGTCGTTCGTCGGGAAGATGTTCAGCGACAACCTGGAAAGCTTCCCGGGCATCGACGGCGAGTCGCTGGCGACCGATTTTCTTCGTCGAACGTGAACTGAGGGCGAGATTTTCACGATTATCGCGCCCTGACGTCACGCTCGGCGCCAGGCTAGGCCACCGCGTCGAGTTGCGCGCGCAGCTCGTCGTCGAGCTCGATGTCCCTGACGGCAACGTTTTCTTCCAGGTGGCCAACCGACGACGTGCCCGGGATCAGCAACACATTGGGCGCCACACCGAGGGTCCAGGCCAGCGCCACCTGCGCCGGGGTGTGACCCAGCCGCTCGGCTGCGCTGCGCACCAGCTCGTGTCCCAGCACCGGATTCGACGGCGAGAAGGCCGAACCGAGCGGGAAGAACGGCACGAACGCGATGCCGCGTGCCGTGCACTCCTCCAGCACCGGAGCCGACGACCGGTCGACGAGGTTGAAAGCATTCTGCACACAGGCGATTTCGGTGCGCTCCAGGGCGTGCAGCAGATGCCGGTGCGTGATCTCGCTGAGCCCGATACCGCCGATCAGTCCTTCGTCGCGGGCCGTGATCATCACCGAGAGCTGTTCGTCGAACAGGTCATCCGGCTCATTGCTGTCCATCAACCGCAGATTCACCACCGCCAGGTGGTCGACACCCAGCGTCCGCAGGTTCGCTTCGAGGTCGGCGCGCAGGGCGGCGGGATCGGCCAGCGGCAGCCAGGCGCCCGCCTCGTCGCGGCGTCCGCCGACCTTGCTCACCAGGGCCAGGTTCTCCGGATACGGGTGCAGCGCCTCCCTGATCAGCTCGTTCGCGACGTCCGGCCCGTAGAACTGGGCGGTGTCGATGTGGTCTACCCCGAGTTCGACGGCCCGCCGCAGCACGGCCACTGCCGCGTCACGGTCGCGAGGCGGACCGAACACTCCTGGCCCGGGCAGCTGCATCGCTCCGAAGCCGACCCGGGCAACCGAAAAACGACCAAGTGGAAAGGAATCCATAACTGAGGCTAGCGTCGAGTCCTATGCAGAAATTCCCCGCGCTGGTGGCGCATCAAGAGGGCGACCAGATTTCCACGACAGTCCAGACGCTATCCGAAACTGACCTGCCGCCCGGCGAAGTGACGATCCGCGTGCTGTATTCCAGCGTCAACTTCAAAGATGCGCTGGCGTTGACGCCGGGCGGTGGCGTGGTGCGCAGTTATCCGTTGGTGCCCGGCATCGACCTCACCGGCGAGGTGGTCGATTCGCAGTCGCCGGACTTCGCCGTAGGTGATGCCGTGGTGGCGCACGGCTACCAGATCGGCACCGGCCATCACGGCGGATACGCCGAATACGCGCGGCTGCCCGCCGACCAGGTGGTGGCGCTCGGGGCGCTGAGTCCGCGCGACGGCGCCGCGATCGGGACCGCGGGTTTCACGGCGGCGATGAGCGTGCAGGCCCTCACCGACTGGGGCATCACGCCCGGAGACGGGCCTGTCGTGGTCACCGGTGCGTCCGGTGGCGTCGGCACCGTGAGCGTGGACCTGCTGGCCGCTGCCGGCTTTCAGGTGGTGGCGTCCACCGGCAAGCCACAGGCCGAAGAACTACTGAAACGGCTTGGCGCTGCGGAGGTTATCGGGCGATTGCCGGCCGATCCGGACGCCAAGCCGCGGCCCCTGGCCAAGGCGCGCTGGGCGGCCGGCGTGGATTGCGTCGGCGGGGCGACGCTGGCCGACGTGCTCAGCGCTGTCGATTACCGCGGCGCGGTCGCCGCCAGCGGGCTCACCGGCGGCGTGGCATTGCACACCACGGTGATGCCGTTCATCCTGCGCGGTATCGCCCTGCTCGGCATCGACTCGGTGCAACTGCCGATCGGTCCGCGCCGCGACCTGTGGGCGCGGTTGGGCGATTCGCTGCGGCCGCGTCACCTGGACGCGGTCACCACCGAGGTCGACGTCAAGGATGTGGTCGGAGTTCTTGACCAGGTGCGCGCCGGGGCCTTCACGGGCCGGGCCGTCGTACGGGTCGCGGGTGGCTTCTGAGCCGGAAGTAGGGTGATCGGCATGCGCGCAGCACGGGTGACTCGGCTGGATGGTCCGGATGCGATCGAGGTGACAGACATCGACGAACCCACCGGGGACGGTGTGGTGGTCGATGTGCACGCCGCCGGGGTGGCCTTCCCCGATGCGCTGCTCACCCGCGGGCTGTATCAGTACCGGCCGGACCCGCCGTTCACCCTCGGCGCCGAGATCGCCGGGGTGGTGCGGTCGGCGCCAGAGGGCGCCCACGTCCAGGCCGGCGACCGGGTGCTCGGGTTGACCATGCTGACCGGCGGCATGGCCGAGGTCGCGGTGCTCGCGCCCGACCGGCTGTTCAAGCTGCCCGACAACCTGAGCTTCGAAGCCGGCGCGGGCGTGCTGTTCAACGACCTGACCGTGTACTTCTCGCTGGCCGTCCGCGGTCGTTTACAACCCGGCGAGACGGTGCTGGTGCACGGGGCGGCCGGCGGAATCGGCACGTCGGCGCTGCGACTGGCCCCGGCGCTGGGCGCATCGCGGGTGATCGCCGTGGTCAGCTCCGAGGAGAAGGGCCGGATCGCCACGGCCGCCGGGGCGACCGACGTGGTGCTGGCCGACGGATTCAAGGACGCGGTCAAGGAATTGACCGGTGGCCGCGGTGTCGACATCGTGGTGGATCCCGTCGGCGGTGACCGGTTCACCGATTCGCTGCGCTCACTGGCTCCGGCCGGCCGGTTGCTGGTGATCGGTTTCACCGGCGGCGAGATACCGACGGTGAAAGTGAACCGGTTGCTGCTCAACAACATTGACGTCGTCGGCGTGGGGTGGGGCGCCTGGGCGGGCCGCCACCCCGGCTCGCTCGAAGAGCAGTGGGCGGCCCTCGAAGAGCTGTTCACCTCGGGCAAGCTGCGCGCCCCGGAGCCGGAGGTCTTCCCGCTCGAAGAAGCGGCGGCAGCGGTGGCGTCGCTGGAAAACCGCACCGCCAAGGGCAAGGTCGTTCTGCGGGTCCGCTAGATCCGGCGTGACGGGCACAGCCCCTTGCCCACGCGCAAAACAGAAAGTAATGTCACTTTTACTTTCTGCACGCTATCTGGAGGCCGCTTCATGGAATCGTTTGTCCACTTGCGTAAAGGCAGGACACCGCGCCGTGTTCACGCCGATCTCGACGGCCTCAAGGACGACGAACTCGGCCGCGGCGGCTTCACCGGGCGCACCGCCAACATCTACCGCCGCCACGACCCCACCGCCTTCCGCGCCGTCGGCCCACTGCGACCCGTCGACGTCCTGGCTGAGCAGCTCAAGCCCAGTGACGCCACCGACGCCAACGGCGGACCGCTGTTGATGTTCAGCAACGCCGACTGCCGGGTGTTCCTGAGCCGGCGCCACGAGGAGATGCCCTTCTACACCCGCCACGTGGACGGCGACCTGTTGTGCTTCGTGCACGACGGTGCCGGCCTGCTGGAGACCGAGTTCGGGCCGTTGCGCTACCGCACCGGCGACTGGGTGTACCTGCCGAAAGCGACCACCTGGCGCCAGATTCCGCAAAGCGAAACCACGTTGCTGATGATCGAGGCCACCGACGAGTTCCGGGTGCCGCCGCCCGGAGCGCTCGGACGGCACTTCCCGTTCGATCCGTCGCAAGCCGTCATCCCCGAGCCGGCCCCGATCGAAGACGACGGCCGCGACGAATACGAAGTCCGCCTCATCCATGAGGGCGGCCCGACTACCCTTTACTACCAACACAATCCGATTGATGTCGAAGGCTGGCGCGGCGACAACTTCGCGTTCACGTTCAACATCGCCGACTACAACGTCATCACCTCCGACAGCATGCACCTGCCGCCGACCGTCCATCTGTTCATGCAGGCGACCGGCGTCTACGTGATGAACTTCCTGCCCAAACCGGCCGAGACCGTCCCGGGCACCGAACGCACGCCCTGGTATCACCGCAACGTCGACTACGACGAGATCGCGTTCTTCCACGGCGGCTCGCTCTACGGCATCCCGATGCCACCGGGCCTGATATCTCATGCGCCGCAAGGGGTTCACCACGGAGCGCCGGAGAAGGCACGCGAACGCGCCCGGCGCAAGTTCGACGAGTACACCAGCGTCGACTGGCAGGTGATCGCGATCGACACCCGTCGCCGGCTCATCCCGTCGGCCGAGGTGCTGGCGCACGACCTGGGGCAGCACTCATGAAACACGACTACGAGCGCATCCCGTATCTCGTTGCTTTCCAGAACAATTCCGGCGTCCGCGACGTCTACGGCGGGCTCGCGGAAATCACGGTGCTGGAAAGCTATCTGCTCAAGCCGAAGGACCGGGCGTCCGACACCGTGCTGGTGTTCATGCATCCGATCGGTGGCGGCGCGTACCTGCCGATGATCAACGCGCTCGCCCGCGCCGGGCATCATGTCATCTACTGCAACAGCCGTTTCCGCGGCACCGACTCCGCACTGCTGATGGAGAAGGTGGTCGAGGACCTCGGCGAATGCATCAAGGACGCCAAGAACCGGTTGGGCTACCGCAAAGTGGTGCTCGCCGGCTGGAGCGGGGGCGGGTCGCTGTCGGTGTTCTACCAGCAACAGGCCCAGCACCCGACCATCACCGCCAGCCCGTCCGGTGACGGACCCGACCTGACCCAGCTCGAACTGCCGCCCGCCGACGGCATCATGCTGCTCGCCGCGCATATCAGCCGGCACGGCACCCTGACCGAGTGGCTGGATGCGTCCATCCTCGACGAAGCCGACCCCACCCAGCGCGACCCCGAGCTGGATCTCTACAACCCGGACAACCCCAATCAACCGCCCTACACCGAGGAGTTCCTGACCCGCTACCGGCAGGCGCAGATCGACCGCAACCGGCGGATCACCGCGTGGGTCCGCGAGAAGCTGGCCGAACTCAAGTCGGCCGGCCGCCCGGATGACGAGTTCTGCTTCGTCGTACACGGCACCATGGCCGACCCGCGCTGGCTGGACCCCACCGTCGACCCCAACGAGCGCACGCCGGGCACCTGTTACCTGGGCGACCCCCAGGTGGTGAACATGAGCCCCGTCGGCCTGGCGCGGTTCTCGACGTTGCGCGGGTGGCTGTCGCAGTGGAGCTATGACGAGGCCCGGGGCGACGGCGTAGCGTGCGGGAAGGACCTCACGATCCCTGCCCTGGTGATCGGTAACCTGGGCGACGACGCATGCACACCCAGCCACACCCGTCGGCTCTACGAGGCGATCGGGCACCCGGACAAGGAGATGCACGAAATCCCCGGCGCCACACACTATTACGCGGGACCCGACCAGCGGGACAAGCTACGCCAGGCGGTGGATATCGTCACCGACTGGCTGACCCGGCACAACTTCGTGGGCTCGCAGTGACCGGTGCTCTCGACGGTATCCGGGTGCTCGAACTCGGCACCCTGATCGCGGGCCCGTTCGTCGGCCGCCTGCTCGGAGACATGGGCGCCGACGTCATCAAGGTGGAACCACCGGGCGCCCCGGACCCGTTGCGGACCTGGGGGCAGGCAGAAATGGACGGCCATCGCGTCTTCTGGACCGTGCACGCCCGCAACAAGCGGGCCATCACCCTCGACCTGCGCAAGCCGCGGGGGCGCGAACTGTTCCTGGATCTGGTCGAGAAGTCCGACATCGTGGTGGAGAACTTCCGGCCGGGCACCTTGGAGAAGTGGAACCTGGGTTACGACGTGCTCACCGAACGCAATCCGGGCATCATCCTGGTCCGCGTCTCCGGCTACGGCCAGACCGGACCCGACGCCCGCAAGGCCGGCTACGCGTCGGTCGCCGAGGCGGCCAGCGGGCTGCGGCACCTCAATGGCTTCCCCGGCGGCCCGCCGCCCCGGCTCGCGCTGTCGCTGGGCGACACCCTGGCCGGCATGTTCGGCGCCCAGGGCGCACTGGCCGCGCTGCACCGCCGCAGCGTCACCGGGCACGGCCAGGTGGTCGACGTCGCGCTGACCGAATCCTGTTTGGCGGTACAGGAATCCACCATCCCGGATTACGACGTCGGCGGTGTGGTGCGGGGCCCGTCGGGTACCCGGCTGGAGGGCATCGCGCCGTCGAACATCTATCAGAGCGCCGACGGGTCGTGGGTGGTGATCGCCGCCAACCAGGACACCGTCTTCGCCCGGCTGTGCAAGGCGATGGAGCGCCCGGAACTGGTCACCGACGACCGGTTCGCCACCCACGGCGCCCGGGGACGCAACCAGGACGAGCTGGACGAGATCATCGGCGCCTGGGCCGCCCAGCGTGCACCCGCCGAGATCATCGAAACACTCTCCGCCGCAGGCGTGATCGCCGGCCCGATCAACACCGTCGCCGAGGTGGTGAACGACCCGCAGTTGCGGGCCCGCCACATGCTGGTACCGCACCACGACGAACGCCTGGGCCGCGACGTCCTGGGTCCGGGCATCGTGCCGGTGCTCTCGGAATCGCCGGGCCGCGTGCGCAATGCCGGTCCGGCCCGCCCGGGACAGCACAACGACGACATCTACACCGGGCTGCTGGGCAAGACAGCCGACGAAGTCGCGTCGTTGGCGGCCGAGGAGGTCATATGAGCCCCCATGTCGACATCCGCGAGGTGGCGCTGCGGGACGGGTTGCAGATCGAGAAGCCAATTCCGTTGTCGGCCAAGCTGGAACTGTTGGCCGCCCTGGCCGCCACCGGCGTGCGCGAGGTCGAGGCCACCGCCTTCGTGTCGCCGTCGAAGGTGCCGTCGATGGCCGACGCCGCCGAGCTCGCCGCCGAACTGCACAGTTACCCCGACATCGAATTCTCCGCGCTGGTGGCCAGTCCGAACGGAGCCAGGCGAGCGATCGCCGCCGGGTTGCGGTCCATCGAGTACGTGGTCGCGGCATCGGACGCCTTCAGCCAGGCCAATGTCGGGCGGTCCAGCGCCGAGGCCACCGAACAGATCAGCGAGATCGTCGCCATCGCGCACGACGCCGACGCGGCCGTCGAGGTGATCGTCGCCACGGCGTGGGACTGCCCGTTCGAGGGACCCACTCCCCCGCAACGCGTGCTGGACATCGCCGCCGCGGCGCGCGAACGGGGCGCCGACCGGTTCTGCATCGCAGACACTATCGGCACGGTCACGCCGGGGCGGGTGACTTCGCTTGTGCGGCAACTATATCCGGTGGTCGGCGAGTTGCCGCTGGGCGCACACTTCCACAACACCCGCGGCGCCGGCCTGGCCAGCGCGTACGCCGCTGTGGCGGCCGGTGTCACCCGACTGGACGCCTCGGTGGGCGGACTGGGCGGTTGCCCGTTCGCGCCGGGGGCGACCGGCAACATCGCCACCGAGGACCTGGTGTACCTGCTGACCGACAGCGGGTTCGACGTCGACGTGGACCTGCGGGCCGCGATCGCCGCCGCGCAGGTTGCCCGAGCGGCCGTCGGCCATGACCTGCCGAGCGCCCTGCTGCGCGCGGGAGACCGGATGCGGACCTGATGCCGGCAGAAGTGCTCAGCGCCAAGGGCCAGCAGACGCGCCAGGCCATCGAGCTGGCGGCGCGGAAGCTGTTCGCGGAGCGGGGTTTTCACGGGACCACCCTGGCCGACATCACCTCTGCCGCCGGCAAGTCGTCGGCGGTGTTCTACCGTTACTTCACCGACAAGGAAGATCTGCTGGCCGCGCTGGCGGAGTCGTTCCTGCACGACGTCGTCGAGCCGTCCGGCTTGCGGGTTCAGCTGCCCGAATCACCGGATGACGATGCCTTCTTCACCTCCGTGGTCACCGGCTACTGGGGCATGTTCAAGCAGAACATCGGCATCATGATCGCGGTGGCTCAGCTGGCCGCCACCCAACAACGGTTCGCCGACGTCCAGAACGAATTCCGGCGATTCGGAATGGACATCGTGGCCGCTTCGGTACGTCGCGCGCAGGAACAGGGCCACGGCGGCGAGCTCAACCCGGAGCACACCGCGGCGGCCATCGCGCTGCTCTTCGAGAACTTCACCACCGTGTTCGTCGGGAAACCGGACCTGGGCGTGACGATCAGCGACGACGACGCGATAGCCCTGCTGTCGCGGATCTGGAAGAAAACTTTGTACGGCGCTTGACAAGACAAAGGAGATCAACGTGGATTTCAGCCTGCCCGAACACCTTCCGGGTCTGCTCGCGGAGATGGACGAGTTCATCGAAACCGAGATCAAGCCGCTGGAACGCGAGAACATCCAGTACTTCGACCATCGGCGCGAGAATGCCCGCACCGACTGGGACAACGGCGGCATCCCCCGCCGGGAATGGGAAGACCTGCTCGGTGAGATGCGCAGGCGCGCCGACCGGGCCGGCTGGCTGCGGTACGGGCTGCCGTCGCAGTTCGGCGGACGCGACGGCACCAACATCGACATGGCGGTCATCCGGGAGCATCTGGCGCACAAGGGACTTGGCCTGCACAACGACCTGCAGGACGAGTCGTCGATCGTGGGCAACTTCCCGCAGGTGATCATGATGGACCGGTTCGGCACCGACGCGCAGAAGAAAGAGTGGACCGAGGCGCTGATCACCGGTGAGCGGTCGATGGCCTTCGGGCTGACCGAGCCCAAGCACGGCTCGGATGCCACCTGGCTGGAAACCACCGCCGTCCGCGACGGTGACGACTGGGTGATCAACGGCGCCAAGCGATTCAACACCGGCGTCCATCGCGCCACCCACGACCTGGTGTTTGCCCGCACCTCGGGCGAACCCGGCCAGGCCCGCGGCATCACGGCCTTTCTGGTGCCGTGCGACTCGCCCGGTTTCACCATCCCGTACTACTGGTGGACGTTCAACATGCCCACCGACCATGCCGAGGTGGAGCTCAAGGACGTCCGGGTGCCCGACAACGCGATCCTGGGTGAGGTGGACCGCGGACTGGAAGTGGGCCAGACCTTCCTGCACGAGAACAGGATTCGTCAGGCCGCCAGCAGCCTCGGCGCCGCCCAGTACTGCATCGACCGCGCCGTGGCCTACGCCGGCGAACGTCACGTCTTCGGCAAGCCGCTGGCGGTGAACCAGGCGGTGCAGTGGCCGCTGGTGGAACTGCAGACCGAGGCGCAGATGGTGCGACTGCTGGTGTATTACGCCGCAACCCAATTGGATCGCAACCACCACATGGAGGTCTCCGACAAGGTGTCGATGGCCAACTACCGGGCCAACCGGCTGGTGTGCGATGCGGCCGACCGCGCCATGCAGGTGCTCGGCGGCATCGGTTACAGCCGGCACGAGCAACTCGAACACATCTACCGCCATCACCGCCGCTACCGGATCACCGAGGGTGCGGAGGAGATTCAGATCCGCCGGGTTGCCCAGCGGCTGTTCAAGTTCGGCAAGAAGTGACCAAGAGATGACGCTGTCCGAAAGCTTGACCGGGCTGCTCGAGCCGGTATTGGGCGACGGCGTGGCGATCGACAACCTGCGGGTGCTCACCGGCGGCGCCAGCCGCACCACCTGGGCGTTCGACGCCGTCACCGGCAGCGACCGAAGACCCCTGATTCTGCGCACCGGGCCACCCGACGACATCCACGCCGGCATGGAACTGGAAGCCCGGGTGCAGGCCGCCGCGGCGGCCGCCGGGGCACCGGTGCCGCATGTGCTGGTTGCTGATAATTCTCTTGCGGCACTGGGTAATCCGTTTCTGATCTGTGAGGAGATCAAGGGCGAGACCATCGTCCGGCGCATCTACCGCCAGCTCGACGACCCGCAGCGGCTGTTGCAGCAATGCGCGCAGGCCCTGGCCGCGATCCATCGCGCCGATGCCGGCGATCCCGACCTCGCCCACGATGACCCCGTCGAGCATTCCCGCCAGCAGCTCGACGACATGGGCGACACCACAGCCACTTTCGAATGGACGATCCGCTGGCTGAGCGCCCACCGGCCCGCTCCGTCGCCCACCGTGCTGGTGCACGGTGATTTCCGGATGGGCAACCTGATTGTCGACGGCTCCGACCTGGCCGCCGTGCTGGACTGGGAGCTGGTGCACGTCGGCGAGCGTTACGAAGACCTGGCCTGGTTCTGCGTGCGCGCGTGGCGGTTCGGTGCGCCCGCCAGCCGTGCGGCCGGCGGACTGGGCAGCATCGAAAGCTTCCTGCGCTCCTATGAGGAGGCCGGCGCAACGACAGTCGACCGGACCGCGTTTCACTGGTGGCTGGTGCTGGCCACGTTGCGCTGGGGTGTCATCTGCCGTTATCAGGCCGAACGCCACCTGAGCGGGCAGACCCGCTCAGTAGAGCTGGCGACGATCGGTCGCCGGGTGTGTGAGAACGAATGGGATCTGCTCGAGCTGTTGGAGGATTCGTGAACCTACACGGCCGGCCCACCGCGGCCGAACTGGTCGCCGCCGTCGCCGAGTTCCTGGAGAACGACGTGCGGGACGCGACCACCGGCCAGGTCAATTTCCACGCCCGAGTGGCCGCCAACGCCCTGCGCATGGTCGAGCGCGAACTGCAGAACCCCGGCGAGACCGAGGTTCGCGCCGCCCTGACCGGCCTGGGCTTCGCCGACGAACCCGCCCTGGCCGCAGCGATCCGTGCCGGTGAGCTCGACGACCGTGGCGACGACGTCGCCGCGTGCCTGCGCACGCTGGTACGACACCGACTGGCCGCCGCCCACCCCGGATACGACAAGGAGCCCGCTTCATGACGATCACCGAGGTCGCCGACCGGCTGTTCAGCGCAATCGAGAAGGGCGACCGGGAGACTGTCGCCTCGATGTGGGGCGACGACGTCGCCGTCTGGCGCACCGACGGCCGCCGCGACCCGACCACCTGTGATGACAAGCCGCGGGCACTGCGCGTCATCGACTGGTTCCTCTCGACCACCGCTACGCGCGGCTACGAAATCCTGGACCGCCAGGTATTCGAGAACGGATTCGTCCAGCAGCACGTGTTGCACGCCACAGGCCACGGCGGCCAGTCGATCGCGATGCGGGTTTGCATCGTGATCAAGGTGGACAAAGAAGGTCTTATCAACCACATAGACGAGTACTTCGACCCCGCAGACCTCGCGCCCCTACTAGTCAGGGACTCACGATGACCACGCTGGAAACTCTGCTCACCGACCCGGAATCCGCCGGGACGTGGGCTCTGGTGCCCGACCGCTCCGCGGTCACCTTCAAGATCCGCAACATGTGGGGCCTGATGCCCGTCAAAGGCGCCTTCACCGAGTTCAGCGGCGAGGGCCGCCTCACCGGCGAAGGCGAGGTGGCAGGCCGGATCGACATCCAGGTCGCCTCACTGGACACCGGGATCGCACGCCGCGACAAGCACCTGCGTTCGGCCGACTTCTTCGACGTCGAACGCTTCGGCGAGATCACCGTCGTCGTCAACGCCCTGCACCCGGCTACCGGAAAGTCCGCCGACCTGCACACCCACTTCACCATCAAGGGCATTACGGAGCCGGTGCCCCTCCCGGTGACGATCACCGAACTCGACGACGGGTCGGTACGGGTTTCGGGTCGGACGCAGATCGACCGATCCCGGTTCGACCTGGACTGGAACAAACTCGGCGTGATGTCCAACGCGGTCACGGTGTCCGCTGAAGCCGTCTTCGTGCACCCGGCTCAGACCGCGTGAAATAACATCTGCACCGTGCCTGACTCCAGCCCGCTGCGCATCCTCGTCTACAGCGACAACGTCCACACCCGCGAACAGGTGAAGCAGGCCCTGGGTAAACGGCTGCACCCGGACCTGCCCGAACTGAGCTACGTCGAGGTCGCCACCGGCCCGATGGTGATCCGCACGATGGACGAAGGCGGCATCGACCTGGCCATCCTGGACGGAGAGGCTGCGCCGACCGGCGGCATGGGGATCGCCAAGCAGCTCAAGGATGAGTTGTCGTCGTGCCCGCCGATTCTGGTGCTGACCGGACGTCCGGACGATGCCTGGCTGGCCAGCTGGTCACGCGCCGAGGCGGCGGTGCCGCATCCGCTCGACCCCATCGTGCTGGGCCGCACGGCGCTGAGCCTGCTGCGCGCCCCCGCGCACTAGCGACGCGTCAAGCGCCGGGTATCTGGACCCGCGCTTCTTCCTCTTCTTCGGCCCGGGGGCGAAACTCGCCGGGGGCGATCTTCGGACGTAGCGTGGCGACCGTTTCTTCGGCTTCCTCTGCGACGGCGTCCGACGCGCGGAATCCCGATGCCGGGATCCGGGATGCTCCCGCTGCTGGTTGCGTGGCCGGCTTCGCTTCGCCGGGAGCTGCTGCCGCCGCGGCGCCGGGCACCGCTGTGGGCAGCACGCTCATGGCCGGCACTTCGGGCTCGGGCGTTTCGGCCGTGCCTTCTGCTTCTGCTGTGGCTTCCTCGACTGCGGCAGCCTCTTCTTCCTTCTCCTCGGCCTTGGCGGGCACCGGCATCGAGGGTCCGTCGCCGAGTAGACCGGCGCTGCGGGTCATTGCCCCCATCGGCATGGGCATCGGCATCATCCCGAAGCCACCGACACCAGAACTGGCCACACCGGGATTGGCGCTGGTCGCCGCCGCGCTGCCGACATCGGTCCCAGCGGCGGTGCCGCCGGTGTAAGCACCCGCGTCTCCGCCGGTGTAGCTGGCCGGGGCGAGGCCGCTGTCGGCGCTGCCGACGCCGCCTCCGCCGCCACCGCCGGCGGCTGCTGCGCCCTCAGTACCCGTGGTCCCGGGCGGGGCGCCTCCGCCCC
>NZ_LKTM01000335.1 GCF_001417955.2 Mycobacterium gordonae | reverse complement strand
GGAGTCTCTCCATCCCCGCCCTCGGGTCACTAATTGTCAGGGGGCGGGTGCCTCAACCCAGGTTGGCAGAGAGGGGTAGGCCAGAACTATCCGTATTGCTCTGTTTGTCGGATTAAGGAGTGCTGTCGAGAAGCGCCTAGATGTCGCCTGCCAGGGTGATGGGACCACTGGTTTGCCATGAGCATGGGACCAGTTCGTCTTCCGGTCACGGGCCGTG
>NZ_LKTM01000334.1 GCF_001417955.2 Mycobacterium gordonae | reverse complement strand
TGGCCACCAACACCACCGCCGATACCACCGCCGATCGCGCCACCAGCCTGACCACCAACGGCCCCACCGACCTGACCGCCGGCACCGATCGCACCGCCAACCTGGCCACCAGCGCCCACAGCGCCACCGAGACCGCCGCCGACCTGGCCACCAACACCACCGCCGATACCACCGCCGATCGCGCCACCAGCCTGACCACCAACGGCCCCACCGACCTGACC
>NZ_LKTM01000333.1 GCF_001417955.2 Mycobacterium gordonae | reverse complement strand
CCGCCGATCACCACACCGCCCATCACGATCGATCCCATCGGGTTGAGCAACCTCATCCTTCCGGCGATCACCACCCCAACGATCACCACCCCGGCACTGACCATCCCCTCAATCGGACTGGGCGGGTTCCAGCTGCCCCAGATCAGCACCCCGGAACTGATCACCCCGGTGTTCACGATTCCGTCAATCGGGTTGGGCGGCTTCGCTTTACCGCAGGTCAGTGTGCCGGCGTTGACGACGCC
>NZ_LKTM01000332.1 GCF_001417955.2 Mycobacterium gordonae | reverse complement strand
CAGTAATCGGCCGGTGGGGTCTGGGCCTCGGGGGCGGGCATGCCGCCCACCGCGTGACACAGGCTGGGAAACAACAGCGCAGACCCGGGGGTGGTGACGTGGGTGTCCCCGCCCGGGGAGGTCAGGATCAGGGTGCCGTCGGCGAGTTGTTTCTCAGTCCAGCCCCAGAACGTTTTCATCAAATGATGAGTGCGGCAGTAACACTTCATGTTGCTCGCAAGTTGAGAATCTACCCTCTTACTGGCGGTCTTCCGCCACGAAGGTTAGACCGCCGGGCTAGCCGGTG
>NZ_LKTM01000331.1 GCF_001417955.2 Mycobacterium gordonae | reverse complement strand
ACTGCGACGCCCCCATCCGCCACCGCGACCACATCACCCCCGCCCAACACGGCGGACCCACCACCGCCACCAACGGCGAAGGCCTGTGCGAACGCTGCAACTACGTCAAAGAATCACCCGGCTGGCGCGTCACCGCGCACGACGAAAACGGTGTGCACACCACCGAATACATCACCCCCACCGACGCCCGCTACCGATCCGTCGCACCACCGATCTACGCCATCACCCATATCAGCGAGATGGAAGACGCCCTGGGCATCACCATCATCGACTTCCATGCCGCCTAGGGGCAGGTGGCATCGACCTCGAAGGTCTTGCTGACCTGCTGCCCCGCATTGTCGACACCCGTTGCGGTGCCGGTGATCTGGTAGGCGTTACCGTTCTTCGTCGCCTTGGCGCTGTTGCCGGGAGCGCCTTCGGTGAAGCTGAGGACCACGCCGTCGACGGTGCCCAGGCCGGCGCTGCGGACCGTGGAGGCGTCCTGCTCCAGGCCGACGATCACGCCGGTCATCATGTCACCGATGGCGATGGAGAACTTGCCCTGGTTGGTCTCGCACACGACCGCTCCGCTGACCGGCTGCGGCTGGCCGCCGATGATGACCTTCGTCTCTCCGGCGGCGGCAGGTGCGGCGGGCGGGGCGGAGCTGGTGGCCGGGTTGGCCGGCGCGGCCGCACTCGACGAAGCCGGTGAGCTGGAAGAGGTGCCCGGCGATTTCTCGTCCTTCGAACATCCGGCCATGCCCACCACGAGGGTCGTCGCACTCAGGGCGACCAACAGCTCACGCTTCACCAGTGTCTCCTTCGACTGATCGGCACACACAGCAGATGTTGAGAAGCAGTATGTCAGTGAGCGCGCAGGTCGGCGACAAAATCTTGAGCCTGTTGCCAGGTGGGAAGCAGGCCGGAGGCCCGAACGTCGGCGAAGCTGGGCGCCGCGGCGTCGCGATCGGACAGGCTCGGCGCGGCGCCGTCGACCAGTGGCCAGTCCACCCCGATGGTTGGGTCCGTGGCGCAGATGGTGTGCTCGCGTTCCGGGTTGTACTCCGCCGAGCACAGGTACATCACGGTCGAATTGTCCTGCAGTGCAAGGAAACCGTGGGCCAAGCCCTCGGAGATGTAGACGCTTCTGCGGTCCTGGTCGTCGAGCAGCACCGAGTCCCACTTGCCGAACGTCGGTGAGCCCTCCCGGATGTCGACAACCACGTCGAACACCGCACCCCGCACGCAAGTCACGTACTTGGCCTGGCTCGGCGGCAGCTGTGCGAAATGCAAGCCACGCAACACACCGGCCGAGGACGTCGAACAATTGGCCTGGCGGACATCCAACCGGTGTCCGGCGAACGCGCTGAAACCTTTGTCGGTGAGCCATTCGAAGAACACGCCGCGGGAGTCGCCGTGGATGGTCGGGGTGATCTCCCAGGCGCCCGGGATGTCGAGTTCACGAACTTTCATGTCACTGACCGCGCTTCTCGTAGCGTGCCTCTGCGGCATCTTTGATTGGCCGCCACCATGATTCGTTGTCGCGGTACCAGTCGATGGTGGCTTGCAGCCCTTCTTCGAAGTTGGTGTGCTTTGGCGCCCAACCCAATTCGTTGTAGAGCAGGGTCGGGTCGATGGCATAGCGAAGATCGTGGCCGACGCGGTCGGTGACGTGATCGAAGTCGTCGGGATCGCGGCCCATCAACTGCAGCAGCGTGCGCAGCACGGTCAGGTTGTCCCGCTCGCCCTCCGAGCTGATCAAGTAGGTGCGGCCGGACTCACCCTTTTCCAAAATTCGCCGCACCGCGCTGTTGTGGTCCTCGACGTGGATCCAGTCGCGTACGTTGTGTCCGCTGCCGTAGAGCTTGCACCGCCGCCCCGTGAGCACGTTGGTGATCTGGCGTGGAATGAACTTCTCGATGTGCTGGAACGGGCCGTAGTTGTTCGAGCAGTTCGACAGCGTCGCGCGCACACCGTAGGACCGCACCCAGGCCCGGACGAGCATGTCGCTGCCGGCCTTGGTCGCCGAGTAGGGACTTGACGGGTTGTAAGGCGTGGATTCGGTGAACCGCTGCGGGTCGTCGAGTTCCAGGTCGCCGTACACCTCGTCGGTCGAGATATGGTGCAGTCGCACCCCGTTGCGCCGAACCGCTTCCAGAATGGTGAAGGTGCCCACCACGTTGGTGTGCAGGAACGGCTCGGGGTTGTCCAGCGCGTTGTCGACGTGAGATTCGGCCGCGAAATGGACGACCGCGTCGCACTCGGCCACCAGCGCCGACACCAGTCCGGCGTCGCAGATGTCGCCCTCGACCAACCGGATCGAGTCCGCGACGCCGGCCAGTGACTCCCGGCGTCCGGCGTAGGTCAACGCGTCCAGGACCGTCACGGAATCTTCGGGGTGTTCGCGCACCGTACTGTGCACGAAATTCGCCCCGATAAAGCCCGCCCCCCCGGTGACTAGCAGCCGCATGGCTACAAACCTTAACCGGAGAGCCCGAGCGCTCCTGCCAGTTCGGTGAGCGCGGGTAGCAGCTTCTCCGGTCCCGAAGAACCCAGCACCTGGATGGCGACGTGGTCGGCACCGGCGTCCAGGTGCTCGTTGAGGCGGCGCGCGATCACGTCCGGGGTGCCGTAAGCGACCAAGGCGTCGATCAACCGGTCACTGCCCGGCTTGCGCACGTCCTCGTCGGTGAATCCCAGCCGCAGCCAGTTGTTCACGTAGTTGCTCAGGCCCAGGTAGAAGTCGATGACCTCGCGCCCGACGGCACGCGCTTCGTCGGCGTCTGTGGTGAGCACGACCTTGTGTTCGGGTGCCAGGAACACCGTGTTGCCCAGCAGGTGGCGGGCGGTGCCGGTGTGCTCGGGTGTGGTCAGGTACGGGTGGGCACCCGCGCTGCGTTCGGCCGCCAGCCGCAGCACCCGGGGCCCGAGTGCGGCGAGTACCCGGCGGCTGTTCGGCACTGGGGCGCCCTGAAAGCCTCTGTCCAGTTCGTCGAGATAGGACACGAGAGCGTCGTACGGCTTCTGGTACTCGTCGGTGTGCTCGGGGTGACCGACGCCGACGCCCAGCAGGAACCTGCCCGGATGCGCATCTTCGATGCGGTGGTAGGACTTGGCGACTGCCGCGGCCGGCGCGGCCCAGATGTTCACGATGCCGGTGGCCAGCTGCAGTGTGGTGGTCTGCTCGAGCGCCGGCTCGACCCAGGCCAGTTCGGCATCCGGTGACATGCCGATCCAGGTGGCGCCGTACCCCAGCGACTCGATCTCGCCGGCCAGTTCGGGGGCGATGCCCCGGCTGCCCAGCCATACGCCGAATTTTCCCAAGTCGGGTTTGAGTGAAACGGATTCAGTCATCGCCGGTCCCTATACCCGTTTACAGCCCGAGTGCCCCGGCCAATTCGGCAAGCGCGGGGACCAGGTTCTCGCTGCGGGTCAGAACCTGCACCGGCACGTGATCGGCGCCGGCATCGAGGTGCTCGCGCAGCCGTGCCGCGATCGCGTCGGTGGTGCCGTAGGCGACCACGGAGTCGACCAGCCGGTCGCTGCCGGGCTTCGCCAGATCGTCTTCGGTGAAGCCCAGTCGCTTCCAGCTGTTGAGGTAGTTGGTCAGGTTCAGGTACATGCCGAGGGCTTTTCGGCCCACGGCGCGAGCCTGCTCTGCGTCGGTAGTGAGTACCACCTTGTGCTCAGGTGCCAGGAACGCCGATGGCCCGATGAGTTCACGCGCCTGGGCGGTGTGCTCGGGCGTCGTCAGATACGGGTGCGCGCCGGCACCGCGCTCCGCCGACAGCTTGAGAACCCGCGGGCCCAGCGCGGCCACCACCCGGCGGCTGGCGGGCACGCCGTAGTCGTCGAGTTGGTCCAGGTACTCGGTAAGGGCGTCGAGCGGCTTCTTGTAGTCGGTGATGACCTCGCGATGGCCGACGCCGATACCGAGCAGGAAACGGCCGGGATAGGCCTTATCGATCCGGTGGAACGATTCGGCGACCGGCTTGGCCGGTGCGGTCCAGATGTTGACGATGCCCGTGGCGACCTGCAGCGTCGTGGTCGCGTCCAGGATCGGTTCCACCCAGTCCAGTTCAGCGGGCGGGGAGCCGCCCACCCACACGGCCCCGTAGCCGAGGTCCTCGATTTCTTTTGCTTGTTGGGGCGTGACGCCGCGTCCGAACGATCCGAACCGGCCGAGATCGGGCTTGCTGTTAGCAGAAGCGGTCATGATCGCTCCAACCTGGCGGGCGGTGTGGCGTATTCCGGTTCGCAGCGGGATCCGGGCGTTTTTGCGTCGAACGCGGGGCTACGGGTATCGTGGACCAACGGTGCGGCGTCCGTGCCGACTCTTGGCGTGCCCTGTCTGAAATTTCTTCCGGGAATTTCCATTATCGGCTCACGTTTTGTAGTTCGGACGAATGCTGCGCCCAACCAGGTACGGACGAAAAGTAGAGGATCTCCGAAAAGTAATGGCCAAGAAGGACGGTGCCATCGAGGTCGAGGGTCGCGTGGTCGAACCCCTGCCCAATGCCATGTTTCGCATTGAGCTGGAAAACGGCCACAAGGTGCTCGCCCACATCAGCGGCAAGATGCGGCAGCACTACATCCGCATCCTGCCCGAGGACCGGGTGGTGGTGGAGTTGTCTCCCTACGACCTTTCCCGGGGCCGCATTGTGTACCGGTACAAGTAGCAACTGACACCACCAGAAGAACAGGACCGAGACTGCCGTGAAGGTGAACCCGAGCGTCAAGCCGATCTGTGACAAGTGCAGGGTGATCCGTCGGCATGGACGGGTCATGGTGATCTGCCAAGATCCCCGTCACAAGCAGCGGCAAGGCTGATTGCCGACGTCGACAACTGAATGCTGACCTCCCAGCACCACTGAGCGAATACGTCGCTCAGACACGCCCGGACGGAGGCCGGGCCCTCACCATCAGGTGAGGAACGGACTGGGAAAAGACCTCCGCTGAGAAAGAGGAAACGCCACCTATGGCTCGACTAGTAGGCGTCGATCTGCCGCGCGACAAGCGCATGGAGATCGCGCTGACGTACATCTTCGGCATCGGCCGCACCCGTTCGATCGAGATTCTCGCGGCCACCGGCATCGACAAGGACCTGCGGACCAAGGACCTGACAGATGACCAGCTGACCCATCTGCGCGACTACATCGAAGCGAACCTGAAGGTCGAGGGTGACCTGCGCCGTGAGGTGCAAGCCGACATTCGTCGCAAGATCGAGATCGGCTGCTACCAGGGCCTGCGACACCGTCGCGGGCTGCCCGTGCGCGGCCAGCGGACCAAGACCAATGCGCGGACCCGTAAAGGCCCCAAGCGCACCATCGCAGGCAAGAAGAAGGCCAGGTAACCGATGCCACCGAAGAAGGGAACCGCTTCGGGTCCCAAGAAGGGCCAGAAGACCCGCCGCAGGGAAAAGAAGAACATCCCGCACGGCGCCGCTCACATCAAGAGCACGTTCAACAACACGATCGTGACGATCACCGACCCTCAGGGCAACGTGATCGCCTGGGCCTCGTCGGGTCACGTCGGGTTCAAGGGATCCCGGAAGTCGACGCCGTTCGCGGCTCAGCTGGCTGCCGAGAACGCCGCGCGCAAGGCGCAGGAGCACGGTGTCAAGAAGGTCGATGTGTTCGTCAAGGGCCCGGGCTCGGGCCGCGAGACCGCGATCCGTTCGCTGCAGGCCGCGGGCCTGGAGGTCGGCGCGATCTCCGACGTCACTCCCCAGCCGCACAACGGCTGCCGCCCGCCCAAGCGTCGGCGCGTCTAGGTCTAGGAGGACATACCCATGGCTCGTTACACCGGACCCGTCACTCGCAAGTCACGCCGGCTGGGCACCGACCTCGTCGGTGGCGACCAGTCCTACGAGAAGCGGCCCTACCCGCCCGGCCAGCATGGCCGCGCCCGGGTGAAGGAAAGCGAATACCGCCAGCAGCTGCAGGAGAAGCAGAAGGCTCGCTTCACCTACGGCGTGATGGAGAAGCAGTTCCGCCGCTACTACGAGGAGGCCGTTCGCCACTCGGGCAAGACCGGTGAGGAACTGCTGCGCATCCTGGAAAGCCGGCTGGACAACGTCGTGTACCGCGCCGGCCTGGCGCGTACCCGGCGGATGGCCCGCCAGCTCGTCAGCCACGGTCACTTCTCGGTCAACGGCGTGCACGTCAACGTGCCCAGCTACCGGGTGTCGCAGTACGACATCATCGACGTCCGAGACGGTTCGCTGAACACGGTGCCGTTCCAGATTGCGCGGGAGACCGCGGGCGACCGCCCGATCCCGAGCTGGCTGCAGGTGGTGGGGGAGCGGCAGCGCATCCTGATCCACCAGCTGCCTGAGCGCACCCAGATCGACGTCCCGCTCACCGAGCAGCTGATCGTCGAGTTCTACTCGAAGTAAGAATGTTCTGCGCCGCCCGGCGCGGGATACCTAACGGCATCAAATAGCGGGTGCCGAGAAGGAGAAGAAGAAACAATGCTGATCTCTCAGCGGCCCACCCTGTCCGAGGACATCCTCACCGACAGCCGGTCCCAGTTCGTCATCGAACCGCTGGAGCCGGGATTCGGTTACACCCTTGGCAATTCGCTGCGGCGTACGCTGCTGTCGTCGATCCCCGGCGCGGCCGTCACCAGCATCCGCATCGACGGCGTCCTGCACGAGTTCACCACGGTCCCCGGCGTCAAGGAGGATGTCACCGACATCATCCTGAACCTCAAGAGCCTGGTGGTGTCCTCCGAGGAGGACGAGCCGGTCACCATGTACCTGCGTAAGCAGGGCCCGGGTGAGGTCACCGCGGGCGACATCGTGCCGCCGGCCGGTGTCACCGTGCACAACCCGTCGATGCACATCGCGACCCTGAACGACAAGGGCAAGCTCGAGGTCGAGCTCGTCGTCGAGCGCGGCCGCGGCTACGTGCCGGCGGTGCAGAACCGGGCCTCGGGCGCCGAAATCGGCCGTATTCCAGTCGATTCCATCTACTCGCCGGTTCTCAAGGTCACCTACAAGGTGGACGCGACCCGTGTCGAGCAGCGCACCGACTTCGACAAGCTGATCCTGGACGTCGAGACCAAGAGCTCGATCACCCCGCGCGACGCGCTGGCCTCGGCCGGTAAGACGCTGGTCGAATTGTTCGGTCTGGCACGCGAACTCAACGTCGAGGCCGAGGGCATCGAGATCGGGCCGTCGCCGGCCGAGGCGGACCACATCGCCTCGTTCGCGCTGCCGATCGACGACCTGGACCTGACCGTGCGGTCCTACAACTGCCTCAAGCGGGAAGGCGTGCACACCGTCGGCGAACTGGTCTCCCGCACCGAGTCGGACCTGTTGGACATCCGCAACTTCGGGCAGAAGTCCATCGACGAGGTGAAGGTCAAGCTGCACCAGCTCGGTCTGTCGCTCAAGGACAGCCCGCCCAGCTTCGACCCGTCCGAGGTCGCCGGCTACGACGTCGCCACCGGTACCTGGTCCACCGAGGGTGCCTACGACGACCAGGACTACGCCGAAACCGAGCAGCTTTAAAGAACCCCCGTCCCGGCCCTACCTGATACGGGGGCCGGCCCCACATAGGAGAAGTCGCAATGCCCAAGCCCACCAAGGGTCCTCGTCTCGGCGGGTCGTCCTCGCACCAGAAGGCGATTCTGGCCAACCTGGCCACGTCGCTGTTCGAGCACGGCCGGATCAAGACCACCGAGCCCAAGGCGCGGGCGTTGCGGCCCTACGCGGAGAAGCTGATCACCCACGCCAAGAAGGGCACGCTGCACAACCGGCGTGAGGTGCTCAAGAAGATCCGTGACAAGGACGTCGTGCACACCCTGTTCGCGGAGATCGGACCGTTCTTCGCCGACCGTGAGGGCGGTTACACCCGCATCATCAAGGTCGAGAACCGCAAGGGCGACAACGCTCCGATGGCCGTGATCGAGCTGGTTCGGGAGAAGACGGTGACGTCGGAGGCCGACCGGGCGCGGCGGGTGCAGTCCTCGAAGAAGGCCGCGCCGGTCGCGGCGGCGGCGGCGCCTCAGGCGGCGGTCGAGCCGGAGGCGGCCGAGGGCCCGACGGCCGAGGAGGCCACCGAGGCCACCGAGACCGAGGCCGTCGAGACCGAGGCCGTCGAGACCGAGGCCGTCGAGGCCGACGAGACGTCGGAGAACTCCGAGAATTAGTGGGGACGTCCGTCTGCGGCTTGATATCGCCTACGACGGAACCGAATTCGCGGGCTGGGCGGCGCAAGCGGAGCAACGCACGGTCGCCGGCGTCCTCGATGCGGCGCTGACGACCGTGTTCCGCACGCCGGTGCGGCTACGCGCGGCCGGCCGCACCGACGCCGGCGTACACGCCACCGCGCAGGTGGCTCATGCCGATGTTCCCGCTGACGCCTTGCCGCACGCCTATTCGCGATCAGACCGCGCGGGCGATCCGGAGTTCGGATCGCTGGTACGCCGGTTGGGGCGGTTTCTGCCGGCCGACGTCCGGGTCATCGAGATCACGCGTGCGCCAGCTGGTTTTGACGCCCGGTTCTCGGCGCTGCGGCGGCATTACGTGTATCGACTGTCGACAGCGCCCTACGGCGTGCTGCCGCAGCAGGCGCGGTTCGTCACCGCCTGGCCACGCGCGCTGGACCTGGACGCGATGATCTGCGCATCGCGAGAACTGTTGGGACTGCACGATTTTGCGGCTTTCTGCCGGCACCGTGCAGGTGCCACCACGATTCGGGAGCTGCAACGGCTGGACTGGACGCGCGACGGGGATCTGGTCACCGCGCACGTGAGCGCCGACGCATTCTGCTGGTCCATGGTGCGCTCATTGGTCGGTGCCCTGCTGGCCGTCGGCGAGCATCGGCGAGACCCGCGTTGGTGTCGTGAACTGCTCAGCGCGACAAGCCGATCCAGCGATTTCGCGGCAGCGCCACCGCAAGGCCTGACGCTGATCGGAGTGGACTACCCGCCGGATGACCAGCTGGCCGCGCGCAATCTGATCACCCGCGACATCCGTTCGCCCCGCTAAATCCTGCCCGCGACGAAGTTTGCGGCCTCATTGGTCAGGCCGGGGACGTAGCCCAGGTGCGCCTTCCATACGTTGCCGTCGGAGCAGATCGGGTCGCCCTCGTTGCACAGGTTGAGTATTTTGCCGCCGAATTGCGGGCTCAGCGCGGTCAACAAGCCGCCGGCCCGGCCGGACGGATTGCCGAACAGGGTGACCGCGGAGACATGGTCGGCAGCTTCGGGTGGCAGTGGCTGGGTGAAACCGAGGCCGGCCAGCGGTGCGGCGGTGACGATGTCGATAACCGCGGCGCCCTGGGAATAGCCACCGAGCACCATCCTGGTGTCGGGGCAGGAGTTGGCCATCTGCTGCACATGGTCGCTGGCGTCGTTGGCTCCGTCGGTGGCGGCCAGGAAGTCCCGGCTGGCGGGATAGTTCACACCGTAGGCGCCGATATTGCGGCCGGTCTGCTGGCGCAGCGACCCGACCAGAGCGTTACCCACCCGGCCGAGGCCGGGCGGCTCGCCGGTTCCGCGGGCGAAGATCACCTCGACGTCCGGGCAAGCTGCCTGCGCCGGCGGTGCCAGCGGAGGGGCCACCAACAGAGCGGCCGCCGCGAGTGCGGCGGCCGTCAACCGACCCAGGGGGGCGCATCTCATGGCCCCAATGCTAGGCGTTGTCGACGGTGCGTCACTGCACCTGAACGACGGGCTGCTGCACCGGAGTGATGGGAGTGGCGGGCACCTGCGGTGCCAGGGCGGGGTTCTGCGGCACGACGCCCGGTATCTGAGGAACGAGGGGCAGCTGGCCGGGCATGTGCGGAGTGCCGTTCATGATCTTGGGCGCGGCGAAAGCGGCCCCCTGGGTCGTGTAGAAGGGCACGTAGCCTTCGGTATGTCCGCTCCACTCGTTGCCGGCGCCGGCGTGGCAGATCGGGTCCTGCGGATTGCAGTAGTCGACGGCTTTGGAGCCGAGCAGGGTGCTCTTGGTAGGCAGTGATCCGCCGGCACGGTCGGCGATGTCGCCGAAGGTGACCACCGCCGCGACGTTGCCGACGTATTCGGGCGGCAGGGAACTGCCCCAACTGATGCCGCCGATCGGAACGCCGGCCACGATGTCCATCACGGACGCACCCTGCGAGTAACCGCCCAGCACGATTTTGGTGTTCGGGCAGGAGGACACCGTGGCTTTGACGTGAGTGATCACGTCATTGGCTCCATCGCCGCCGTGCAATTGCAACTTGCTGGCCGCGTAGTTGACGCCGTAGGTGCGGATGTTGAGACCACTGGTTTGTTGACGCAGCGAGTCCACGAACGCGTCGCCCACCCGGCCCAGGCCCGGAGCCTCATTGGTTCCCCGGGCGAACACCACCTCGGCGTCAGGGCAGTCGTCGGCCCACGCGGACGGCGCCGAGGCGAGCGGGCTGACCGGCAGGACAGCGGCGAACAGGGCTGCGAGGCCTACACCGGCCCGACCGGCAAGGCGCATGAAGTGCTGATACACGCCGAAATTTTACCCGCGGCGCGGCAGAGCAAAACCTCCAGCGTTGTGGATAACGGGTCAGGCGCAGCCCGTGGACGGCCTACCGTAACCGACGGGCAGGACGACGATATGGGAGATGTGTGGCGCTGCAGGTGGCGACGTGGCTGCAGGTGAGTGGGTACCGTTACCGGCTGCGGCGCATCGAGATTGCTTTGCTGGACGTGCTGCAGTGCTCACCCGGGAGGTTGTGGCGGAATTCGCTGGCGGTGGGGTGTGTCTTGACCGTCATCGCCTTGACGGGTTGCCTGCTCCTCAGCCGGCTCTGGCCTCAGCCCGGTCTGGGCGACGCTCGGATCGTAATGGGTCAGGCCTCCGGGGCGCTGTATGTGAAGGTCGCGGACACCTGGCATCCGGTGCTGAACCTGGCGTCTGCGCGGTTGATCGCCGCGACCGATGCCAATCCGCGACCGGTGGCGGAGTCTGCGCTGGCGCGGACCAAACGCGGCCCACTGCTTGGTATTCCGGGAGCACCGGGATTGATTGCTCCGGCGCTGCCTGCGCAGGAGTCGCGCTGGACGGTGTGTGACAGTGCGGGAGGGACGGCGGTCTTACTGGGGGTGGATTCGCCGGCCGGTCGCGTCGGCGGCGGACAAGCGCTGCTGGTGGCCGCCCGTACCGGCGGGCCGGCCTACCTGCTGTACCGCGGCCGGCGGGCGCTGGTGGACCTCGCCGATCGTGCTGTCGTGCGAGCGTTGAGGTTGCCGGACCGGGCTCCACGCATCGTCTCTCAGACTTTGCTGAATGCCGTTCCGGAGGCACCGCCCATCGCGGCTCCCCGGCTACCTGGCGCGGGCGGCCCCGCGGGGGCATGGCTGCCCGGGTTTCGGGTGGGCACTGTGCTACGAATCACACGCGCCGCGGGTGACGAGTATTACGTCGTGCTCAACGCCGGGGTCCAGCGAATCAGCCAGGTCATCGCGGACCTGCTCCGGTTCGAGGTCTCGGCCGAGATCACCACCGTGGACCCCGGCCTGCTGCGCACGGCCCCCAGCGTGGACACATTGCCGGTCTCCGGGATCCCCGAGCAGGTGCCGTCGGACCCCGGGGGTTCGACGTGGTGTGCGGTGTGGACTCCCGTCGCGTCGGGTCCGCCCGACATCGGATTTCTGGCCGACCCGCGCCCGTCGGCCACGGGGGCGGTGAGGCTGGCGCAAGCCGACGGACCCGGACCGGCGGTGGATGCATTCTCCCTCGCCGCGGGCCACAGTGCCTACGTGGCCACGCAGAGCCGGGTCGGAAACAGCACCCGGGTGGACACTCGCTATCTGGTGACCGACACCGGGGTGCGGTTCGCGATCCACGACGACGAAGCGGCTCACCTGCTCGGGCTGCCAGCGACGCCAACGCCGGCGCCGTGGCCGGTGCTGGCCGCGTTGCCGTGCGGACCGGAACTGAGCCGGGAGAAGGCGTCAGTCGCCCGGGACACCCTGCAGCCGGGACCCTGAGCGTCGACTCGTCGCCAGCGCCCCCAGCATGAGCGTCAGGCAGATCGCGGCGCCGACGACCATGCGCCGCCGGTTGTCCGGGCGGGTGCTGGTACCCGGTGCCGGCACGCCGAGCGGCTTGGCACCGGGTGCGGCACTGGGCGGGATGTCGGCGCTGACCGCAGCGAGAGCGTCGATGGTGCCGTTGCCGACCAGCGGGTCCCATCCGGCGGCCGGGTGGTGCGCAGTGGCCTCGATGCGCTGCATCACCTGACGGGCGGTCAACGCCGGGAAGCGGGCCCGGATCAGGGCGGCCAGTCCGCTGACGACCGGAGCCGCGTAGCTGGTGCCCGAGATGGCCGATTGTCCGTCGGTCCGGTTCACCAGTCCGTCACCGACCGGGTTGAGCGAGGTGACCCCCTCACCCGTGGCCGCGACATCCACCCACGGACCGGCCACGGTGAACGATGACGGAATGCCCTGGGAATCAACCGAACCGACGGTCAGCACGTAGTCGTCGTACCAGGCTGGGCTGACCACCACCGCCACGGTGTCGCGAGTGACGCCGGCCGGCTGGGGTGGGCAGTGCGACCCGCTGTTGCCGGCCGCCGCCACCACAACCGCGTTCTTGACGTCCACCGCATAGGCGAGTGCGGCGCCCAGCGCCCGGTCGTCGGGCGCCTGGGCCACCGGGGCGCAGGCGACGGACGAAATGTTGATCACGGTGGCCCCCAGATCGGCGGCCGTGCGCACGGCCCTGGCCAGCGTCGCGACGTCGCCGACACCGCCGTCGGAGCGTTTGGCGGCAGGCGCGAACTTGGAGCTGGACTGGCGGATGCTGATCAGCGTGACGTCGGGAGCTATCCCGGTGTATGCGGAATCCGTTGCGGCGGCGATGATGCCGGCGACCAGGGTGCCGTGGGCGTCGCAGTCCTGGGTGCCGTCTCCGGTGGCCACGTAATCACCGCCGGCTATCAGGTTCTTCAGTAGGGGGTGCCGGTGCACTCCGGTGTCGATGACGGCAACTCGCTGACCTGAACCTCGGGTGAGTTGCCAGATCTGCGGCAGGTCGATGCCCGCGAGCTGCGCCGGCGCCTCTGCGCCACCGGGTTCCATCGTGGCCACCGCGCACGTCTCTCGTTGCACGGTGGGTTGCACGGGTGCCGGCAATGCCGGCGCCGGCAGCCACTTCTCGTCGACCGTCGGCGGCGTGACCGCCTGCGCGGGCGGTGCCGCACACTGGGACACCAGCACCGCGACGAGCAGGGGACGCACCACCCGGACGGCGCTCACGCACGAACCAGACTCAAGCCGCGGACGGCGCCGAACGCGCCACACGTCCAGCACGCCAGCGGAGCCACGGCGGCGAGCGCAATGCACCCCATGGCATTGACACCGCGGCGCGCCATCGGCGTGACGGCGGGAGCCACGAAACCCGGGTAGATCGCTGCGACAGCCGCCGCAGCGGACAGCGCGGCGATCCACGGCGCCTGCTGCGGCAGGTCGACGGCCGCAATCACGAATGTGGTTGTCAGCGTGCCGATTCCGATGATGACATACATCGGTGCCCGTGCCCTGTCGGTCCGTGCGTGCAGCATCAACACGGCTGCGGTGAGGGCGGCCAGCGCGATCGCCCGGTGTACGGCCAGCGCGGCGGTCGCGGCGGCAACGGCCGCAGCCGCCGCGCAGCCGCCGCGCAGACCGGTCAGCCAACTGTCGGCACGCAAGGCCCTGGCCGTCAGTTCACTTTCGGGCCTGGGGTCATCGTGCTCGATGCCGGGCACCAGGCCGGCCAACCGGATCGACAGCCGCGGTGAGACCTCGATAAGTCCTAGGCAGGCGAGCGCGGTCACCGACCCGACGGCGTGCGACGGCGCTCCGGTGACGATGATGGCCAGCGCGGCCGCGGCCGCGACCAGCGCACAGCATGCCGTCGCGACCAATGTGACGGAGCCACAACCGGTTACGCGGGCCGCCAGGACCGCCATGGCGCCGGCCGCCATCGCGGCGAGCAGCAGATGCGGGGCGCCGGGAGCACCGGGCACCGCGAGCAGACCAGCCAGTGCCGCAGACGTTGTGGCAATGAGGTTGAGGGTGAGGCCGGCGATCGGGTCACGGTGGACGCGCAGGACGATAACCGCAGACATCAGGGCAGTTACAGCGGCGACGACCGCTGCCGCTGCGGCGATGTCGGCATGGGCGGCGCCACCTGCCCAGCGAACCAGCACCAGCGCGCCTACGCCGGCGAAGCAGGCGGCGGCCAGACCGGCGGTCATTCCCCGCCAGGACCGCGGGGAGCGGACCAGCGCCGCGGACACCGCTTGGGCCTCGTCGTCGTAACGCACGGCCGGGGGTGCGGGCGGCTGCCGGCTCAGCACCAACGCGGTACCGTCACGAACACCGTTCTGCCGCAGTGTTGTCGAGTTCGGCAACGGGGCGCAGCCGAGCCGCGCCAGGTGGTAGCGCGCCCCCGGTGTCACGCCCCCCAACACATCGACGATCGGCGGGATCAACTCCGCAACGGGCACCGCGGCGGGCAATGTCAGGTCGACGGAGGCGCTGCCGGCGTGGACGGAAACGCGACGCAACTCCGGATCGGGTGTAGACATCCTCGGCACGCTAAACGGTTCGGCAGCGCGCTGCTTACGGCTATCCACAACTGAATTGCCATGAATCTCGGTGCCGCTTAACGTCGTCGAACTATGGCCGCGGTCATCGAAGTAGCCGCCCCGCCCGAACTGTCGCAATCGGCGTCCTCGAGCACGCTGGTGCTGCCGGCCGTGATGGCCGTCGCGTCCGTGGCCGTCGCCGGAGTGGTCCTCTGCACCGGGTCTCCCGCCGCGCGCAACCCCGCATTGTTGGCCGTTCCCGCCATGATGCTGGTGTCGCTGGCCCTGACGGCCGGGCGGGGCAGACGCCGGGGTGCGGCGATAGCCGGTGACCGGGACGAGTATCTGGACTACCTGTGCGCATTGCGCCCGAAAGTCACCGAAGCCATTGTCGCGCAGCATGCGTCGTTGACGACGTTGCATCCAGAGCCGGACAGTCTCTGGACGTTGACAGGCGGCGACCGCATGTGGAGGCGACAGTCCACCGAAGCGGAGTCCTGCTCGGTCAGGGTCGGTGTCGGAAGTATTCCGCTGAAACCCGCTCTGGTGGTCGCGCCGGGACGACCTGCGCGCCGGTGTGATCCTCTGACCGTCTCGGCCCTGAATCGCTTCGTGCGAACATATTCGACGCTCCCGGATGCGCCGATCGCGATACCGCTACGCGTACTGGACAGGACGACCATCGATGGCGACGCAGACCGGGTGCGCGGACTGCTCCGCGCAATCGTCTGCCAGCTGGCGATAGCGCATCCGCCCGAGAAGTTGCTGATCGTCGCTGCCGTGACGGATCGAGCGGAGTGGGACTGGTTGAAGTGGCTGCCGCACAATCAACATCCGAGCGCAACGGACCCGGCCGGTTCGGCGCGGATGGTGCACCCGCATGTGGTGGTGATCGTCGACGCTGCCGGAAACGACGACGTTGAGATCAGCGGTGCGACCGTGCTGCGGACCGGCGTTCCGGCGTCATCGTTGACGATTCGGCATTCCGCCGGGCAGGACCTGCTGGAGGCTCCCGACTACCTCGACCGAGACGATGCGGTGGTGTGCGCGCGCCGGATTGCGGCGTCCGCCTCAGGTGCGCCAGGACCCGCCGGCACGGCCGTTTTCCCCGGCAACGGTGCCGACCCGATCGCGTTGTGGCACAACCAGAATCGCCGGGAACGCTTGCGGGTCCCGATCGGCGCCACCCTGGACGGCCAGCCCGTGCTGCTGGACATCAAGGAGGCGGCCGAGGAGGGGATCGGGCCGCACGGGCTATGCGTCGGAGCCACCGGATCGGGCAAGTCCGAGCTGCTGCGCACCGTCGCGATGGGCATGATGATCCGCAACTCACCCGAGGTGCTGAATTTACTGCTGATCGACTTTAAAGGGGGCGCAACATTTCTCGACTTCGCCAGGGCGCCGCATGTGGCGGCGGTCATCACCAACCTCGCCGACGAGGCAGCCCTGGTCGCACGGATGCGTGAGGCCCTGGCGGGAGAGATCAACCGACGGCAACAGTTGCTGCGTAAGGCCGGTAACTTCGCCAGCGCGGCGGCGTACGCCCAGGCTCGGGCGCCCGGATCGGTTGCGCTGCCGACACTGTTCATCATCGTCGACGAGTTCTCCGAACTGCTCAGTCAGCATCCCGATTTCGCCGACACGTTCGTCGCGATCGGTCGGGTCGGACGATCCCTCGGCATGCACCTGCTGCTGGCCAGTCAACGGCTTGACGAGGGGCGGCTGCGTGGCTTGGAAGCCCACCTGTCCTACCGGATCTGCCTGAAGACCCTGTCCGCCGGCGAGTCACGTGCGGTGCTGGGCACCCCGGACGCTTACGAACTGCCGAGCACGCCGGGAGCGGGGTTGCTGCGCGCCGCCAGCGGAGAGCTGGTCCGCTTCCAGGCCGCTTGCGTGTCGGGACCGTCACCGTCGGACGGTGCCGCCGGCCCGGCAGCGCCCGGCGTACGCCGCTTCACCGCCGAAAACTATGAGGCAGTGCGCCATTCGGAGCAGGAACCCGGCCCCTCGCTCCTGCACACGCTCCTCGACCGCCTGGAGCACCAGGGGCCTCCCGCCCACCAGGTGTGGTTGCCTCCGCTGAATGTGGCGCCCCGGCTGCGGACGCTGCTGGCCGGTCGAAGGCCGACACGTCTGGTCGTTCCGATAGGCGTCGTCGACCGTCCCTACGAGCAGTGTCGCGTGCCGCTGACGGTCGACCTGTCGGGTGCCGCCGGCAATGTCGCCGTTGTCGGAGCGCCCCGGTCGGGCAAGTCGACGGCGGTGTGCACCCTCATCACCGCATTGGCCGCCACGCACAGTCCCGGACAGGTGCAGTTCTATTGCCTCGACTTCGGGGGCGGAGCACTGTCCGCCCTGCGCGGCATGCCGCACGTCGGCGCGGTCGCCGACCGGACTCAGCCAGAGCTCGTCTGGCGTATGGCGGCCGAGATGGAATCGGCGGTACACGCCCGCGAGGTATGCCGCCGCGACGGTGGTCCGCTCGACTGCTTCCCGGACGTGTTCCTCGTGGTCGACGGGTGGGCGGGCCTGCGCCAGGACTTCGACGCGGTCGCGGATTCGATCACCGCGCTTGCGGCTCAGGGACTTTCGTACGGGGTGCACGTGCTGGTGTCAGCCGGTCGCTGGGCGGAGATCAGGCCGGCGCTTAAAGATCGGCTCGGCACCCGCATCGAGTTGCGGCTCGGTGATCCCGCCGATTCCGAGCTTGACCGCCGGCAGGCCCGTCAGGTCCCCACCGACCGTCCCGGTCGCGGTCTCAGCGTGGACGGCCTGCACATGATGGTCGCCCTGCCGGGACCGGAGGAACTCGAATTGCACCGCGGCGGCCCCGCAGCGCCGCCGATACCGCTGTTACCCACCCAGGTCGACTACGACGCCGTCGTCCTCGAACACGAGCCCCGGATCGTGCTCGGTCTCGAAGAACACCGATTGCAGCCGGCTGCAATTGATTTCCAGCAGCGGTCGCACCTGTTGATACTCGGGGACAACGGCTGCGGCAAGACCGCCGCGCTGCGGACCCTGTGCCGCGAGGTCGTCCGCATAAACAGCGCGGTGCAGGCCCGGCTGTTCCTGGTCGACTTCCGGCGCACACTGCTCGGCGTCGTCATGTCGGAACATCTGGGCGGGTACGCCATGGCGCCCGCGGCCCTGGAGGTTCTGGTGTCGGAGCTGGTCGATCTGCTGCGGCTGCGGATGCCGGGTCCTGAGGTCGGCCAGGCAGAGCTGCAGGCAAGATCATGGTGGACCGGTCCCGAGATCTACCTCGTCGTCGACGACTATGACCTGGTCACCACGTCGACCGCGAACCCGTTACTCCCGTTGCTCGAATACCTGCCGTATGCAACAGATCTGGGACTGCACATGATTGCCGCGCGACGGAGCGGGGGCGCCGCGCGGGCATTGTTCGAGCCGCTGCTCGCCGGTCTGGGAGACCTGGGCTGCATGGGACTGATGATGAGTGGCCGCCCGGAAGAGGGTGCCCTGCTTGGGTCGAGGCCACCCGCACCGCTGCCACCCGGTCGCGGCACACTGATCACGCGCCCCGGCGTCGAGCAGCTGGTGCAGGTGGCCTGGAGCCCGCCCGCGTGACCGCGCACCGCGCGGTCGTCGTGGCCGGGCCGTTGCACGTCAGCCGATTGTGTTGCGCGACAGCCGAGACCGACGCGCGCTTCGTAGCGGCGCTGGAGGCCGTGGACGACCCGGTGGCGTTGGTGGACGGGCGGCCGGTCGCCGTTGACGAGCTGTGGCGCGACGTGCTGTGCTCGTTGACCGCGGGGCACCTCGGCGTGCTCGTGATGTGTCCGTCGTGGTGGTCGACGGCCCGGGTCGACGTGGTCACCGCGGCCGCGGGCGCCGAGGCCACCGTATGCACGCGGGCTTCTATTCTGGCACAACAGAATTCGGCGATAGTGGTGGAGATCGCCGAACGGCTGGTGGCCGTCTCGGGAGACGGTGTCGTTGCGGTGCCGCGCCGCACCGGCGAGCAGGGCGTCGTCGAGGAGGTTGCCCGCGTCATCGCCACGATGACACCGGGCAACGTGGTGATCGACGCCCCGACCGCGGTACCCGGAGCACGTCGGCTCGCCCGAGCGATCACCGACGCCATTGCGACCGGGCACCTCGTCACCACGGTCGAGGACATCGGTGCGACGAATCCGGCCCGCGCGGCGGCATCGATTCCGGACCGGGAACCGGTCGTGACATTCGGCGGTCGAACTCGTGCGCGGCTGGCGGTCGCGGGCGTCACGGTCACCGCGGCGGGTCTGGTGCTGCCCGCGGTGACCGCCGAGAATCCGCCCCCGGTGGCCCGCGCGGCGCCCACGACGGTTCTGGTCGAGGGTGACGTGGCGTTGACGATCCCCGCCGGCTGGCTCACCCAGCGCGTCACCTCCGGGCCGGGTTCGGCGCGGGTCCAGATCACCTCACCGTCTGACCCCGAGTCGGCGTTGCACGTCACGCAAACGCCGACGTCCGGCGAGACGCTGGCCGGCGCCGCCGACCGGTTGCGCCGCGCGATCGACGCCGAACCAGCCGGGGTCTTCGTCGACTTCGACCCGGCCGGGGTCAGCGCCGGCCGTCCCGCAGTGACCTATCGCGAAGTGCGGGCGGCCCACGATGTGCGGTGGACGGTGCTGCTGGACGGATCGCTGCGGATCAGCATCGGATGCCAGAGCCGGCCCGCGGAGCGGGACTCCGTCCGGTCCGCCTGCGAGCAGGCCGTGCGGACCGCGCACGCGGTGGGGTGAGACCCGGGAAGTCGATGGAACCAAACCGCGTCCACGCGGGTCGAACAAGGAGACGACAGGAGGACCAGATGAGCATTTCTGCGGGTGCCGACGCACTCAACACCGACTTCGACCTGATGAGATCGGTCGCAGCAACCACAGACGTCCGCAACGACGAGATCCGGGCCATGCTGCACGCATTCATCGGGCAGATGGGCGCCGTACCGCCGTCGGTGTGGGGCGGGACCGCCGCGGCGCGGTTCAAGGACGTGGTGGATCGCTGGAACGCCGAGTCGGCGCGGCTTCATCACGTCCTGCACGCCATCGCCGAAACCATCCGCCACAACGAAGCCGCGCTGCGTGAGGCCGGCCAGAGCCATGCCGACCGAATCGCCGCCACCGGCGGAACCCTCTGATCGGAGACCGTCATGGATTCAACGCTGTCGTATCACTTCGACGCCATCGAACACTCCGTCCGGCAGGAGATTCACACCACAGCCGCACGCTTCAACGCGGCGCTGGATGAGCTGAGATCCCAGATCACGCCGCTGCAGCACCTCTGGACCCGGCAGGCGGCCGCTGCCTACCAGGCCGAACAGCTCAAATGGCACCAGGCGGCCACCGCGCTCAATGAGATCCTGATCGAATTGGGACAAGCGGTCCGCGACGGCGCAGCCGAGGTGGCCGGCGCCGATCGCCGGGCGGCCGGCAGTTGGTCGTGGTAGTCGTTTTGACCTGCGGGGATGCGCGTCGGTAAGCTGCTCCGTTGGCGTGCGGTACCTGCGGGTACGTGGGTCCTCGGGTCACTGTCGGTCGCCGAGACCAGCCCCAACCGCAAACGCCTGACCGGCCCCCGGTTCGCACCGGGATCCACCCGAGAGAAGAGAAGGTAAGCGCTGTGCCCACATATGCGCCCAAGGCGGGTGACACCACGCGGTCGTGGTACGTCATCGACGCCACGGACGTTGTGCTTGGCCGCCTTGCCGTAGCAGCGGCGACGCTGCTGCGCGGCAAGCACAAGCCCACGTTCGCGCCCAACGTCGATGGTGGTGACTTCGTCATCGTCATCAACGCCGAAAAGGTCGCCATCAGCGGCGACAAACTGCAGAGCAAGATGGCCTACAACCACTCGGGGTATCCCGGCGGTCTGCGCCAGCGGAGCATCGGTGAGCTGCTGCAGAAGCACCCCGACCGCGTGGTGGAGAAGGCGATCGTCGGCATGCTGCCCAAGAACAAGCTGAGCCGGCAGATCCAGAAGAAGCTTCGCGTCTACGCCGGCCCGGAGCACCCCCACACCGCTCAGCAGCCGGTTCCGTTCGAGATCAAGCAGGTGGCGCAGTGACCGAGACCAGTCTGGAAACCACCGAGGTCGCAGAGGCCGTGGTCGAGACCGAGTCGTTCGTGTTCGAGCGCCCGATCCAGACCGTCGGCCGCCGCAAGGAGGCTGTGGTGCGGGTGCGCCTGGTGCCCGGCACCGGCAAGTTCGACCTCAACGGCCGCAGCCTCGAGGACTACTTCCCGAACAAGGTGCACCAGCAGCTCATCAAGGCGCCGCTGGTGACCGTCGAGCGGTTGGAAAGCTACGACATCTACGCCCTCCTGCACGGCGGCGGCCCCTCCGGCCAGGCCGGGGCACTGCGTCTGGGCATCGCCCGCGCGCTCATCGTGGCGACCCCCGAGGACAGGCCGGCGTTGAAGAAGGCCGGCTTCCTGACCCGCGACCCGCGTGCCACCGAACGCAAGAAGTACGGCCTGAAGAAGGCTCGCAAGGCGCCTCAGTACAGCAAGCGCTGATCAGCCACCACTTTTTGGCTGCGAGCGTGTGTCAGTCGGCGTGTCGCACGCCCGGTCGGCACGCTCGCAGCCAAAAGTGGGTATGAGCACTATCGCTATCTTGTGAGAGGTTTGTCCGCATGGGTCGACTTTTCGGCACCGACGGCGTCCGTGGAGTCGCCAATCGCGAGCTGACCGCCGAGTTGGCGCTAGCGCTGGGCGCAGCCGCGGCGCGGCACCTGGCGAGTTCAACCGGACCCGGCCGCCGGATGGCTGTGATCGGGCGCGATCCGCGGGCCAGCGGTGAAATGCTCGAGGCCGCCGTCATCGCGGGCCTGAGCAGCGAAGGTGTGGACGCGCTGCGAGTCGGTGTGCTTCCGACGCCCGCAGTCGCCTACCTCACTGGCGCTTACGACGCCGACTTCGGCGTGATGATCTCGGCCTCGCACAACCCGATGCCCGACAACGGCATCAAGATCTTCGGCCCCGGCGGCCACAAGCTGGACGACGACACTGAAGACCAGATCGAGAATCTGGTCGCTACCGGGCCGGGACTGCGCCCGGTCGGCGCGGGCATCGGCCGGGTCGTCGACGCCGAGGACGCGGCCGAACGCTATCTGCGTCACGTCGGCAAGGCCAGTACGAGCCGCCTGGATGGGCTCACCGTGGTGGTCGACTGCGCCCACGGCGCAGCCTCGCAAGCGGCTCCGAGCGCCTACCGCGCTGCCGGAGCCCGCGTCATCGCGATCAACGCCGAACCCAACGGCCTCAACATCAACGACCGCTGCGGCTCCACCCATCTGGAGGCGCTGCGGGAAGCGGTGATCGCCCACCGCGCCGACCTGGGGATCGCGCACGACGGCGACGCCGACCGCTGCCTGGCTGTCGACGCCAACGGCGAACTCGTCGACGGCGACACCATCATGGTGGTGCTGGCCCTGGCCATGAAGGAGGCCGGGGAACTGGCATCCGACACGCTGGTGGCGACCGTGATGAGCAACCTCGGACTCCATCTGGCCATGCGGGCCGCCGGCGTGACCGTGCGCACCACTGGCGTCGGTGACCGCTACGTCCTGGAAGAGCTGCGGGCCGGCGACTACAGCCTCGGTGGCGAGCAGTCCGGCCACATCGTGATGCCGGCCCTGGGGTCCACCGGCGACGGCATCGTCACCGGGCTGCGTCTGATGACCCGGATGGTGCAGACCGGTTCGTCGCTGGCCACTCTTGCCGCGGCGATGCAGACGTTGCCGCAGGTGCTGATCAACGTTGAGGTCGCCGACAAGGCCACCGCCGCCGTGGCTCCGTCGGTGCAGACCGCGGTCGCGCAGGCCGAGGCCGAACTCGGTGACACCGGGCGAATCCTGTTGCGTCCCTCGGGAACCGAACCGCTCATCCGGGTGATGGTGGAGGCTGCCGACGAGGACATCGCGCAGCGGCTGGCGGCCACCGTGGCCGACGCCGTCGGCGCTGCCGGCTAAAAACCGGGTGGAACCCCGGCGCCCCGCGTGGCGTCGAATGGGGTATGAGACTCGATAGCGCGGATGTGCGAGGGATCGCCGGCCGGATCGACGACGCGGCGGAACTGATCGGCGAGGCGGCCTCAAACCACTTGTCGAGGTTGGCCTTTGACAGTACTCGGGCAGGCCGGGCGTATGCCGCGTGCGGCCAGCGATTGCGGGCCGAACTCGACCGCCTGGCCGCCGAGCTGTCCCAGTGGTCGCGGGCGGCGGTCGAAATCGCCGCCGCGCTGCGGGCCGCAGCCGATCGATACGCTGAGGCGGAGTCGTATGCCGCGGCCCGGATCGCCTGACCGTGGCCGCGCGACTGGACGTCGTGGGACGCCTGGCCGAAGGCCTGCCCGCGGTTGAGCACGCGCAGACGTACCTGTTGGCCTGCGAACAGATCGGTTACCGGGATCCGGACCTGACCGGCGACCCCGCGCTGATTCATGACTGGTACGCCGGCGAAGAGGGGCTCGACCTACCCGTCCTGGACGGTGACTGTGTGGCGTTGCGCGCCGCGGGGTCGGTGGCCACGGACGCGCTGCGACTACTGCGCGACCAGCTCGATGCGTTGGCGACGGCGTGGACAGGGTCGGGCGCCGACGCCGCGGTGGCGTTTCTGCGGCGCCACTGCGACACCGCCGGCGCGCTGGTCACCGAAGTTCGCGCGGCGGCCCAGCGTTGCGAGTCGCTGCGTGACAACCTGTGGCAGTTGGTCGACGCGAAGGTCGCGACGACCACTGCGATCGACGACCGCACGCTGGCGCAGCGGCCGGCATGGCTGGCAGCGGCCGCCGCTGTGGCGACCGATGCGGGCGCCCGCGATGTGGTCGCCCAACAGATCAAGCCGTTCGTGGACAACGACATTCGCCATGAGTGGCGGTCGGCGATGTTGTCCACCCGGGCGGGCGTCACAGCGGCCTACGACATGGTCACCGACCGGTTCGCTGCGGCCTCGCGCGCTTACTTCGAGATCCCTGGTGATTTCGGCCCGCTGGACCAGCCGCCGCGAGGACCGGCCGCTGGGACGCTGCCGGCGGCGCTCGCACGGTTCGCGCCGATCCCCACGACTACCGCCGCGCCCCGGTCGGCACCGGCGCCGGCGCCGGCGCCGATGGAATCAGGGACCGGGTGGTCGGGTGAACCGGTTGGCGCGGGTGGTCTCGACGGCGGCGTCGGCTCCCAAGGTGTCGGTGGCCTGGAGGGTCTCGGTGGCCTTGGAAGTCTCGCCAGCCGGATCGTCGCGAGTATGGGTGACCTGCTGGGCTCGTCCGCCCCCGACGGCGCCCCCGCCGACAGCCTGTCCGACGACCCGTTCGAGGACGAGAACGACCGGCCCGAACCGGACCGGCTCGAAGCACCCGAAGAACCGAAGAAACCCGAGTTCGCCCCACTCCAGGGGGAGGCCGCCGTGCCGGTCTCGCAACCGATCGGTGCGGCGCGACCGGTAACCGGATCACCTGTCACCGGGACGGTCCCTGGGGAGTCGCCGCCGGTCGAGGTGCCGCCTCCTACCCCGCCCGCGAAGGGGTCGACGCCCTGCGAAATCGCGGCAAACGAACTCCCGCAGGCGGGGCAGTGATGTCACGGAAGCAGTTGCAGCAGCTCCTCGACATAGCGAACGGCTTCACCGGCATCCGCCGTCGCCGGCCGCACCAGCAACGTGGTCACCCCCGATTCGGCGAAGACGGCCAGCCGCTCGGCGATGAACCCACGCGGGCCGATCAGCGAGACCCCGCGCACCAGTTCATCGGGCAGCGCGTCGATCGCCTCGCGTTTGCGGCCGGCCAGGTAGAGCTCCTGGATTCGGTCGGCGGCCTCGCCGAACCCGTACCGGGTGGCCAGGTCGTGGTAGAAGTTGCGGCCCCTTGCGCCCATGCCGCCGATGTAGAGCGCCAATTGCGGTTTGATCCAGGCGAACCGGTCCTCGACGTCGTCGCCGATCGCGAGCGCCGTGCCCACCATGACGTCGAGGGGCCCAAGCTCAGGATCGCGCTTGGCGGCGCCGGCCGCCAGCGCCTCACCCCACACCAGGTGCGCCTTGTCCGGATAGTAGAACGCCGGCTGCCAACCTTCGGCGATCTCTGCGGTAAGCTCCACGTTCTTCGGGCCCAGTGCCGCGATCGATATCGGAATACGTTGCCGCACAGGGTGATTGATAAGCTTCAGGGCCTTGCCCAGGCCAGTCCCGCGATCGGCGGGCAGCGGGATCTGATAGTGCCTGCCGTCGTACTCGAGCGGACTCTCCCTGCGCCAAACCTGCCGGCAGATCTCGACGGCTTCCCGGGTCCGGCCCAGCGGAGCGTCGAACTCGACGCCGTGGAACCCCTCGATCACCTGCGGTCCGGAAGTGCCGATGCCCAGGTTGAAGCGGCCACCGGAAACGTAGTCCAGGCCGGCGGCCGTCATGGCGAGCAGCGAGGGAGTCCGGATGAAGAGAGGCAACACGCCCGAGGCCAGTTCGACGGTGCTGGTCCGGGCCGCCAGAAAGCCAAGCTGACTGATGGCGTCGAAGGCATAGGCCTCGGCGACCACGGCCACGTCGATACCGACTTTTTCGAGTTCCACGACACGGTCGACCGCCTCGTGAAAGCCGCCCGAATAGTCCAGCGCGATCCCGATCCGCATCAACGACAATTACCACGGCCGCTCCGGGGCCCCGCGTCAGCCTGTCGCTGTGCCGGTCCAGTATTCGGCGAATCGCTGCCCGTCATCGGTGAGCCGCAGAATGTCGTTGCCGGTGAACCGCACCGGGCCGTCCGGGCTCTCGCCGCTGCCGACCCAACGGCCGGCGACCAGGTCGCCGTCGTGCAGCGGGCCGAGTTCGATGTCAAAGGTCAGCTCCTTCAACATATTCCGCGTCTGCTCGATGATCTGCGTCAGTTCGTCCGGTCCGTGCACTTCCCGATCGGGCCAGTGCCCGACGAAGTCATCGGTGACGATCTCCGCCGCGACCGGCTGCCCGGCCCACAGCTCGCTGATCCAACGCTGGTACAGAGTCTCCACGTCTGCCATAGGTGGCCATTACCCGCTCGTGTGCGCCGGGACACACGCGCGCCGATCACTTCAGCAGTGCGACGATCTTCTCTTCGGGTGTCACCGGTGGCGCTTCTGGATCCACCGGGTCGGTTCGGGGCAGCGCCACGTCCGGATCGGCGAAATCGCGGTAGGTCTTGTCGCCGGCCAGCGTGTAGAGCAGATAGCCGGTCAGCAGCGCGCGGACCGCCCGCTGGGTCTTGCGATCAGAACCGGCCAGCCCCACGGCTTTCGGCAGTCTCCGGCCCTCTACCAGGCCGCCGGCTTCTGCCTTGCTGACGATGCGCAGCGTGGCCTTGTCCCAGGCGCGGTCCAGTGCGAGGGCGTTGGAGTTGAGCGCTTTCGGATCACCGGGGGCGGTCAGGATGAGACCCGGCACGTCCAGGCCCGCAGCCGGCAGCTCGGCCGGGGGAGCGGTCACCGTCGGGAAGAGCGCGGCCACCGCGGCCAGCGGCCTGCCGGCCGAACCGGACATGCCGGCCGCAGCGAACACCGCGGCCGAAGCGCCGAACCCGTGGCCGGCCAGCCCGAGCTTGGCGGGGTGCACGCTGATCTCGCCAGGGCCCAGCCGCACACCCGAGACGATGTCGAGGGCAACGCCGAGATCGAATGCCAGGTTCATCACCGACGGGACGAGGCCACGTTGGGTGTCCGGCGCCCCGGCCACGATGCCCCAGGACGCCAGATGCTCCAGCAGGCCCGAATACTGGGCCGAGCCGGTCAGCCAGTCATGCCCGAAGGCGATGCCGGGCAGGTTGTACCCGGACTCCGGGGTGTACACCACGCCGGGCAGGCCGGCAAAGGCCAGGTCACCGCGCAGAACACGATGTGGACCACGACGGTTCAGGGCGGCGACGAGCTTGCGGATGCGGGCCACCCGTCGACGTTAGCGGTGCCCCGGTGGATGGGTAAAGGCGGTCCACGTCGCACCGTCCCAATAACGCTGGACGGGTTGGCCGGACGGGTCGGGATACCAGCCGGGTGGGGTGGCAGGCGGGGCCACCGGGTGTTGGTGGTGCCCGTAGGAGTGTGGGTTCTGGGCCAGCGCCCGCACCTGACGGATGGCGCGCATATTGGAGAACAGCGCGATCCAGTTGAGCACCACGAGCGAACCCAAACTCCACCAGCCGGCCAGCAGGCAGTGGGTCTGGGCGTCTTTGTAGGCCTGCTCACACTGCTGCAGCGTGCCGGTGTACCGCGAGGTCTGCTGATGCCAGAAAATCAGCGCACCGGTGTGCTTGAGCAGGCCGATCTGGAACAGCGGCTCTGGATATCCGGACGCGGCGGGCTGTGGATACGGGCCGGGCGGGTGGTACGGCTGTGACACAGCAGACCTTTCATGCAGGTAGAGAGATAAACGATATCGCCGGTCCCGGTGATAATTCAGCGCCTGCACTACCCTGGTCAGAATGTGCGGAATCGTCGGCTACGTCGGGCAGCGTCCTGCCTGCGACGTCGTGATGAACGCCCTGCGCCGGATGGAATACCGCGGCTACGACTCTTCTGGCATCGCGCTCGCCGACGGCAGGGGCAAGCTCATGGTGCGCCGCCGCGCCGGCCAGCTGGCCAATCTGGAGGCGGCACTGGCCAAGATGGCTCCGGCCGAACTGTCCGGCACCACCGGCCTCGGCCACACCCGCTGGGCCACCCACGGCCGCCCCACCGACCGCAACGCGCACCCGCATCGCGACGCCGCCGGCAAGATCGCCGTCGTTCACAACGGCATCATCGAGAACTTCGCCGCGCTGCGCCAGGAGTTGGAGGCCGAAGGCGTGGAGTTCGCCAGCGACACCGACACCGAGGTTGCGGTGCACCTGGTCTCGCGCGCGTATCACCACGGCGAGACGGCCGGGGACTTCACCGCATCCGTGCTGTCGGTGCTGCGCCGGCTGGAAGGCCACTTCACCCTGGTCTTCGCCAACGCTGACGAGCCGGGCACCATCGTCGCCGCCCGCCGCTCGACGCCGCTGGTCATCGGCATCGGCGAGGGTGAGATGTTCGTCGGCTCCGACGTCGCCGCATTCATCGAACACACCCGCCAGGCCGTCGAACTCGGCCAGGACCAGGCGGTGGTGATCACCGCCGACGGCTACCGGATCTTCGACTTCCACGGGAACGACGACCTGCAAGCGGGCCGCGAGTACCGGGAATTTCATATCGACTGGGACCTGGCCGCCGCCGAGAAGGGCGGCTACGAGTACTTCATGCTCAAGGAGATCGCGGAGCAGCCCACCGCGGTGGCCGAGACACTGCTCGGCCATTTCGTGGACAACCGGATCGTGCTCGACGAGCAGCGCCTCTCCGACCAGGAGCTGCGCGAGGTCGACAAGGTCTTCGTCGTCGCCTGCGGCACGGCCTACCATTCCGGACTGCTGGCCAAGTACGCGATCGAGCACTGGACGCGGCTGCCGGTCGAGGTCGAGCTCGCCAGCGAATTCCGCTACCGCGACCCGGTTCTGGACCGCAGCACGCTGGTCGTCGCCATCTCCCAGTCCGGGGAGACGGCCGACACCCTGGAAGCCGTTCGGCACGCCAAAGAGCAGAAGGCCAAGGTGCTGGCGATCTGCAACACCAACGGCTCGCAGATCCCGCGTGAGTGCGACGCGGTGCTGTACACCCGCGCCGGGCCGGAGATCGGGGTGGCCTCCACCAAGACGTTCCTGGCCCAGATCACCGCCAACTACCTGGTGGGCTTGGCGCTGGCGCAGGCCCGCGGCACCAAGTACCCCGACGAGGTCGAACGCGAGTACCGCGAACTCGAGGCGATGCCGGACCTGGTTGCCCGGGTGATCGCGGCGACCGACCCGGTGGCCGATCTGGCTTACCGGTTCGCCCAGTCGTCGACCGTGTTGTTCCTGGGCCGCCACGTGGGCTACCCGGTCGCGCTGGAAGGCGCGCTCAAGCTCAAGGAACTCGCCTACATGCATGCCGAGGGTTTTGCGGCCGGCGAACTCAAGCACGGCCCGATCGCGCTGATCGAAGACGACCTACCGGTGATCGTCGTCATGCCCTCGCCGAAAGGGTCGGCGACCCTGCACGCGAAGCTGCTGTCCAATATCCGCGAAATCCAGACTCGGGGCGCGGTAACCATCGTGATCGCCGAAGAGGGTGACGAGACGGTGCGTCCCTACGCCGACCACCTAATCGAAATACCTTCGGTTTCAACACTTTTGCAGCCGCTGCTGTCGACCATCCCGCTGCAGGTGTTCGCCGCGTCGGTGGCCCGGGCCCGTGGCTATGACGTGGACAAGCCGCGTAATCTGGCGAAGTCGGTGACAGTCGAATAGTCGGAGACGCCATGAGGTGGGGGATTGTCAGTCTCGGGGTTTTCGTGGTGTCTTACGTCGGCCTGGTCGCGCTCTATGCGCTCGCCGGCATGGGCCCCGCCCATCCGTTGACCGAGGGCCAGCCATCGGCCGACGGGACGACGGTGACGCTGGATATCACGGGCATCCAGCCCTACCGCAACGCGCTCGTCGGAGACCTCACGGTGACGCCCGGACCCGCGCTACTGGATCCGCTCACCGGCAATCTCAAGGAAGACCTGACGGTCGCCGCCACATCCGCGACCGCACCGACCAGCCGAACCTGGCCGAAGGGGACGCAGCCCGGCGTCGTCCCGGTCTCGCTCAACATCAGCGGCGACGTATCGGATTGGCCCTTCGACAGCTACGTCTCCAAACCGGTGTCGATCAACCTGTTCCGGGGCACCCCGCAGACGCCGGAGCGGGCTTCGGTGACATTCGTCGACCGTCTGCCCGGGTGGAAGGTCGAGGTACAGGGCGGGACGGGCGATGCCAAGACGCCGTACCGCGCGGAGGTGCAGCGCTCGCCGAGCACCGTGGCGCTCGCGATCGCCCTGCTCGGGGTGCTTGTCGCGATCGCCGGCTTCGCGCTCTTCGTCGCCGTGCAGACGGTGCGCGACCGCCGCAAATTCCAGCCGCCGATGACCACGTGGTTCGCCGCCATGCTTTTTGCGGTGATCCCGCTGCGCAACGCGCTTCCGGACGCGCCCCCGTTCGGCGCGTGGGTGGACGTCACCGTGGTGCTGTGGGTGATCGTGGCCCTGGTCGCCTCGATGGGGATCTACGTGTCCTGCTGGTGGCGGCATCTGGCGCCGGAGAAGCCGGCCGGCCCGTGAAGCTTGCGATCGCGAGCGTCCTGCTTTTCATCTCGGCCTACATCGGCTCCATCGTCTTGTACGTCGACAGCGGTATGGGCCATCCACGTCGGATCGCCGACGGTCCCGCCCCGGCCGATGGAACCAAGGTGACTTTCGACATCGAGGACATCCAGTCCGACAACAGCGTGCTGCGGGCAAACATCACCGTCCTGCCGGGACCGGCGCTGCTGGACCCCGAGACCCACACGCTGAACGACGATCTCAGCGTCGTAGCCACCTCCGTGGTATCGACGAGCAAGCGGACCTGGCCCAAGGGCACGCTGCCCGACATCGTTCCGGTGTCGGTCACCCTCACCGGTGATGTCGCCAGTTGGCCGTTCGACCAGTACGAGTCGGGGCCCCTGGCGATGCAGCTCTTCACCGGGACAGCCCAGACGCCGGTACCCGCCACCGCGACACTGGTCGACCGGCTGCTCGGCTGGAAGATCGAGGTCAATCGGCTCGGGGCGGGCAACGAACGTGCGCCCTACCGGCTGGATCTGTACCGGTCACCCAGTACCGCTGCCTTCGCCGTCGTCATTCTCGGTGTCCTGGTCGCGCTCGCCGTGCTGGCGTTGTTCGTCGCGGTGCAGACCTTTCGCGACCGAAGGAAATTTCAGCCGCCGATGACCACCTGGTATGCGGCGATGCTCTTCGCGGTGATGCCGCTGCGGGGCGCGCTCCCCGACCCGCCCCCCGTCGGCGCGTGGATCGACGTGACGGTGATTCTGTGGGTCATTGTGGTGTTGGTGATTTCGCTGACGCTGTACATCGCTTGCTGGTGGCGGCATCTCAGACCCGAGAATTGAGTTCGCTGCTGGTCCTTGCGGGTTTTCGGACACGGTTATAGGCATGACATATGAAGCTCGGAATCGCCGGTGTGCTGCTGTTCATCGCGGCCTACATCGCCACGAACTTCGTATACGCCGGCGCCGGTCATGGCCCGCACGACCTGACCCAGGGTCGGCCGATGACCGACGGAACCACCATCACCATGGATTTGCAGGAAGTTCAGCAGAGCAACACGGTGCTGCTGGCCAACCTCGCCATCGTGCCCGGACCTACGTTGCTCGACCCCCGCACCCATGATCTGACCCAGGAATTCAGCGTCGTCGTCACCTCCGCGGCGTCGCCCACCAAGCGCTCATGGTCGAAAGGCATGGTGCCCGGCAGCTTTCCGGTGCCACTGAGCATCGCGGGAGCCGTCACCGACTGGCCGTTCGATCACTACGTTTCCGGGCCGGTCACGGTCGAGGTCTTCCGGGGCGACAACCCGGTGCCGGAACGGGCGGCGGTGACGTTCGCCGACCGTCTCGCCGGCTGGCGCATCGACATCTCGACGACCGACAATTCCGCGGCCGCCGCACCGTATCGGGTGGAGTTGGAGCGGTCACCGAGCACCAAGACGTTCGCGGTCGTCATCATCGCGGTTCTGGTGGCACTCGCCGGCATGGGACTGTTCGTCGCGGTGCAGACGGCCCGGGACAAGCGTAAGTTCCAGCCCCCGATGACCACCTGGTACGCAGCGATGCTCTTCGCGGTGGTGCCGCTGCGCAACGCGCTGCCCAACGCGCCGCCGTTCGGGGCCGAGGTCGACGTCAGGGTCGTACTGTGGGTGATCGTCGTCCTGGTGCTCTCGATGCTGATCTACATCACCTGCTGGTGGCGGCACCTGGCGCCGGAACAACCGGATAAGCCCGTGAAATCCGATAGGCCCGAGAAGCCGTAGGTGAACGCCTTATCCTTCAAGGTTGAGTAGTCGGGACTCTTAGATCGGTTAAGCCAGGGATGACAACGGGGGTGGCGTGCAGGTCATGTGGCACCGGCCTGCGCGAAAGCGCCAAATTCTGTGACGAATGCGGTTATCCCACTTCGGTTCCCGGTGACACAGCCCAGTACAAGCAGGTGACGGTGCTGTTCGCCGATGTGGTGCGCTCGATGGATCTTGCGGCCGCGGTGGACATGGAACGGCTACGTGAAATCATGATCGAGCTGGTGGAGCGCTCGGCGGCGGTGGTACGGCGCTACGGCGGGACCGTGGAGTACAACGGCGACGGCGTGATGGCACTGTTTGGTGCCCCAATCGCATTGGAGGATCATGCTTTTCGCGCCTGCCTGACCGCCCTGGAAATCCAGGAGGAGGCCAACGGACTGGCGGGTGAAGTGGCATTCCGGGACGGGGTGACCCTGCGGCTGCGGGTGGGTCTGAACTCGGGCCGGGTGATCGCAGGTGAGATTGGTTCGGGGTCACTGGGGTACGCCGCGACCGGCGAGACGGTCGGACTGGCGCAGCGAATGGAAGCCGTTGCATCCCCAGGCGCGGTGCTCCTCTCGGAGTCCACCGCGCGTCTGGTCGAATACGCCGCGCAGCTGGGTGAGCCGCAGTGGGTGCGCATCAAGGGCTCCGAAGAACCGGTGCGAGCGCGCCAGCTGCTGGGGATCGCCCCGCGCGATGAACTAGTCGGGCGCACCGACGCCACCTTGGTCGGCCGACATTGGGAGATGGCGGCTCTTGACGCCATGGTGGACCGCGCGATCGGCGGCTACGGCGGTGTCGTGACTGTGGTGGGACCGCCGGGCATCGGCAAGACGCGGACGGCCCGCGAAGTCGCGGCGCTGGCCGCCGGTCGCGGGGTCGGAGTGTGTTGGGCCTTCTGCGAGTCGCATGCCACTGAGGTCCCATTTTATGCGCTGACGCGGCTGCTGCGCGCGAGCATGGGCGTGGCCGACCTCGGCGGCGAGGCCGCCCGGAACAGCGTCCGGCACCGAGTCGGCCATGTCGACCCGCAGGATCTGGTGCTATTTGATGATCTGCTCGGCATCGCGGACCCCGAAGTGCCGCTGCCTCAGATCGACCCCGATGCCCGGCGACGCCGGTTAATCGCACTGATCAACACCGCGACGCTGGCGCGCAGCGAGCCGACACTGTACCTGATCGAGGATGCACACTGGATTGATGCGGTCAGCGAGTCTATGCTGGCCGACTTTCTATCCGTCATCTCACGCACCCGGTCGATGGTGTTGATCACCGCTCGCCCCGAGTACGAGGGAGCGCTGACACGGACGCACGGCGCACAGAGAATAGTCCTTGCTCCGCTGGGTGATTCGGACACCGCGGCGCTGATCGCAGAGCTGCTGGGCACGGATCTCTCGGTGGCCGACCTGGCCGCGACCATCGCCGAGCGCGCCGGTGGAAACCCGTTTTTCGCCGAGGAGATGGTGCGTGAATTGGTGCAGCGCGACGTGCTGGAGGGTGTGCGCGGCGCCTACGTCAACCGCGCCGACGCCGCCGACGTCAGCGTGCCGGCTACGGTGCAGGCGACCATCGAGGCGCGCATCGACCGCCTGGACACGGCGTCCAAGCGGACGTTGAACGCGGCGTCGGTGATCGGTGCCCGCTTCCAACCGGAGCTGCTCGCCGCGCTGGGCATCGACCCGGCCCTCGATGGGTTGCTAGGCGCCGAGCTGATCGATCCGGTGCGATTTACCCCGAGCGCCGAGTACGCCTTCCGCCACCCGCTGATCCATGCGGTGGCCTACGAATCCCAACTGAAATCCGATCGCGCCCAGTGGCATCGACGCCTGGCCGCCGCGATCCAAGAGAGCGACCCGGACTCGGTGGAGGAAAACGCGACGCTGATCGCCGAACATCTGCAGGCCGCCGGCGAGCTACACGCGGCGTATGCCTGGCACATGCGGGCCGCCGCGTGGTCCACCAACCGTGACCTCGGCGCCGCCCGGGCGAGTTGGGACCGGGCAAGCCGCATCGCCGACGCACTGCCCATCGATGTCCCTGACCGGTTGTCGATGCGCATTGCTCCCCGCACCATGCTGTGTGCCACCGACTCCCAAGACCGATCAGCCCAGGAAAGCCGGGGCCGCTTCGCGGAGCTGCGGGAGTTGTGCAACGCCGCCGGGGACAAGGTGTCGTTAGCCGTCGGCATGACCGGGCTGTTGGCCGACCTGCTTTACTCCCGGCGCGCGCGTGAGGGCTCACGTCTGGCATCCGAACAGATGGCGCTGCTCGAGTCGATCGGCGATCCGACCTTGACCACCGGGTTGGCGCACGCAGCGTTCGCCACCTGGGAGGACGCTGGTGACTTCGGGGAAATCCTGCGGTGGTCGCAGACCGTCATCGACCTGGCCGCCGGCGACCCAGCCAAAGGCGCCAGCTTTGGTTTTGCATCACCGCTGGCGGTCGCCGTGGCATGGCGCAGTACTGCGCGGTGGTGGCTGGGCCGCCCCGGCTGGCGCCAAGACCTCGACGACGCCGTCGCGATCGCCCGACACAGCAACGACTCGATAACGTTCGCCGGTGTCGTCATCTGGACCTACGGTCACGCGATCCCTTACGGCGTGCTGCGGGTGGACGACTCCGCGGTACGCAGCATCGAGGAGGCGGTGAAGACGGCAGAGCCGGCCGGCAATGATCTCGCACTGGCAATGGCCGAGTACACGCTGGGTGTTGCGCTGCTGAGTCGAGAGGCTTCGGCCGACCGCCAGCGCGGACTGCAGCTGATCGCGCAGGCTTCCGATAACTTGCAGCGCAAGCAGGTCGGCCTGCAGATGGTACCTGTCGTCGAGTTATGGGCCGCCCAGGAGAAGGCGGGGCGCGGTGACCACGACGCCGCCCTTCCGGCGATGCGCAAAGTCGCGGACGAGCTACACCTGGAGGGAAGGTTCGGTTACAGCGTTTGCGCCACCAGCGTCCTAGTGGAGACACTCCTGCACCGTGGCGACGTGGACGACCTTACCGAGGCCCACGAAGCGATCGAGCGGTTGGCGAATCTGGGCGTCCACGACGGTTCGGCCATACGCGAGATCACGCTGTTGCGATTGCGCGCGCTGGTAGCCCGGGCCCGCTGTGAGGATGCTGAATATTGGGAGCTGGTGCACCGCTATCGCGCAATGGCGGAATCGCTTGGCTTCGAAGGGCACATCGCCTGGGCCAACTCGATGATCGAGGGTCAGGAATAACCGGGGTGACAGCGGGTGTCGCGTGGGTCATGTGGCACCGGCCCGCGCCCGAACGCCAAAGTTTCGTGACGAATGCGGCGCTCCCTATTGCGCTGTCGGGCGACGCCCCACGCTGTACGCAGCGACACCGGGCGTGAAAGGGTTACACGGTGGCGAGGGTATCGGTATCGGTACGGGCCCGGGCGTTGGTGCGCATCGTGTGGCACTACGTCACCAGCGCGCCACTGACCTACGGCTGGCTGCTCGCGCTGGCCATCACGACGATCGTGCAGAACCTGCTCACCGGGCACCAGTTGCACTCGATCCTGTTGCACCGCTACACCAACGTGCACGCCCTGGCGACCGATCCGCTGGGTGTGCTGTTCTCCAGCCTGTTGTGGATTGACGGCCGGAGCCTGGAGCCCTACCTGCTGCTGTTCACCATCTTCCTGGCGCCGGCCGAGCGATGGCTCGGCCAATTGCGTTGGCTGACTGTGGGATTGACGTCACACATCGTCGCCACCTATATCAGCGAAGGCCTGCTCTACCTGGCTATTCAGATGCATGACGCCTCGTCGAGATCGGTGCGCGCCCACGACATCGGGGTCAGCTACTTCCTGGTCGGGGTCATGGGGATACTCACCTACCGCATCGCCCGGCCCTGGCGCTGGGGCTACCTGGGGGTGCTGCTGCTCATCTTCGGTTTCCCCGTGCTGGTGATGGACCGGATCGAGCTCAGCTTCACCGCCATCGGCCATTTCGCGGCGCTGCTGATCGGTCTCGCCTTCTTCCCGATGGCCCGCGAGCGCAAGACCGGGTCCTGGAATCCGGCCGAGCGGTTCAAAGCCGTCTTCGGACGGCGCAAGACACAGGAAGCACCGGGCTGACGATGCGGCATTACTACTCTGCGGACACGATTCGCGACGCGGAAGCGCCGCTGCTGGCCAGCCTGCCCGACGGCGCACTGATGAAACGCGCCGCCTATGGCCTCGCCACCGCGATTATCCGTGAGCTGACCGCCCGCACGGGCGGAGTCGCGGGCCGCCGGGTCTGCGCGGTCGTAGGGTCCGGTGACAACGGCGGCGACGCGCTGTGGGCGGCGACCTTCCTGCGACGGCGCGGTGCGGCCGCCGACGCGGTGCTGCTCAACCCCGACAAGACCCACCGAAAAGGGCTGGCCGCGTTCCGCAAGGCGGGCGGGCGTGTCGTCGAAAACATCGATCCCACAACTGATCTGGTGATCGACGGAGTAGTGGGCATCTCCGGCTCGGGGCCGCTGCGGCCGGCGGCGGCTCACGTCTTCGAACAGGCCGGTGACATCCCGGTGGTTGCCGTCGACATTCCCAGTGGCATCGACGTGGCCACCGGCGCCGTCACCGGACCCGCGGTGCGCGCCGCGCTCACCGTCACCTTCGGCGGCCTCAAACCCGTGCACGCGCTGGCTGACTGTGGCCGCGTCGAACTCGTGGACATCGGACTGGAACTGCCCGGCACCGACCTGCTCAGTTTCGAGGCCGCCGACGTAGTTGCGCGCTGGCCGGTGCCGGGCGCCCGCGACGACAAGTACACCCAGGGCGTCACCGGAGTGCTGGCCGGCTCCTCGACCTACCCGGGCGCCGCGGTGCTGTGCACCGGCGCGGCGGTGGCGACCCACTCGGGCATGGTCCGCTACGCCGGCAGCGCCCATCGCGAAGTGCTCGCGCGCTGGCCCGAAGTGATCGCCTCACCCACCCCGGCGGCGGCCGGACGGGTGCAGTCCTGGGTGGTCGGGCCGGGACTGGGCACCGACGAGGCCGGCGCCGCCGCACTGTGGTTCGCCCTGGAGACCGACCTGCCGGTGCTGGTGGACGCCGACGGGTTGACCATGCTGGCCGCCCATCCGGAGCTGGTCGCCGACCGCACCGCACCGACGGTGCTGACACCGCACGCCGGGGAGTTCGCCCGGCTGGCCGGATCGCCGCCCGGGGACGACCGGGTGGGCGCGACGCGCAGGCTCGCCGACGCCCTGGGGGCCACGGTGCTGCTCAAGGGCAACGTCACCGTGATCGCCGAACCCGGCGGGCCCGTCTACCTGAACCCCGCCGGGCAGTCCTGGGCGGCCACCGCCGGGTCCGGCGACGTGCTGTCGGGGATGATCGGCGCGCTGCTGGCCTCCGGTTTACCCGCCGGCGAGGCCGCGGCGGCCGCGGCATTCGTCCACGCCCGGGCGGCGGCGCTGTCGGCCGCCGACCCGGGACCCGGAGAGGCGCCGACCTCGTCGTCGCGGATTCTGCACCACATCCGGGCAGCTGTGGCCGCTCTTTAGCAACCAGCAACGAAAGGGATCGCCGTGTCCAAGAGCCACCCGTCGATGGCCACCCACTCGATCACTCCGGCCTACACCGGTCGCATGTTCACCGCGCCGGTACCGGCGCTGCGGATGCCCGACGAGTCGATGGATCCCGAAGCCGCCTACCGCTTCATCCACGACGAGCTGATGCTCGACGGCAGTTCGCGGCTGAACCTGGCCACCTTCGTCACGACCTGGATGGACCCCGAAGCCGGGAAGCTGATGGCCGAGACGTTCGACAAGAACATGATCGACAAAGACGAATACCCGGCGACCGCGGCCATCGAGCAGCGCTGTGTGTGCATGGTGGCCGACCTGTTCCACGCCGAGGGCCTGCGCGACGACGATCCCGGCAGCGCCGTCGGCGTGTCCACCATCGGCTCCAGCGAGGCGGTGATGCTGGGCGGTCTGGCGCTGAAGTGGCGCTGGCGCGCCAAGACCAAAGATTGGAAGGGCCGCACCCCCAACCTGGTGATGGGCTCCAACGTGCAGGTGGTTTGGGAGAAGTTCTGCCGCTACTTCGACGTCGAACCCCGCTACCTGCCGATGGAGGAGGGCCGCTACGTCATCACGCCCGAACAGGTTCTCGACGCCGTCGACGAGGACACCATCGGCGTGGTCGCGATCCTGGGCACCACCTACACCGGCGAACTTGAGCCCGTCGCCGAGATCTGCGCGGCCCTGGACAAGCTGGCCTCCGACGGTGGCGTGGACGTTCCGGTGCACGTCGACGCCGCCAGCGGGGGGTTCGTGGTGCCGTTCCTGCACCCGGAGCTGGTGTGGGACTTCCGGCTGCCGCGCGTGGTCTCGATCAACGTCAGCGGCCACAAGTACGGCCTGACCTATCCCGGGATCGGGTTCGTGGTGTGGCGCAGCCCGGAACACCTGCCTGAGGACCTGGTTTTCCGGGTCAACTATCTGGGCGGTGACATGCCCACCTTCACGCTGAACTTCTCCCGGCCGGGCAACCAGGTGGTCGGCCAGTACTACAACTTCCTGCGGCTGGGCCGCGAGGGCTACACCCAGGTCATGCAGTCGCTGTCCTCGACCGCGCGCTGGCTGGGTGAGCAGCTGCGCACCGGCGAGCACATGGAGATCATCTCCGACGGCTCGGCCATTCCGGTGGTCAGCTTCCGGCTGGCCAAGGACCGCGGCTACACCGAGTTCGATGTCTCCCACGAGCTGCGGGGGTACGGCTGGCAGGTGCCGGCCTACACCATGCCCGACAACGCGACCGACGTGTCGGTGCTGCGCATCGTGGTGCGCGAGGGGCTCTCGGCCGACCTGGCCCGGGCGCTGCACGACGACGCCATCAAGGCGCTGGCATCGCTGGACAAGCTCAAGCCCGGCGGGCACTACGAGGCGGAGCACTTCGCCCACTGAGCGTTCTGGATCGCCACTCTGACGTTCTGGGACAATGGTCGGCGTGTCCGTCACGCCGATCTCCCTGACCCCGGGCGTCCTCGCCGAGGCCGTTATCGACCTGGGCGCCATCGCGCACAACGTGCGGGTGCTGCGGGAACATGCTGGAAAAGCGCAGGTCATGGCCGTGGTCAAGGCCGACGGATACGGCCACGGCGCGACCCGCGTCGCCTTTACCGCGCTGGCCGCCGGCGCCACCGAACTCGGCGTGGCCACCGTCGAGGAGGCTCTTGCGCTGCGGGCCGACGGCATTCTGGACCCGATTCTGGCCTGGCTGCATCCGCCGGGCTGTGACTTCGCTCCCGCCCTGCAGGGCGACGTGCAGATCGCGGTCTCCTCGGTGCGCCAACTCGAAGAAGTGCTGGACGCGGTACACCGGACCGGCACCCAGGCGACCGTCACCGTCAAGGTGGACACCGGCCTGAACCGCAACGGCGTGGCCGCGGCGGACTTCCCCGCCATGGTGAGCGCGCTCAAGCAGGCCGTCGCGGACGAGGCGATCACACTGCGCGGGCTGATGTCGCACATGGTCTTCGCCGACGCCCCCGAGCAGCCGATCAACGACATCCAGGCCCAGCGGTTCCGCGAGATGCTGTCCCATGCGGCCGATCAGGGGGTGCGCTTCGAGGTGGCACACCTGTCGAACTCCTCGGCCACCATGGCCCGTCCCGACCTGACCTTCGACCTGGTGCGCCCGGGCATCGCGATATATGGGCTCAGCCCGGTGCCTAGACTGGGCGACATGGGTCTGATTCCGGCCATGACGGTCAAATCCCCTGTCGCACTGGTCAAGTCGATCAAAGCCGGGGAGGGCGTGTCCTACGCGCACACGTGGATTGCCCCCCGCGACACGAACCTGGCGCTGATTCCGATCGGCTACGCCGACGGCGTGTTCAGGTCCCTGGGCGGGCGGCTGGACGTGCTGATCAACGGCCGTCGGCGCCCCGGGGTGGGACGGGTCTGTATGGACCAGTTCGTCGTCGACCTGGGGCCCGGCCGGCCGGACGTGGCCGAGGGCGACGAGGCGATCCTGTTCGGGCCCGGCACCCGCGGGGAACCTACCGCGCAGGATTGGGCCGACCTGATCGGGACGATCCACTACGAGGTGGTTACCGGCATCCGCGGCCGGATCACCAGGACCTACCGCGAGGTCGAAGCCGTTGAGCGCTGACCACAGCCACCGCATCCCGAAGGGCAAGGCCTGGCTCGCGGGTAGTGCTGGGCTGACCGCGGTGGCCACCCTGGTTGGTGCGTCGGCCCGCAAGACGATCATCGAACGCACCTCGTCCGACGAAGACCCCTGGGCGGACGAGGATTTCGAGCGACTCGACAGCGACCGCGCCCAGGTGGTGATGACCTCTGACGGGGTACCGCTGGCGGTCCGAGAGGCCGGGCCACCCAACGCACCGCTGACCGTCGTCTTCGCGCACGGCTTCTGTCTGCGGATGGGCGCCTTCCACTTTCAGCGGATGCGGCTGGGCGAGGTGCTGGGTTCACAGGTGCGCATGGTGTTCTACGACCAGCGTGGCCACGGCCAGTCCGGCGAGGGCGAGCCGGGCTCCTACACGCTCACTCAACTCGGCCAGGATCTGGAAACGGTGCTGCAGGTCACCGCGCCGCGTGGTCCGATCATTCTGGTGGGTCATTCGATGGGCGGCATGACGGTGCTGTCGCACGCCGGGCAATTCCCCGAACAGTACGGCCGCCGCATCGTGGGAGCGGCGCTGATCTCGTCGGCCGCCGAAGGCGTCACCCGCTCACCGCTGGGGGCGTTCCTGAAAAACCCGGCGCTGGACGCGGTCCGGTTCACCGCCAAATCCGCACCGAAGCTGATGCACCGGGGACGCAACGTGTCCCGGTCCCTGATCGGCCCTATCCTGCGCGCCGCGTCCTACAGCGATCTGCAGGTCAGCCGCAGTCTGGACGCCTTCTCCCAGCGGATGATGAACGGCACCCCGATCGCCACCCTGGTCGGCTTCCTGCGCGCCCTGGAGAAGCACGACGAAACCGCGGGACTGTGGACGCTGCTGAAGATCCCGACCCTGATCGCCTGCGGAGACCACGACCTGCTCACCCCGGACGAATACTCCCGGTTGATGGCTGCCTCGCTGCCGCAGTCGGAGCTGGTGATCGTCCCTGGCGCCAGCCACCTGGCGTTGCTGGACAAGCCGGACACCATCAACGACGGGCTGATCCGGCTGATCGAGCGGTCACAGCCGGGCAAGCTGAAGTGGCACTACCGCCGATTCGGCGAGCGGCTACGTGGACGGTTTCGGCGCCGTGGCTGACTCTGGGTTTGATGGCGGCAAGGCCACGCTCGAGCGTGTCGAGGACACGCTCGCGCTCGGTTCAAAGCTGGGCGAAAAGTTGCGCGCCGGCGACGTGGTCGTACTCTCGGGTCCGCTGGGTGCCGGAAAAACAGTGCTGGCCAAGGGAATTGCCGCGGCAATGGACGTCGACGGCCCGGTGACGTCGCCGACGTTCGTGCTGGCGCGGGTGCATCGCGCGCGTTCCGCGGGCAATCCGTCGCTGATCCATGTCGACGTCTACCGACTGCTCGACCAGCACGGCGCGGACCTGCTCGGCGAGCTCGACTCGCTGGACCTCGATACCGATCTCGAAGACGCCGTCGTGGTGGTGGAGTGGGGCGAAGGGCTCGTCGAGCGGCTCGCCGAACGGCACCTCGACGTCCGCCTCGAGCGCCTCGCCCATTCGGACGTGCGGACCGCGACGTGGGAGTGGGTTCACGCATGATCCTGTTGACGCTCGACACCTCCACCCCGGCCGTGACGGCCGGCATCGTCAGGCTCGACGACTGTGCCACCCTGGCGCAGCGGGTCACCGTCGACGCCCGCGCCCACGCCGAGCGGCTGACTCCCAATGTTGTTGCGGCGCTCTCCGATTCAGGGCTGACGATGGCCGATCTGGACGCCGTGGTGGTGGGCTGCGGACCCGGGCCGTTCACCGGTCTGCGGGCCGGCATGGCGAGCGGGGCCGCCTACGGGCACGCACTGGGCATCCCGGTGCACGGCGTGTGCAGCCTGGACGCCATCGGCGTGCTCACCGCCGGTGAGACTTTGGTGGTGACGGACGCCCGACGCCGGGAGGTCTACTGGGCGCGCTACCGCGACGGCGTTCGCACCGAAGGCCCCGCCGTGAACGCCGCGGCCGACGTCGACCCGGGTACGGCGGGCGCGGTCGCCGGGTCCCCGGAGCACGCGGCGCTGTTCGACCTGCCGTACTGCCAGCCCGGGTACCCGACGCCGGCCGGTCTGGTGCGCGCGGTGCCCGAGTGGTCCGCCGAACCCGCGCCGCTGGTGGCGCTGTACCTGCGTCGACCCGACGCCAAGCCGCTGGCGGCTCGGTCGTGACCGCCCACCTCGACCCGGTCACCCTGGGTCCGCTGACGTACGGGGACGCCGCACGGTGTGCCGAACTGGAAGCGATGTTGTTTGACGGCGACGACCCGTGGCCGGCCGTCGCGTTCCAACGTGAACTGCACAGCAAGACCAACCACTACGTCGGCGCCCGCAGCGGCGGCACGCTCGTCGGGTATGCGGGCATCTCCCGGCTGGGGCGGATCGCGCCGTTCGAGTACGAGGTGCACACCATCGGTGTAGACCCCGCCTACCAGGGGCACGGGATCGGCCGCCGACTGCTCGGCGCCCTGCTGGACTTCGCGGACGGGGGAGTGGTGTTCCTCGAGGTCCGTACCGACAACGAACCCGCCATCGGCCTCTACCGCAGTGTGGGGTTCGAGCAGATCGGTCTGCGCAAGCGGTACTACCGCGTCAGCGGGGCCGACGCGTACACCATGCGGAGGGACGCTCGATAGATGACGACCATCCTTGCCATCGAAACCTCTTGCGACGAAACGGGTGTCGGGATTGCCCGGCTTGACCCCGACGGCACCGTGGCGTTGCTGGCCGACGAGGTCGCGTCCAGCGTCGACGAGCACGTCCGGTTCGGTGGAGTGGTGCCTGAGATCGCGTCCCGGGCGCACCTGGAGGCACTGGGTCCCGCGATGCGCCGGGCGTTGGCGACGGCCGGACTGGCCAGGCCGGACATCGTCGCGGCCACCATCGGACCGGGGCTGGCGGGTGCGCTCTTGGTGGGAGTTGCTGCGGCCAAAGCGTATTCGGCCGCCTGGGGGGTGCCGTTCTACGCGGTGAACCACCTGGGTGGACACCTGGCCGCCGACGTCTACGAGCACGGCCCACTGCCCGAGTCGGTCGCCCTGCTGGTGTCCGGCGGGCACACCCACCTGCTGCACGTCCGCTCTCTCGGAGAACCGATCGTAGAACTGGGCAGCACCGTCGACGACGCGGCCGGTGAGGCCTACGACAAGGTGGCCCGGCTGTTGGGCCTGGGCTACCCGGGCGGCCGGGTGCTCGACGAGCTGGCCCGCACCGGCGACCGCGACGCGGTCGTGTTTCCGCGCGGCATGACCGGGCCGCGCGATGACCCGTACGCCTTCAGCTTCTCGGGTCTGAAGACCGCCGTGGCCCGCTATGTCGAGGGCAATCCCGCCTACGTGCCCGCCGACGTGGCCGCCGGCTTCCAGGAAGCGGTGGCCGATGTGCTCACCCGAAAGGCGGTGCGTGCGGCAACCGAATTGGGGGTGTCGACGCTGCTGATCGCCGGTGGGGTGGCCGCGAACTCGCGGTTGCGCGAGCTGGCCACGCAGCGCTGCCGCGACGCGGGCCTGACGTTGCGGATTCCCAAACCGCGACTGTGCACCGACAACGGCGCGATGATCGCCTCGTTCGCCGCGCACCTGGTGGCCGCGGGCGCGGCGCCGTCGCCGTTGGACGCGCCGAGTGATCCGGGGCTGCCCGTGGTGGTCGGCCAGGTCGGGTCGCGACTACCCATCGGCTAACCAGGGGCTCCGCCGGTACCGAGGCCGCCGCCGCTCCCGCCGGTGCCACCGTTCACACCGGTGGGACCGTTGCCGACGCCGCCTCCCGTTCCGGGCTCGCCGGCTTTGCCGTTGACAGAGCCGCTCCTGCCGCCGGTGCCTCCGCCTCCGCCCGTGCCACCGCTGCCCCCAGTGCCGCCCGTGCCCGCGCCGCTACCGGTGCCGCCGGTGCCGCCGGTCCCGCCGACGCTGCCGTCGCCACCAGTACCGCCGGTGGAGATGCTGGAGTTACCGCCGACGCCGCCGGTACCTCCGGTGCCGCCGGAACCGCCGGTGCCCCCGTTGCCGTTTCCGCCGCCGGCATTGCCGCCCACGCCGCCGGTACCGGCAATACCGCCGGTTCCGCCGTTTCCGCCCTTGCCGGAGGTATTCGCCAGACCGCCGGCGCCGCCGGTGCCGGCGGTGCCACCCTGGCCTCCGGTACCGCCAGAACCGCCGTCGGTCCCGGTGCCACCGGCGCCGCCAGTGCCGGCGACGCCCCCGGTGCCGCCGACACCGCCGGTCGCCTTGCCGCCGGTGGCGTTGCTGCTGCCGCCGGTGCCGCCGGTGCCGCCGGTGCCGCCCTGACCACCGGTTCCACCTTGACCGCCGCCGAGGCCGCCGATGCCGGCGCCGCCGTCACCACCGACACCGCCCGCACCCGCGGTACCGCCCAGCTTGCCGTCGGTAGGCGCCGAGCCCGAGCTGCCGCCGGCCCCGGTCGCGCCGGTGCCACCTTTACCCCCGGTGCCGCCTTGGCCGCCGGTGCCGATCGATCCGCTGGCGCCGCCGTCGGTGCCGGTGCCGGCGGCCCCGGCCGTACCACCGGTGCCGCCCTTGCCGCCATCGGCAGCGGCCGTCGTGCTGCCCGCCGTGGTGTTGCTGCCGCCCGCGCCGCCGGTACCGCCGACGCCGCCGGTGCCGCCCTGGCCGCCCTGGCCTCCGCCCTGCGGACCCTGGCCGTCCAGTAAGTCGATGCCGGCGCCGCCGCTGCCGCCTTGGCCGCCCGCGCCGGCCTTGCCGCCCTGGCTGCCGTTCGTGGGCGCGCCACTGCTGGTACCGGCTGTGCCGGTACCCCCGTTGCCGCCGGTGCCGCCCTTGCCGCCTTGTCCGCCGGTTCCGATCGTTCCGTCGCCGCCGCCGGCCTGGCCGGATCCGGCCGCCCCGGCCGCGCCGCCGGTGCCGCCCTTGCCGCCGTCGCCACCACCACCGCCGCTCGTGCCGGTGTTGGTGCCGCCGACACCACCGGCGCCGCCCGTGCCGCCATTGCCGCCCTGGCCACCCTGGCCGCCGCCCTGCAGGTCGATGCCGGCACCGCCGTCACCGCCCTGACCGCCGGCGCCGCCCTGGCCGCCCTGGTTCCCTGTGCCGGCCGTGGCTGCGGTCGTCGAGGTGGCGCCGGCGCTGCCTGTGCCACCGTTGCCCCCGTTACCGCCCGTGCCGCCCGTGCCGCCGACGCCGTTCGAGCCGGCCGCACCACCGTCGGTGCCGTTGCCGCCGGCCCCGGCCGCCCCGCCGGTGCCGCCCTTACCGCCACTGTTGCCGTTGCCGCCGCTGCTCGCGGTGTTGTTGCCGCCCTGGCCGCCGTAGCCGCCCTTTCCGCCGTCGCCTCCGATGCCGCCTTGACCACCACCTTGGCCGTCGATGCCGGCACCGCCGTCACCGCCGATGCCGCCCGCGCCGCCCAGGCCTCCCTGGCTGCCCTTTCCGGGGCCGCTGCCGCTGCCACCGGCGTTGCCGGTGCCGCCCTGGCCGCCGGTGCCACCGGTCCCGCCCTGGCCGCCACTGCCGTGCGACCCGTTCAGGCCGCCGTCCACGCCGACGCCTGCCGCTCCGGCCGCGCCGCCGGTGCCGCCCTTACCGCCCGCGGCGGCGCTACCCCCGGTGGTGCCGGTGTTGTTGCCGCCCTGACCGCCGTGGCCGCCCTTTCCACCGTCGCCTCCGATGCCGCCTTGACCACCACCTTGGCCGTCGATTCCGGCTCCGCCGTCACCGCCGACGCCGCCGGCGCCGCCTGCGCCGCCCTGTGATCCGTTGGTGGGTGCGACGGCATTGGTTCCGGCGGTGCCGGTGCCACCACCGCCGCCGGTGCCGCCTGCACCGCCCTGGCCCCCCACGCCGATCGATCCGTTGCCGCCGCCGGCACCGCCGATGCCGGCCGCTCCGGCTGTGCCTCCGGTGCCGCCCTTGCCGCCCTCGGCGCCGGCACCGCCTGCGGTGTTGGCGCCACCTTGACCGCCCGTGCCGCCGAATCCGCCTTGGCCGCCATTGCCTCCCTGGCCGCCACCTGCGCCGTTGATGCCGGCACCGCCGTCCCCGCCCTGGCCGCCCGCACCTCCCTGGCCGCCCTGGAATCCCGCGGCGGGTGACGCGCCGGCGGAGCCGCCGGTACCGGTGGCGCCGTTACCGCCGCCTCCGCCGTTGCCGCCGCGCCCGCCGGTGCCGATTGCCCCGTTTGCGCCGCCGTCTGACCCGGCCCCGGCACCGCCGGCCGCGCCCCCGGAACCGCCTTTGCCGCCCTCGGCGCCGGAGCCGCCGCCGGTGACGTCGGTGTTGCTGCCGCCCGTGCCGCCGTCGCCGCCCTCGCCGCCGATGCCGCCCTTGCCGCCCGCGCCGCCACCCGTCCCGTTGATGCCGGCGCCGCCGTCTCCGCCTCGACCACCTGCCCCACCCTGGAAGCCCTGCTGACCCGCGGTGGGGGCCGTGGAACTGGTTCCTGCGCCGCCGATGTCGGCAGCCCCGCCGTTACCGCCCACCCCGCCCTGACCGCCGGTGCCGTGGCCGCCCGCCTGACCGCCGAAGCCCAGGAATCCCGCGGCGCCACCGGCTCCGC
>NZ_LKTM01000327.1 GCF_001417955.2 Mycobacterium gordonae | reverse complement strand
AAACGACATTGCTGCACTCCTGAACGTCGAGGATTGACTCGACAGTGCGGGATGCTGCGATGCGGAACGTCGGTCAGAGGACGTAGATCGGGCGGCTGAGGGGTCGTATATCGGCGTCAGCCGTGGGAGACACCTTCATGGGCGAGTTGCACCCGGGAACTGATACCGAGCTTGGCGTATACGTGCGTGAGGTGGGTTTGCACCGTCCGCCGGGAAACGAACAGCCGGGCCGCGATTTCGTTGTTGGCCAGGCCCTCCGCGACGAGCCGGACGACATCGCGCTCGGTGGGAGTCAGTGCCGCCCAGCCGCTGGCCGGGCGCTTGCGTTCACCGCGTCCGCGGCGCACGTAGGCGACGGCCTCGTCGAGGGACAGGCCTTCGCCTTCCCGCCACGCTTCGTCAAATACGCTGTCGCCCAGAGCTTCCCGTAATTGCGCGAGGATGCTGTGGTAGTCGGCGTCGTAGACCTTGAACCGGACGCAACCGAGCTCGCGGCGAATCTGGTTGGCCGCGGCCAACAGTCGCGCCGCATCCCGGTGCCCCAGGCGGTCCGCGGCCAGCCGGCCCAGGCATTCGAGGATGTCCGGCACGGCCAGGTGCGCGTCGTGTTCGGCGGCGCAGGCGAGTGCTTTGTGGGCATCCCGTTCGGCCTGATCCGGCTCGTGCTTGGCGATCGCGATGCGGGCGCGCGTCGTCAGTGCCCGCGCCAGATGCCAACCCGACGACGCCGCGACCTCCTGGTCGGCCCAGCGGCCCGCGGTGATGAGATCGCCGCGCGCCAGGGCCACTTCGGCCATCGGGTTGGTATTGGCGCCGGCCAGTTCGCCCTGCACGCTGAGCAGTTCCTGGGCCGCCTCGCTGGCCGCGGCCGCGCCCGCGACATCGCCGGCGGCCACGGCGGCGGTTGCCAGGACCGCATAGCTGAATCCCTGATTGTGTGGCCAGAGGTCCGCCGCGGCCGCCAGGGATGCCTTGGCGGCGGCGGTGGCTGCTTCGGTGTCGCCGCGGAACGCCAGAGCGTTGCACAATGCGAGCCGGCTGCCCCACCGGAACAGCACGTCGTGCGCCGCATCGGCATCGGCGGTGACTGCGCGAAATTGCGTGATCGCTTCGACGAGAGCGCCTTTCATCATCTGCGCCAGACCCAGCGTCCACCGGCACGAGCGGGCGTGGAAGTGATCGCCGATCTGCTCGGCGAGGTCTCGGCCCTCCTGGGAAGCCGCGTAGCCGGCGACCGGGGCACCGGCGTAGAACGCGCCGTAGGCCTGCCACGTGAGGATCTGCGTCAAGCGCCACCGGTCGCCGAGATCGCGGGCGATGCCGATCGCCTCGGACAGGTACGGGCGGGCCGCGTCGGCGCTGTAGGAACTGATCGCGCCGCACGAGGTGAGCGCGCGGGCCAGCAGCGCGGGATCCCTGATGTCGCGGGCGATGGCCACCGCCTGCTGCGCCTGCTCGAGGTTGTCGTGAACGCTGCGCGACGCGTCCAGGGCGGCTCTGTCGGCCAGCGCCCGTCCGCGCACCACCGGCGATACACCGGACAGGGCGCTGCGGTCGGTGAGCACCGCGTCGAACCACGCCAGCCCCTCCTGGATGCGCCCGCGCGTCAGCCAGAGCGGCTGCAGCGCCGACGTGAGTTCCAGCGCGGGCTCGGGTTCGCGATGGTCGCAGCAATGTGCGAACGCTGTCCGGAGATTGTCGATCTCGGTCTCCACCTGTTCGATCCGGCGCTGGTGTGCACCGTCGGTGGGGCTGTCCAGCGCGGCGGCCATCCTCCCGTAGTGGTCGCGGTGGCGTGCGCGCAACGCATCGGCCTCACCGGATTCGCGCAGCCTTTCCATCGCGTAGTGCCGCACCGTCTCCAGCATCCGGAAGCGTGTCCGCTCCGCTGAGCTTTCGGCCAGCACCAGTGATTTATCCACCAACAGGGCGAGCTGATCGAAAACCTGATGCGGCGCCAGATCTGCGTCGGCGCACACCGTGCGCGCGGCTTCGTGGTCGAAGCCTCCGCTGAATACGGCCAAGCGGCGGAACAACATTCGCTCGGGTTCGGTCAGCAGGGCGTGCGACCAGTCGACCGATGCGCCCAAAGTGTGGCGGCGCCGTGCCGGCCCGCCTTCGGTCAGAAGCCGGAAGCGGTTGCGCAACCCGTCGAGAATCTCGCTGAGCGACATCACCCGCACGGCCGCCGCCGCAAGCTCGATTCCCAGCGGCAGGCCGTCGAGTCGCCCACAGATATCCTGCACCGCTGCCACGTCGGAGGGGGTGACGCTGAAGTCAGGCCGGGCCAGGCGGGCGCGGTCGATGAACAGCTCGATCGCTTCGTCGGAGAGCGACAGGGACGGCACCCTCCAGGTCAGCTCTCCGGGAACCCCGATGGGTGCCCGGCTGGTGGCCAAGATGGTCAGGTGCAGGCACTGGCCCAACAGCCCGCGGACCAGCGCGGCGCAGGCATCGGTCAGGTGCTCGCAATTGTCCAGAACCACCAGCGCGTCCCTGACGCCGAGGAACCGCACCAGCGTGTCGATCGCCGAACGGCCTGGCTGGTCGGGCAATCCCAGGGCACGCAACACCGCCACCGGCACCACCTCGGGCCGGCTCACCGGCGCCAGATCGACGAACCACACGCCGCCGCCGAACTCGGGCGCCGCTTGTGCGGCGATCTGCGCCGCCAGGCGGGTCTTTCCCACGCCACCGGTACCCGCCAGGGTGACCAGCCGGTTGTCGGCAAGGAACTTGCGTACGTCGTTGATCTGGGCAGCGCGGCCGACAAAGCGGGTCAACTGCGCCGGAAAATTCGGTGCCGCAGCGTTTTTGGACCCCTGCAAGGGTGGGAACTCGATCCGCAGGTCGGGGTGGCACAGCTGCGCCACGCGTTCGGGGCGGGGCAGGTCGCGCAACTGATGGGCGCCGAGGTCGGCCAGCCAGACGTCTTCGGGGAGGTGGTCGGCAACAAGGTCGTGGGTGGTGCCCGAGACCACCACCTGGCCGCCGTGTGCCAGCTCGCGCAGCCGCGCTGCCCGGTCGACGGCGGGTCCCGTGTAGGTGCCCGGGCCTTCGAGATGCACCTCGCCGGTGTGCACCGCGACTCTTAACTGGATCGGGGCCAACGGGGCCTGCTGCAAATCGATCGCGCACGCGAGTGCGTCGGTGGCCCGGGCGAAAACGGCCAGGAACGAGTCGGCGCTGCTGTCTTCGGCGTCCGGTCTGACCGGACCGGCCCCGCCGTGCGTGGCAATGATGTCCGACACGAGGTCGCGGACGCCTTCCCGGTCGCCCGCCCTCGTCTCGGGCACGTCTTCCCATGACGGCGCCGAGCGCTCGGCATCGGCGAGCAACAGGGTCACTGTTCTCGTCGGCAGGAATTCGCTCACGCACATGTCAAACCCGATTCACACTGCCCTCATGCCGTGCCTGTGACTCCCAGTGTCACGCACGGAGGCCGGCAACGGTTCAACATGAGTCCAAAAAGTTCGCTATCCGGCCGCGGGGCGCTGGTGTCCGCGAGTGCGCGCGTGTTGCCGGGGACACGCCGCCGCGACCGGCATTTTGCGGTCGCTCGCGGTGGGCCCTGCTGGCGAGCGCGCGCGTGTTGCCGGGGACACGCCGCCGTGGCCGGCATTTTGCGGACGCTCGCGGGCTGCGCCGCGGGTACGACCCTCAACCAACCCGACCTACGACCCCCTCCGGCACTGGATTTACGTCCTGTGGCCGACGTTCCTCCGGTCGCCGCAGCGCATCGTTGACTTCCGCAAGGAGGGACGACTGGCATGAATTTCGCGGTGTTGCCGCCAGAGATCAATTCGGCGCGGATGTATCTGGGTGCGGGGCCGGGGCCGACGTTGGCGGCAGCGACGGCATGGGACGCGCTGGCCGGTGAACTCGACGTGGCGGCGCGCTCCTTCGCAGCGGTGGCGTCGGGGCTGACGGGGGAGGTATGGCAGGGTCCGGCGGCGGCCGCCATGGCCGGTTCGGCCGCCCCCTATGTGGGGTGGCTGTCGGAAGCGGCGGCCCAGGCTCAGAGCACCGCCGGTCAGGCGCGGGCCGCGGCCTCGGCGTTCGAGGCGGCGCTGGCCGCCACGGTCCATCCCGCAGTGGTTGCAGCCACTCGTAATCACCTTGTCTCGCTTGTGGTTTCGAATCTGTTCGGCCAGAATGCACCGGCGATCGCCGCCGCTGAGGCCAGCTACGAGGACATGTGGGCTCAGGATGTGGCTGCGATGGCCGGTTATCACGGCGGGGCCTCGGCGGCGGTCGCGCAGCTTGCGCCGCTGCAGCAGACGCTGCCGGGCCTGCCCGGTCTGGCGCAGATACAGGCAGTGCTCGGCAATCTCGGCGGCCAGAACGTCGGCGGTGGCAACCACGGCAACGGCAACGTGGGCAACGGCAACTTCGGTGACGCCAACCTCGGCAGCGGCAATTCCGGCAACGGCAACGTCGGCAACGGCAACCGGGGCAATCAGAACGTGGGCAGCGGCAACTCGGGCTTCAACAACACCGGAGCAGGAAACTCGGGCCAGGGCAACATCGGTAGCGGCAACCTAGGCAACGGCAACTTCGGTAACGGCAACCTCGGCAGCTCCAACGTCGGCAACGGCAACCGCGGCGACGCCAACATGGGCCTGGGCAATCGCGGCAGCAACAACGTCGGGCTGGCCAACACCGGCAACCACAACTTCGGCTTCGGCAACACCGGCAACAACAACATCGGCTTCGGCCTCACCGGGGACAACCAGGTGGGCATTGGTGCGCTGAACTCGGGCGTCGGCAATATCGGTTTCGGCAATTCGGGCACCGGCAACATCGGCTTCTTCAACTCGGGCACCGGCAACATCGGCATCTTCAACTCCGGCAACCACAGCTTCGGCCTGGAGAACTCGGGCAGCTTCAACACCGGGCTCAGTAACGCGGGCCAGGGCAATACCGGCGCGCTCAATGCCGGATTCAACAACTTCGGGCTCGGCAATGCCGGTGCGAACAACATGGGCTGGGGGAACGGCGGCTCGCAGAACCTGGGCTACGGAAATGCCGGCTTCCAGAACACCGGAAGCATGAACGCCGGCTCGCTGAACACCGGTGATTTCAATGCCGGTGATATCAACACCGGATGGGCCAATGCCGGCCGCAGCAATACCGGAGGCTTCGACTCGGGCAACCTCAACACCGGTTTCGGCAGTGTCATCACGCCGGTCGGGGTCAAGAGCTCCGGTTTCGGCACCAGCGGCCTGGACTCATCGGGGTTCTTCAACACCGGCGGCGATACGTCGGGGTTCATGAACACCGGCCTGGCGTTCGAATCCGGCTTCGGAAACTCCGGCAACGGCAATAACGTCGGCATCAACAATCACGGAAGCTTCCTGGCGGGCATCGCAAATACCGGCTTCGACAACATCGGCATCGGAAATTCGAACGTCTTCAATTCCGGTATCGGCAACTCCGGCAACGACGACTCCGGGTTCTTCAACAAGGGCGACGCGAAGTCGGGTCTCTTCAATTAATCCAATCATTCGAGGGGGGTTCATATGTCGTATGTGATCGCGGTGCCCGAACTGCTGCAGGGTGCGGCCGACGATCTGGCGGGCCTTCGTGCCTCGCTGACCGAGGCCGTCGCTGCCGCGGCCGGCCCGACAACCGCGATCGCTGCCGCGGCTCAGGACGAGATATCGGATGCGGTCGCGACGATGTTCGGCAGTTTCGGCGCGGACTTCCAAGCCGCTCATGCCCGAGCGCACGCGTTCGGCGAGCATTTCGCCGGGTCGCTGAACGGCGCGGGCGTCGCTTACGCGAGCGCCGAGTCATTCTCTTATCAAACACTTTTCGCGAATACGGCCACCAACCTGCAAGCGCTGGAGAATGCCGTCGCGGCGAACCCGGCGCCGTTCCTCCGCCAGTTCGTCAGCAATCAACTCGGGTTCGCGCAGACCGCCTTTGGTCAGCAAATCGGTTATGCGCAAACGATTACGACCGCACTCGCCAACGCCGCTCAAGATTTCGGCGCAGGTGTGAGCGCGCTTCCCGCCGCGTTGCAGGCCGCCACGCAGCAGCTCGCGGCGGGCGATGTCACGGGCGCGGTCCGCGGCGTCGCGACCGGATTCGGAAACCTGTTCCTGACGGGTCTATCCGCCAGCCAGGACCCGACGACCCTGCTCATCAACATCACACCGACCGGCACGCTGGGCGACCTTTTGCCGATCCTGCGCCTGCCCGGGCAGATGGCGCAGCATCTCACCGATATGCTCCCCGCCGGCTCGGTTCCCGCTCAGATCTCGCAACACCTCACCAATGTGATCACCACCCTGACCGACACCTCGCAGACCTTGGACCTGGTCACCGGCGACCTGCATGTGGGCCTGCCATTGGTCCTCGGCCTGGAAGCGATAGGCCCGGTCGTCACCACCGCCAACGCGTTCGGCGACAGCGCGAACGCCGTGCTCGGTGCGCTGCAGACCGGCAACGTGCTGAGCGCCGGCGCGGCGCTGCTCGACACCCCCGTAGCCGTGCTGGACGGATTCCTCAACGGCCAAGCGACGCTGCCGCTTTCGGTGACGCTGGGTGACCTGACGACGACGACCAACGTGCCACTCGGCGGGATCCTGGCCCCCGCGCGGACGGCGTCGCTCACACTCGAGATCTTCGGCACGACGGGGACCATCCCGCTTTTCGGTACAGCCTTCGGCGGCATCCTGCCGGGCCTGCTGACCTTCCTGCCCGAACAGCTTGCGGAGGCGATCGGTGGCGTGCCGGTACTGCCTTGAAACGGGCTGCGATGTTGCTGAAAGTCAGCTGAGTCCATGACCTTGCGAGGCGACAAATGGGGACAGTAATGAGATACCGCTCGCTGGGGTTGGGGGTGCGATGATTTTAGATTTTGCGTGGTTGCCTCCGGAGATCAACTCCTCGAGGATTTTCAGCGGGGCCGGACCAGGTCCGCTGCATGCGGCGGCGGCAGCCTGGGACGGACTGGCGGCGGATCTGGCGTCCTCGGCCCAGTCGTTCAGTTCGGTGATCTCCGGTCTGACGGGCGGGCCGTGGTCCGGCCCGGCGGCGGCATCCATGGCCGCAGCGGCGCTGCCATACCAGGACTGGATGACGCTGGCCGCGGGTCAGGCGGACGCGGCGGCGGGGCTGGCGCGCACGGCGGCGTCGGCGTTCGAAGGGGCGTTGACCGCGACGGTGCACCCGGCGGTGGTGACGGCGAACCGGGTGTCGTTGATGACTTTGATCGCAACGAATTTCCTGGGCTTCAACACGCCGGCGATCGCGGCCAATGAGTTCGACTACGCGGAGATGTGGGCGCAGGATGTCGCCGCTATGGTCGGTTACCACGGTGGTGCGACGGCGGTGGCCGCGAGCCTGACCCCGTTCGCTGTACCGCCGGTTGACCTCGCCGGCCTGGCCGCCAATATCGGAGCCCAGTTCACCGGCCTGGCGACCACCGCGTCGGCCGCGATCAGCCCGGCTCTGCAAAGTGTCACCGGAGCGGCGCCGGGGCTGGTGGCCGGTGTGCAGTCGGCGGCTTCGGCGTTGCCGATCCAATCGATCGCCTCGGTGGCCCAGCTGGGCGCCATGCCGGCCAGCATGATGATCGGCCCACTGATGCAGGCGGGACAATCGGCCACCGCCGGCACCGCGGGATTGGCCGGCGCCACAACCGGTGTGGCCGATGCGACCAAATTCGTCGGCGACACCGCTCCGGCGATGAAGGGACTCGGCGGAGGAGCGGGCCCGGGGGCGGGCATGTCCGGCAGCCTGGGCCAGGCGCGCATGGTGGGGGCGATGTCGGTGCCGCCGACGTGGGTGGGGTCAGCACCGAAAGGCATGGCCAGCTCGGCGATGCACGGATTGCCCACGGCGGCCTCGATGCAGGCCTCGATGCAGGCCTCGATGCCCACCGGTGGCGGGATGCCGATGATGCCGATGCCGATGGGGGCCGGGGCCGGTGGTGCGGGCGCCGGAATGCCGGGCGGGATGATGGGCCGCGGCGGCGCGAGTCCGCACATGACGCAGAACCGGCCCAGCGTGATTCCGCGTACCGGGGTCGGCTAAGTCTGCGCCGCAACCACTTCGGCGGCGGCGCGCTCACCGGAGCGGATCGCGCCGTCGATCCAGCCGCACATGACGGCTGAACTCTCGGTGCCCGCCCAGTGCACCCTGCCGCAGGGTGCGCGCAGCGCGTGACCGTACTCGGTGAGAACACCGGTCGGTGTGTGGCTGATCATCCCGCCCCCGGAATAACGCTCAAGCGACCAGTTCTGTTCGTGGTATTCCGTTGGCGTGCGTGCCAATTCGCCGAACCTGTCGATGAGTTCGCCGATGATGGCTGCCCGGCGGTCGGATTCGCTGAGGTCGGTCAACCGGCGGGCGGCGGGCCCCTCGGTGATGGCGCACATGATCCCCGGGCTGCCGGTGTCGGTGCACGCGTCGATGGTCAGCGTGGCGGCGGTCCCGGGTGCGGCGGACTGACCGGACAAGCCGTCGGCGCGCCAGAACGGTTTGTCGTAGATCAGCGAGGTCTTGATGACGGCGCCGCTCGGCATGCGCTGATTGAGAAACGCCCGGTCCGCCGGCAGTGCGGGTTCGTAGCCGATCGAATCGGCGATCGCCATCGGGATCGCCACGATGGCCCGGTAGGCGCGCACCGAGAACCCGTCTGACTGGACCGTGACGCCGTCGGTGTCCTGGATGATGGTGCGAACCGGCCGCGACAGGTGCAGTGCGTCGCCCAACGCGGCGACCATCGGGCGGTAGATGGCACCCATCCCACCGACCGGGCGGGCGTCCTGGGAGCCGCCTTTGCCTGAGATGACGAACGTGGGTCCGCCGGCCGAGGACATCTGCAGCAACATCCACAACAGCGACACTTCCGCCGACGTCGACGTGTAGGTGCCGCCCAGCACCATGTCCAGCATTTCGCGCGCCGGTTTGGACATCACGTTGCGCTCGAGCCAGTCGCCGATACTCATTCGGTCCCACTCCGCGGCTTCATCGGCCTCCCAGGGGGCTTCGCGCGGAATCGTCTTGCACATCTGCTCGATGCTCATCAGGCCGATGCCCAGGTTGGCGACCGCCCACGGGCTCATCGTCCACGGCAGCTTGCCGCCGTAGCGGCGCCTCTTGCCGTCGACGATCATCATGGCGTCACCGTCGTTGTGCTGCTTGTACTCCGGCACGCCGAATTCCTGCATCAGCGCATAGATCCGGTCCTGGCCCGGTCCGATCCACGCCCCGCCGCGGTCGATCCACACCCCGTCGTCGCGGGTCACGGTGAACGTGCGCCCACCGACGCGGTCGCGAGCCTCCAGCAGCGCCACGGAGTGACCGGCCTGCTTCAGGCGCAGTGCGGCCGTCAGTCCCGCGAATCCGGCTCCGACCACGCAATAGTCGACATCCGTCATGACCCCGCTCCTCGTAGACCCCTGTGCGCCCCAGCGGCAAGCTACACCGATCATGGCACCGCGGTAACGGGTTTCGGAAGAGTCGACGTTGTCTCGCGTCGTTTTACGTTGGCCTGGAACAGCTTTCGGAGATCTATTGTCGATGATCGCTTATCCGAAGATACCGGGCGGAACTGCGGGCGCCTGGTCCAGCACGGACGGATCCACGAGCGGGTTGAGCGCGCCGAGCGTCCCGGCGGTCATGCGGGGGAGATTCGCCACTACCGACAGAAACCGGCGCTGTTCGGCGTCTCCGATCACGCCGTCGGCCAGTGCGGTGAACTTCGCCAGGTACTGCTCTCGTTCAAAGGGCCGTTCTCCCAACGGATGTGCATCGGCGACAGCGATCTCGTCGACGATCATCCCGCCACTCCGCAACGTGATCTCGGCACGGGCGCCGAATGCCTTCTGCGCCGGGTCGGGTGAGTGGTAGCGCCTGGTCCATTCGGGATCTTCGACGGTGGAGATCTTGCGCCACAATGCGACGGTGTCGGGGCGGTGCGACCGCTCCGGCGCGTAAGACCGTTCGTGGTGCCAGGTTCCGTCCTGCAACGCGACGGCGAAAATGTACATCACCGAGTGGTCCAGCGTTTCGCGTGAGGCATCCGGGTCGAACTTCTGCGGGTCATTGGACCCGGTCCCGATCACGTTGTGCGTGTGGTGACTGGTGTGCAGCACCACGGACGCGACCTGATCCAGATCGCCGATCTTGGTGCGCATCCGGCGGGCCAGATCGATCAACGCCTGGCTCTGGTACTCAGCGGAGTGTTCCTTGGTGTAGCTCTCCAGGATGGCGCGCTTGGCCTCGCCCGCTTCGGGAAGCGGCACCTGATAGGTGTGCTCCGGGCCGGCCAGTAGCCATGCGATCACTCCGTCCTCGCCCTCCCAGATGGGGGCGGGTGCCGGTTCGCCACGCATGGCACGGTCCACCGCCTCGATGGCGACCTTGCCGGCCCATGCGGGCGCGAAGGCCTTCCAGCTCGAGATCAGTCCTTTGCGTGATTGCCTGGTGGCGGTCGTCAGGTGCAAGGCCTGACCGATCGCCGAGTAGATGGTGTCCCGGTCGAGCCGCAACATGGTTCCCAGGCCCGCGGCCGCCGCCGGACCCAGGTGCGCAACGTGGTCAATCTTGTGCTCGTGCAGGCAGATTCCCTTCACCAGGGCGATCTGTATCTCGTACGCGGTGGCCACGCCGCGGATCAGATCCGCGCCGCTCACCCGAAGATGTTGAGCGACGGCCATCAGGGGCGGGATGTTGTCGCCGGGGTGGGCATAGTCGGCTGCCAGGAACGTGTCGTGAAAGTCCAGTTCGCGCACAGCCACGCCATTGGCCCAGGCTGCCCATTCCGGTGAGTAGTCGCCCTCGACGCCGAACACTTTCGCGCCGGTCGGACGCGGGTGAGCGAGAGCCTGGACGCGCGCAGTGGTCGGGGGACGCCGGATCACCGAAGCCGCCGATACCGCCGCGTTGTCGATGATCCGGTTGATCACCATGGATTCGGTTTCGGCGGGCACCGCCACCGGGTCCGCGGCTACCTCGGCGATCTTCCACGCGAGGTGCTCACCGCGGGGAAAATGTTCGTCGCTGCGTCGGGCACGAACGTGATGAAGGCGCACCGGCCGGAGTCAGCCCTAGCCCGGTCCGCCGTACTGCCACACCAGGCTGTGGCTGCCCGTCATCGTCGGGTTGCACCACATCGTCTTGCCTTCGGCGTCCTGGGTGGTCGCGTGCAGCACGGTGCACGAGTCACCCGGGGACGGCGCCTGCGCCTGTGCCGGCCCGCTGCCGAGGACGAATGCGATTGGTACCGCGGCCCCCGCGACCGCCCATCTGAGGTACCGGGGTCTACGCATGCTCCCACTCCCTTCGCCACCTGTACCTCACGGTATCGCCCGCCACAGCGGCTGACCAAGGATTCGGTGGGCCGGGCTGGGCATCCGCCTAGAACACGTTCTAATCTGTCAAATTATGGGATTTCTCAAGCCCCAGCTGCCCGAGGTCGACATCGCCGAATGGAGCAAGGGCACCCGCAGCGAGAAGATCCGCCCGATGGCCCGCCATTGGGCCGAGGTGGGCTTCGGCACGCCAGTGGTGATGCACCTGTTCTACGTCGTCAAGATCCTGCTCTACATTCTGGTTGCCTGGCTGATTGTGCTGAGCACCAAGGGAATTGACGGATTCACCAACGTCCGGGTCTGGTACGCCGAGCCGATCGTGTTCGAGAAGGTCGTGTTGTACACGATGTTGTTCGAGGTGGTCGGGCTGGGCTGCGGCTTCGGGCCGCTCAACAACCGGTTCTTCCCGCCGATGGGTTCGATCCTGTACTGGCTGCGGTTCGGCACCATCCGGCTGCCACCCTGGCCGGATCGCGTCCCGCTGACTTTCGGCACCAAACGCAAGCCGGTCGACGTCGCGCTCTATGCCCTGCTGCTGGTGCTGCTGGTGACCGCGCTGTTCACCGATGGAACGGGGCCGATACCGGCGCTGGGCACTCGCGTCGGAGTACTGCCGATGTGGCAGATCGTGGCGATCCTGCTGGTCCTCGGTGCCGCGGGGTTGCGGGACAAGGTGATCTTCCTGGCCGCTCGCGGTGAGGTCTACGGGTCGCTCACCGTGACGTTCCTGTTCGGCGGTGTCGACATGATCGTCGCGGCCAAGCTGGTGTTCCTGGTGATCTGGATGGGCGCGGCGACGTCCAAACTCAACAAACACTTCCCGTTCGTGATCTCGACGATGATGTCCAACAATCCGCTGTTCCGGCCGCGGTTCATCAAACGGATGTTTTTCGAGAAGTTCCCCGATGACCTGCGGCCCGGGCTGTTGTCGCGGATGTTCGCTCACATCAGCACGTTCATCGAGATGTTCGTGCCGTTGGCGCTGTTCTTCTCCCACGGCGGGTGGCCCACCACCGTGGCCGCGATCGTCATGGTGTGCTTCCACCTGGGCATCCTGACGGCGATCCCGATGGGGGTTCCGCTGGAGTGGAACGTGTTCATGATCTTCGGCGTGTTCTCGCTGTTCGTCGGGCATGCTCAGCAGGGCATCAGCGACGTCAAACACCTTGCGCCGGTGGCGATTCTGTTCACCCTGCTGGTGGGCACCGTGATTTTGGGCAATATGTTCCCGCGCAAGATCTCGTTCCTGCCGGGCATGCGCTATTACGCCGGCAACTGGGACACGACGCTGTGGTGCATCAAGCCGTCGGCGAGCGAGAAGATCGCCCGGGGCATCGTCGCGATCGCCAGCATGCCGCAGGCCCAGCTGGAGCGGTTCTACGGCAAGGACCGAGCCGAGATCCCGATGTACCTGGGATACGCGTTCCGCGCCATGAATACGCACGGCCGGGCACTGTTCACCTTGGCCCATCGCGCGATGGCCGGACAGAACGAGGACGACTACGTCATCACCGACGGAGAACGCATCTGCAGCACCGCGATCGGCTGGAACTTCGGTGACGGCCACATGCACAACGAGCAGCTGATCGCCGCGATGCAACGGCGTTGCCGATTCGAGCCGGGCGAGGTGCGCGTGGTCCTGCTGGACGCGCAGCCGATCCATCGGCAGATCCAGCGGTACCGGTTGGTTGATGCCGCAACAGGCGAATTCGAGCATGGCTATGTCCGGGTGGCCGACATGGTGACCCGCCAGCCCTGGGCCGACGACGTCCCCGTCGTGGTGGAGTCGGACTAGGGCGAGCAGACGCAAAATCGCATGTTCCGCGGCCGCGGAACGCGATTTTGCGTCTGCTCGCGGGGCTAGGCCCCGGCGCGCACCTCACGCGCCGCGGCCACCATGTGGCTTAGCGAAGCGGTCACCTCCTCGACGTCACGCGTCTTCAGGCCGCAGTCCGGGTTCACCCAAAGCCTTTCAGCGGGAACGGCTTTCAGCGCGGCCCTGAGAGACGCTGCCATCTCGCGGGTGCTGGGCACCCGTGGGGAGTGGATGTCGTAGACGCCCGGGCCCACGCTGTTGGAGAAGCCGATCGCGTTGAGGTCGTCGAGCACCTCCATGTGCGAGCGGGCCGCTTCGATCGACGTGACGTCGGCATCCAGATCGGCGATCGCGCCGATCACCTCGCCGAACTCCGAGTAGCACAGGTGGGTGTGGATCTGGGTCGAGTCGGCCACACCGGAGGTGGCCAGCCGGAAAGCCCCGACGGCCCAGGACAAATACTCGTCCTGGTCGGCACGCCGCAGCGGCAGCAGCTCCCGCAGCGCCGGCTCGTCGACCTGGATCACGGCGATACCCGCGGACTGCAAGTCCACCGTCTCGTCCCGGATCGCCAGCGCCACCTGGTTGGCGGTGTCGGCCAACGGCTGGTCGTCGCGCACGAACGACCACGCCAGGATCGTGACCGGCCCGGTCAGCATGCCCTTGACCGGTTTGTCGGTGAGCGACTGCGCGTAGGTGATCCAGTCGACCGTCATCGGGTGGGTGCGGGCCACATCGCCGAACAGGATCGGCGGACGCACACAGCGGCTGCCGTAGGACTGGACCCAGCCGTTGTGAGTGGCGAAGAAGCCCTCCAGCTGCTCGGCGAAGTACTGCACCATGTCGTTGCGCTCAGGCTCACCGTGCACCAACACGTCGATGCCCAGCTGCTCCTGCAGCTTGATGACGTCGGCGATCTCCTTCTTCATCCGCCGCTCGTATTCGGCCTGGTCGATCTCCCCGGAGCGCAACGCGGCCCGCGCGACGCGGATGGCCGAGGTCTGCGGGTAGGAACCGATCGTCGTGGTCGGTAATACCGGCAGCTCGAGGCGCGCCTCCTGGCTGGCGCGACGCTCTGCGGGATCGCCGCGGTGGACGCCGGAGGCGACGATTGACCGGATTCGGGCGCGCACCTGGTCGTTGTGCAGCCGCGGGTCCTGTTTGCGCGACGCCACCGCGGCGTTGGAGGCCGCGATCTCCTCGGCGACGGCGTCGCGACCGTCCCGCAGCGCGCGCGCAAGCACGACCACCTCACGCACCTTCTCCGCCCCGAACGCCAGCCAACTGCGCAGGTTGTCGTCCAGATCGGTCTCGGGCTCCAGCGAGTACGGCACGTGCAGCGTTGAGCACGACGTCGAAACAGCCACCGCCCCGGCGGGTCCCATCAGGGCGGCCAGTTTGCCCAGCGCCGCCTGCAGATCGGTGCTCCAGATGTTGCGACCGTCGACGATCCCGGCCACCAGTGTCTTGCCGGCCAGCTCGGGAACGGCAGCCAGCGCTGTGTCGGGGCCGTAGACCAGGTCGACCCCGATCGCTTCGACCGGGGTGCGGGCCAGGCCCGCCAACGCCGCACCCGGGTCGCCGAAGTAGGTGGCGACGTGGATGCCAGGGCGGTTCGCCACCGCGCCCAGCGCGTTGTAGACCGCCTCGGCCAGCGCGGGCGCGTCGGGGGAGATGTCGGTGACCAACGCCGGCTCGTCGAGCTGCACCCACTGGGCCCCGCTGTCCGCGAGCAGTGACAGCAGTTCGGAATAGATCGGCATCAGCTCCTGTAGTCGCTCGATCGGTGCGCCCGCGCCGTCCACCGCCTTGCTCAGCAGCAGGAAGGTGACGGGCCCGATGATCACGGGGCGCGCCGGGATGCCTTGTCCCTGAGCCTCTTTCAGCTCGGAGAGGACCTTGTCCGGGTGCAGTGAGAACTGGGTCGAGGGACCGATCTCCGGAACGAGGTAGTGGTAGTTGGTGTCGAACCACTTCGTCATTTCGAGCGGGGCGACTTCGTCGGTACCGCGCGCGGCGGCGAAGTAGCGGTCCAGTTCGTCGGCGATGCCGCCAACCCGCTCGGGCAGCGCGCCGAGCAACACCGCGGTGTCCAGCATCTGGTCGTAGTAGGAGAAAGTGTTGACCGGCACCGAGTCGAGGCCGGCGGCGGCCAGTTGCGACCAGGTGTCGCGGCGCAGCTTGGCCGCGGTGGACTCCAGGTCGGAGCGACTGGTGCGGCCGGCCCAGTAACCCTCGGTCGCGCGCTTGAGTTCGCGGCGCGGGCCGATGCGGGGGGAACCGGTGATGGTGGCGGTGAACTTCGGAGAACGGGCTTGAGCGGTCACGAGCGGTCCTTCATTCGACGGTATGGTCACCGCCCGCGGACGCGCAGCCGACAGTCGGGGCGATGCGCTGGTGCTCTCAGAGCCCGCGTACCACCACGGCTGGCTGGCCAAACGCCCATTCCACGAGGCGATGTGCCGCCGGGCGCGGCGCGCCCGGCACACCTGGCAGGTCTTCGGACTCACAGGCGCGCACCGAAAAGGTGCACCTACTGGCCGTCGCTTCCCAGTCCGATGCGGACCAGTGCGTGTGACGGCGGTCGTTCCTGCATACCGCTGCGGGACAGTCCCGGATTCTCACCGGGTTCCCTCTCGCGAGGCGTTAGGACCTCGCTCGGTGCCGGCGCCGCGAGGGCGTCGGCAGACCAGTTGCGAGGATCAGGTTACTCCGCGGGCCGAGTGCGGTTACCGCACGGGCGCCAGAGCGTCCGCGATCGGCACGTCGCCGTTGTTGAAGTCGATGGTGCGGCGGATGGTCGCGTCGTCGGCGAGAGCCGCCGCGACGACTGCCGCCACGTCTTCCCGCGACACCTCACCCTTGGCTTTGCCGACCGCGATGTGTCCGGTGCCCCGGTCGAGGGTGAGCCGACCCGGGCCGAGCACGGTCCAGTCGAGCTCGCTGGCACGCAGGTGGGCGTCTGCCGCGGCCTTGGCCTCGGCGTAGGGAAAGAATGAATTCTCCGGCGACACGCCATGTCCGGGGCCCGCGCCGAAATACGACACCATCACGAACCGCTTGACGCCGGCCCGGCCCGCGGCGTCGATCGTGCGGATCGCCGCGTCGCGGTCCACGGCGTAGGTGCGTGCCGGGTCGCCGCCGCCGGCTCCGGCGGTGAAGACGACCGCGTCGTGCCCGGCCAGCAGGTCGGCCAGGGCTTCGGTGTCGAGGTGCTCGATGTCGGCGGTGACCGGGCTGGCGCCGGTGGCCGCTACCTCGTCGGTGTGGTCGGGGTTGCGGAACACCGAGCTCACCTGGTCACCACGCCCGGTCAAGATCCGGGCCAGATGCAGGGCGACCTTGCCGTGGCCGCCGATGACAATGATGTGCGCCATGTTTCGACGCTACTCCGGCTACTGTCCGGCGCGAATCGCAACACCGCGCAGGACGGTGTCACGAGCCAGGATGAGCGACGACCGGGTGCCCACCGCGCGCAGGATGTTCTCCGGTATCCACTGCATCCCGATGATGCTGCGCGCCAGCATGGTGATGCTGGGCGCTTCGATGCGGATTTCTGAGGACCGGATGCCTTCGGAGAGAAGCGATTTCATCTGCCGCAGCCGAGTGGTGTACAACCAGCCCGGGTTGGCGGTGTTCGGCGGCGACTGGCGCATCCAGGCGAGCTGGATCCGGAATTCATCCGAAAACTGGTCCAGCGCATTGACGTTGACCCAACTCAGCGCGTCCAGCTTCTCGATCGGGGTCGCCTCGGAGCGGAGCACGTCCATCCAGCCGGCTTCGACCTTTTGGCCGAACGAGCGCATGATCGACGCCAAGAGTTCGTCTTTGGATCCGATGACGCGATACACGGTGCCCGTTCCCAGGCCTGCTGCCGACGCGATATCCCTGATCGTGGTGACTTCATATCCTTTGCGGCCGAACTCTGCCCGCGCCACCGCCCGCAGATGGGCCGCCTTGTCGCTGGGATCGGCTTCGCTGTCGTCGGCCCAGGACGCAATGACGTCGCCGGCCGCGGCGAACGCCTTCGACCGGTCCAGCGTCCCGTCACTGGGTGGCTGAGAGGCCAATCCCTGCAACGTGATTCGGCACATCAGGGCGGCCACCTGGTCGGCGGAGGAATTGTGCCGAATAACATCGAGCCCGACCTGCAGCATGGTCTGGCAGATCCGGTCGGCCAGCGTCGGGAGATCGATGTCGGACTTGATGTAGCCGCTCCACCTGGCCGCGCGCAGCGTTTGCAGCATCGCCTCCTGAATCGCGGTGGGCCGCTGCTGTGTCAGCTTCATCAGTTCCGGATCGGCGCTCGGGCCTTCGTAGAACGACATCTGTAGGGCCGCCCGATGCCGCACCGCGCAGTTGGCGATCGCCGATCCCAACTCGATGATCTTCTCGGCAGGTGGACGCGAGTCCGGCTCGTCCAGCTTCGCCTGGGCGTCCTGTCCGATGCGCGCCAGGTCGGCCTGGTAGCGGCGGATGAGTTCCACCAGGATCGCTTCTTTGGATTCGAAATGGTGGTACAGACTGCCGGGGAGGATGCCCGCCGCGTCAGCGATCTCCTGCAGCGAGGTCCGCAGGCCCGACGAGGCGATCAGCGACGCGGCTGTCTCGAGGATCTCGGCCCGGCGCGTTCCGGCTTCGAGTGCGCTGTCGGTCATGGCCGGCGGGGAGCGGAGGACCGCGGTGCCGGCAACGTGCGCAACTCGTCCTCCTGCTGAACCAAATCTTTGGTAGAGGCTATCAGACTTGCCGGAGCAAACGTGCTGCTGAGAGGCCATCGGCGGAAGGCCGAACCCATCGTAGGCGACGGCCGGGCGCGGTCACCCCGGCCCTTTAGCGGCGAGGCGAGTACCGACTTCGATGAGATAGCGGTCCGACCCTCCGCCGAACGCGCTCCAACTCAGTAAGCGCTTGAGATAGAGGTGGGCGTCGTGCTCCCAGGTATAGCCGATACCTCCGAACACCTGAATGGCGGTATCGCCGACGGCGGCCAGTCGCCCGGCGAAGGCCTTGGCTCGAATGGCGGCGAGATGCCGTTCGGCAGGCGAGTTCTCGGCCGCCCACAGCGCGTGGATCACGCCGCTGCGCGCCAACTCGACCGTCTCGAACATGTCGACGCACAGGTGCTGGATCGCCTGGAAGGATCCGATGGGCGCCCCGAATTGGATTCGCGTCTTGGCGTATTCGATGGCCATCTGCATGACCGCGCGGGCAGCGCCCAGCGCGTCGGCGGCCGCGGCGATCAGCACGTCGTCGGTGACGGCTTGGACGTCGTCGGCCGACAGCGTGCCCAGTCGCCGCGCGCTCGCATCGTCGAGCTCGACCCGAAACTGCTTGCGGGTCTGGTCGATACCGCGCTCGGCTGTCACCGAGACACCGGCCGCGGCGGACTCCACGGCGAAGAGCGCCGAGCCGTCGAGGACCAACAGCACATCGGCCGCCGCCGCGTCGGGCGCGGCCAGCGGTGCCGAGCAGACGCAAAAGCCCCCGTTTTCTCCCGAAACGAGGAGCTTTTCTGTCTGCTCGCCCAAGCCCAGCACCGACACGACTCTGGTGCCGTCGGCGATTCCGGTCAGCAGGTCGCCGGCCGCCCGGCCGCCGACCGCGGCCAGCACCCGCGCGGCCGCCACGGCAGTCGACAACCACGGCCCCGGATGCAGGGCGGCACCGAGCTCCTCGGCGACGATGCCCGCTTCGACCATCGTCATGCCCGTGCCGCCGAACTCCGCCGGCACCAGCACACCGGTCGCGCCCAGCTCGGCCAGGCCCCGCCACACCGCCGGCGTGGTTCCCGTCGGATCGTCGAGCATCGGACGCACGTGGCCCGAAACAGACGCCCGCTCAGCGAGAAACTGCCGCACCGTGTCCCGCAGCGCGACCTGTTCTCCATCCAGTTCGAGGTTCATTTGCGCGGCAACCCCAGTACCCGCTGCGCGGTGATGTTCTTGGTGATCTGGGTGGTGCCGCCCGCGATGGTCAGCGACCGCGAGGTCAACCGGTAATCACTCCAGCGGCCGTGCGCGCCACCAGTACCGAGCACGTCGAACGCCAATGCGGCGAGTTCCTGGCCGATCTCGCCCCACACCGTCTTGGCCAGGCTGGCCGACCCGAACGCCGTGATCTCCGGGCCACCGTGCAGCGCGGCCGAAATCGACCGCTGGCACAGCACTTCGAGATACTTGATGCGGACCGCGATCTCGCCCAGACGCCGCAGCACCACCGGATCGCTCAGGGCGTCCCCGGCCAGCGCCAGGTCGGCCACCAGTTCGTCCAGTCGCAGTTCCAGCTCCGCGTACAGCCGTGCCGCCCCGGCGCGTTCGTGGCTGAGCGTCGTCGTGGCGACCTGCCAGCCGTCGTTGAGCGGGCCGAGCAGCGCGTCTGCCGGTACCCGCACGTCATGGAAGAAGACCTCGGCGAAATCGCTGTCGCCGTTGAGCGTCACGAGCGGGCGCGCCTCGATGCCGGGCAGCGCCATGTCCACGATGAGGCAGGAGATGCCCTTGTGTTTGGGTGCGTCCGGGTCGGTGCGGACATACAGCTGACACCATTTCGCCTTGTGGCCCAGCGAGGTCCAGATCTTCTGCCCGGAGACGACGAAGTCGTCGCCGTCGCGCACCGCTCTGGTGCGCAGCGCGGCCAGGTCGGATCCGGCCTCGGGTTCGGACATGCCCTGGCACCAGATGTCGTCGGCGCGCATCATTCGGGGCAGCAGGGTCTTCTTCTGCGTTTCGGTGCCGTACTGCATGATCGCCGGCGCGATGTTGTTCATCCCGATCACGTTGAGCGGCAGCGGCGCCCGGGCGCGTGTGGTTTCCTCGGTGTAGACGAGCTGTTCGAGCACCCCGGCGCCACGGCCGCCGTACTCGACCGGCCACGACACGGCCGCCCAGCCCGCGTCGGCCATGGTCGCGTTCCACGCGCGCAGTTTGTCGAAGGCGCTGTCGTCGCGGCCGGAGGGGCGCCGGGCGGCTATCAGTTCCTCGGTCAGATTCGCCGACAGCCAGGCCCGCAGTTCAGCACGGAACCGCTCCACCTCGGCCGGGTATGAGAAGTCCACGTCTGCGTTCGAACCCCGTATTGGTCTGAGCTTGATTGACTGCGCCTGAACCGGACTTTACGTTGGAACAGATATTTGGTCAATCCGGGGTCGGCGGGGTCGTTCGGAGGTGGGTGTGGACGACGTTCGGGCCGACCGGCCGCAGTCGCTGGACCTGGTGGCTTCCGCGCTCGCGGGCAAAACCGTTGCGGTGGCTCAGCTGCCGCCCGGCCAACCTGCCTGGACGGACGGTCAGACGATTTATGTGGACGGCTCCGCCGCAGCCCGGGCCCGGTTGGCGGCGGTCGCGGTGCAGGCCTCGCTGATCGCCGCGGGCAGCCTGGATCCGGACGTGATGCGGTCCCTGGTCCGGCATGGTCGACTGGCCCGGCGCTATCTGGCGATCGAGGCTCACCGCGCCTTGGTCGCCAATGCCGATCTGCTCCCGCGCCCCTTGATGGCGCTGGGAAGCCGCGAGATCGCGGGCCGCAGCGACTCGCCGCAACGGTCGCTGAGCATCGCCGGCCGACGGGAGGCGATCGACGAGCAGGCGGCATTCGGCGTGATCCGCCCATCGAAGGTACTGGCCATCCACGCCCGGGTGGCCGCACACCAGGATCCGTCGGCGCCACAACACGTTCCGCGACGTGACAGCGCGCGGCACGTGGAAGAGTTCGATGACGCTGAGACGGACGACTCCGACGATCCGGACCTGTTCACCAGCCCGGTGGGCGGAGGCGGCTTCATCGGCAAGTGGCTGAAGAAGATGCTCTCGTCGGCCCGCAACACCGGCAGCGGCGGCGGCCCGCCCGGGTCGGACAGCCCGACGCACCGAACAGACTCCGGCAGAAGGGGATTGCGCGCCGTAACATCGCTGGCCGCAACCTCGAGCGAGCAGACCGACGACCGGGCCGCTCAATCGGACGGCGTTCGGTACCCGGAATGGGACGTCACCCGCAAGCGCTACCGCTCCGCATGGTGCACCGTGCGGGAGGTCGAGCCCACGATCGACCCGACGGCAACCCAGGAGATCGACGCGGCAATCGGCGTGCGACGCCCGTTGTCGCGGCTGGGCATGGGGCTGCACCGCCGTCACCGCCAGTCTCAGGGCGACGACATCGACATCGACGCCGCCGTCCAAGCGCGCGTCGACGTCCTGGCCGGGGCGGTAGCCGATGAGTCGGTGTATCTCGACAGCCTGCGCCGGCGGCGGGACCTGTCGGTGCTGCTGCTGCTCGATGTGTCGGGGTCGGCGGCCGAGCCGGGCACGGCGGGACGCACGGTGCACGAGCAACAGCGCGCCGCCGTCGCCAATCTCACTGTGGCGCTGCATGATCTGGGCGACCGGGTGGCCCTCTACGCCTACTACTCGCAAGGCAGGGGAGCGGTCAGCATGATCCCCGTCAAGCGTTTCGACGATCACCTCGACGCTCAGGTCATCAGGCGGCTGAACAGTCTGGAACCGGGTGCGTTCTCGCGGCTGGGCGCCGCTATCCGTCACGGTTCGACGGTCTTGGAGTCCCGGGGTGGTACCGCGCGGCGGTTGTTGGTGGTGCTGTCGGACGGTCTGGCCTACGACCACGGATACGAACGGCCCTACGGTGCGGCGGATGCCCGCCGCGCTCTGACCGAGGCCCGCCGCCGGGGCACCGGCTGTGTGTGCCTGACGATCGGAGCCGGAACGGATGTGCCATCCCTGCGCCGGGTGTTCGGCAGCACCGCACATGCGGTGATCGCGCACCCCGACCAGCTCGCCGGTGTCGTCGGCCCACTGTTCCGGGCCGCCCTGCGCTCGGCAGAGATGCGCCGAAAGCCAACGGCCGCTTCAGCACCCTTGTAAACAAACATCTGTTCCGGATAGTCTCCGGGCAGTCATACAAAGGAAGAAGAAAGGGAGGTCATGGCCCACGAGTCCGCACTCGCCGCGCGCGCCGGTCCCAACGCCTCTCGACAACAGGCGGAGCAGATGCGGCCCTACTACCAGGCGGTCGGCAATGAAGAGGCCGTCTTCAGGGCCGCCTACCGGCAGCACCTCACCGTCCTCCTGAAGGGGCCGACGGGTTGCGGCAAAACCCGTTTCGTCGAGGCGATGGCGTACGACCTCGGCCGGGACCTGATCACCGTGGCGTGCCACGACGATCTCACCACCGCCGACCTGGTTGGTCGCTATCTACTGCAGGGCGACGAGACCGTGTGGGTGGATGGTCCGCTCACCAGGGCCGTACGCGAGGGCGCGATCTGCTACCTCGACGAAGTGGTGGAAGCCCGCCAGGACACCACCGTGGTACTGCATCCGCTCGCCGATCACCGGCGTCAGCTGCCCATCGAGCGCCTCGGCGTCACGCTGGACGCAGCACCGGGATTCGGACTCGTGGTGTCCTACAACCCCGGCTATCAGAGCGTGCTGAAGGACCTCAAGGACTCCACCCGCCAGCGCATGGTCGCCCTCGAATTCGGTTTCCCGACTGCCGATATCGAGCAGGGCATCGTCGCCCACGAGGCGGGTGTGGACGCCGCGACCGCCGCGGAACTGGTTCGGTTCGGTCAGGCTGTCCGACGCCTGGAGACCGGAGGACTGCGCGAGGTCGCCTCGACCCGGGTGCTGATCGCCGCGGGCCGGCTCATCGCGGAGGGGCTGGGCATGGCGGAGGCGGCCCGCGCCGCGATCGCCGGTCCGCTGACCGATGACGTGGCGGTAGGTAGGGCTCTCGGCGAGATGATCGAGGTCTATCTGGGCTCGGGCGGATCCGGCCGATGATTGACGCTGCCAATCACCGCGGCTACCGTCTGAACAAATATTAGGTCTCATTTCGTCGCTGCGGGGAGTAGCTAGTCAGGGAGGTCATATGTCCTACGAGAGCACCGCGGAGCCGATCAAGGTCGGCTACCTGATGGACTTCAAACTCCCGCCGGGCTTTCCGGAGGACCTGTTCGCCTCATTCACTCATACCTTCGACCTCATTTTCGAAGAAGCACTTGCCCAGGGTGAGATGGACCGCCCGGTGCAGATGATCTATCGCGAAGTGGAGGGCCTGCCCAAAGGTTCGGTGAAGGCGGTGATCGACGCGTACGGCGAACTGGTCGATGAAGGCTGCCTAGTGGTCTTCGGCCCGAACATCACCGACAACTGCGTGCCGTTGCGCGAAGCGATCGAGGAACGATTCAAGGTTCCGGCTATCAGCGTGACCGGCACCGACGACTGGCTGGGCGAATGGACCTTCGCCTTCCCGCAAGGCTCGATGACCGATGAGCCGATCTTCCTGGCCGACCTGATCGCCAAACGAGAACTTTCCGAAATCGGCGTGCTGGTCGAGCAGAGCCTGATCGGTGAGAGCTATCTGAAAAACCTGCGAAGCGCCTGTCGACGCAAAGGTATTCGCATCGTGGCCGAAGCTTCGATCGCCCAGACGGCCCAAGACATCAACGCCGCGGTGCAGACGTTGCACGAGGCGAAGTCCGAGGCGATCGTGCACCTGGGATTCGGGTTCGGGATCGTGTTCATCAACCCGGCGCTCGAATCGCTCGGTTGGGACCCGCCCCGTTTCACCACCACCGCGTGGCAGAACGCGTGGGTCAACCCGATCATGTGGAACGCGTTCATGGGCTGGACCGGTGTTGACCAGTACGACGAGGCGAACAAGGTCGGGCAGGACTTCCTGGACGCCTACGCGGCGAAGTACGACGGCAGTCGGCCCGAATTCTGTGTGACCGTGGTGAATCGCGACGTCGCGGCCACGCTGGTACGCGCCTTCAGCGATGCGCATCCGCTGAGCCCCCGCGGCGTGAAAGAGGCGTTGGAACGGGTCAAGATGCTGCCGGCCGCGTCCGGCGCGCCCGGCACCCGGGTGTCGTTCGGCAAGTGGACCCGCCGGGCCTGGATGGGCGCGGGCTATCTGGTGGCGCGCACCCTCGACGCCGACGGCGTCAACTCCCACTTGGTTGACCGCTTCGGAGAGGACGGCTGACGACATGGCCGCACCGGTACGAACAGACCAGCCGGCCTCGGCGGACCGGCGCGGAAAACTGAACTGGGGCAGGTGGATTGCGGCGGTCACGCTGGCGGCGTTCGCGCTGTTCTTCGTCGTCAACTGCCGGACCGCCCTGGACCCGCGCGTCGCCAACCCCACTGTGCAGGGGCGGCCCCGTCCCGTCGAGTTCATGTTCGGGCTGGACTACATCACGTTCCTGGACGGTGCCACCGCGGTGGCGCTGATCGTGCTGCTGGTGGTATTCGTCAGGGGCTGGCGGCGGAATCCGGGTAGTCCGGCGATGCTGATGTTCCTGTGCACGACGCTGATCGTCTGGCAGGACCCGATCATGAACTGGGCGCCGTTCGCGGTTTACAACCCCGATCTCATCCACTGGCCGGAGTCCTGGCCGCTGGTGTCCCTGTCGCCGACGGTGGAGCCGTTCGTCGTGTTCGGCTACGTGATGTTCTACTTCGGCCCGTACTTCCCGGCGGTATGGATCCTGCGCAAACTGCAGGCCCGAAGGGGCCCAGAGCATTTCGTGTCGAAACATCCCTTGGTCAGCCTGGGCCTGATCACGTGTGCGATCGGCTTCGTCATGGACGCGTTCCTGGAGAACACGCTGATCCACTGGGGGATGTACATCTATTCCCAGGTGATTCCCTGGGGCTCGGTGTTCACCGGCACGACATTCCAGTTCCCGCTGATCTGGGAGTCCTTCTCGGTGACGTTCGTGATGGTGCCCGCGGCGATCCTGTGCTACCGCGACGACACCGGGAAATCGGTAGCGGAGAAGCTCGCCGCCAAGGCCAGGCTATTTCCGGGCCGCCCGGTGCTCGGCACATTCCTGGTGATGTTCGCGATCATCAACGTGTCGTATTTCGCCTACGGGGCCTGGTTCTGGGCCATCAAGGTGAGCCACGCAGCGACCTCGGTCGCCTGCCCGTGGCCCTTCCCCGAGGCCAAAGTCTATGATCCGCAGGGCTTTTACGAGAAGGCCGGTGCCCTGGGTCCGTATTCGGTCGGCATCTGGTCGACCTGGGCAAGCGGGGAGCCGGACGGACGGCCGCACGTCGATCCGCCGCCTCCCAGCTCGGGTGCCTGCGCAGCCCCCAGTCAGCATGGGTGAGCCGCGTAGCGTCGTCATCACCGGCGCCTCCCGCGGACTGGGGTTCGCCTCGGCGGTCCGGCTCTATCGTGACGGATGGCGGGTGGTGGCGGCCATGCGCAGCCCGGAGCGGGCATTTCCGTTGCTGCAGAAGGCGACCGGAGCGGCCGACGATGACCCACGGCTGATCCCCGTGCAGCTCGACCTCACCGACGCCGCCTCGATCTCCGCGGCGGCGAAGGCCATCGACGAAGCGGTGGGCACCCCCTACGGGTTGGTGCACAACGCCGGGATCTCCGCCGCTGGAGTAGTCGAGGAGACGGATACGGCGTTGTGGCAGAAGATGTTCGCCACCAGTGTGCTGGGTCCCGTCACGCTCACCCAGGCGCTGCTGCCTGCCATGCGGGCCGCGGGCGAAGGCCGCATCGTCCTGGTGTCCAGCGCGGCCGGGGTACGCGGCCAGCCCGCCACCGCGCCGTACTCGGCGGCCAAGGGGGCCCTGGAGCGCTGGGGCGAGTCGATGGCGTGTGAGATCGCGCCGTTCGGTCTCGGTGTCACGGTGTTGGTGGCCGGCACCTACGACACCGAGATCATCACCGACGCCGGCACTACCGACGACCGCGACTTCGCCGGCCCCTACGCCCGGCTGCACAACACGATGGACACCCGGGGCAGGTTGGCGATGCGGCTTGCCAGGCCACCCGAGCGGTTCGCCGACGGACTTCTCAAGGCCCTCAATGACACGAAGCCGTTCCGGCGCCGCGGGGTGGGTCCGGATGCCTCAATGCTGTTGGCGCTGAACAGGGTGCTGCCCGCCGCGGGCATGCACCACCTCTCCCGGCTGGTGTTGGGCATACCGAAGCAGGGATCGATGCGGGGCGGGGCGTACCCGTTGACGGCTGGACAACGAGCGATGGTTCTCACCGCGCGTGTTCTTCCGCAGCCGGTGCTGAATCGCCTCGCGGCAGTTGTCGCAAAGCGAAATACGGCCAAGAACAAGGGGACTGAGGGGGACTGACAATGGAACAGCTATTCGACGATCTGGAAGACTTCGGCGCCTTCGACGACGCGATTTCCGGCGACGTGCGCGACCCGTACACCGAGTTGGCCCGGTTGCGCCGCGAGGAACCGGTGCAACGGCTGGAAACCTCTGGCGCGCTGCCGCACGAGGAGTCGCTGCCGATGTTCATCGTGTATCGCCACGAGGACGTCCAGCAGATGCTGCGGGACAACGAGACGTTCTCTTCGGCAGCCGTCATCGCCGCGTTCGGGCCGGTGCTGGGCGAGGGCGTCATGCTCGGGATGGACGAGCCGGTGCACGGCCGGCTGCGGTCATTGGTGTCAAAAGCCTTCTCGCAGAAGTCATTGGCACGCTGGCAGGACGAACTGGTGGCCCGGGTGGCGAACAGCCTGATCGACAACTTCGCCCCCAACGGCAGAGCAGACCTGGTCAAGGAGTTCACCTTCGACTATCCGAGCCGGATCATCGCGGGCCTGCTGGGCCTACCGGAACAGGACTACCCCCAGTTCCAGCGCTGGTCGATCTCGCTGCTGAGTTGGCTGATGAACCCCGAACGCGGGCTGGCGGCCGCGGCGGCGCTGTGCGAGTACTTCGCGCCCATCCTGGAAGCCCGGCGCGCCGAGCCGAAGGATGACCTGATCAGCGCCCTGGCGGCGGCCGAGATCGACGGACAGAAACTGGCCGACGAGGAGATCTTCTCGTTCCTGCGGCTCTTGCTGCCTGCCGGAGTGGAGACGACGTACCGGTCGCTGGGCAGCCTGCTGCTGGCGCTGCTGTCCGATCCCGGGCAACTCGAAGCCATCCGGGCGGACCGGTCGCTGCTGCCGCAGGCGATCGAAGAGGGCGTGCGCTGGGAACCGCCGCTACTCACCATCACCCGGGTGGCCACCCGCGACACCGAACTCGGCGGGGTGGCGATCCCGGCCGGCGCCACGGTGATGCCGATGCTGGGTTCGGCGAACCGTCAGGAGGATCGCTATCCCGATCCCGACCGGTTCGACATCCACCGGCAGGCCAGGGCCCATCTGGGTTGGGGGCACGGCGTCCACGTCTGCCTGGGCATGCACCTGGCGCGCCTGGAGATGCGAACGGCGATCAACCTGCTGCTGGACCGGCTGCCCAACCTGCGGCTGGATCCCGACGCCGACGACCCGCACATCCGGGGGCAGGTGTTCCGGTCGCCGACGTCGGTACCCGTCCTGTTCGATCCTCAGTAGGTCATTGGGTGCTTTCCGGTAAGGCTCACCGTAGAGTTACTGTCTAGCGGGTGGCCGTTTACGTCCCGGCGCTCTCACCAGCGCCTTGTCAATAGAGAGCTGAACAAATATGGCTGACACTGTAAAGGTCCGGTTCGAGCCGAAGATGATGATCGACGGCAAGCTCGTCGACGGCCAGGCCGGCACGTTCACCAACATCAACCCGGCGACCGAGGAGTCCCTCGGTGAGGTTGCCGACGCTTCGAAGGAGGACATGCACCGCGCCATCGACGCCGCCCGGCGCGCCTTCGACGAGACCGACTGGTCGACCAACCGCGAGTTGCGCAAGCGCTGTCTGCTGCAACTGCACGACGCGATCGAGGAAGAGAAGGAGGAGCTGCGCGAGGAGCTCATTCTCGAAGTTGGGTCGCCCCGGGCGATCACCTTCGGGCCGCAGCTGGACGCGCCGCTTCAGGACGGGCTGAGGTACCCGGCCCGGCTGATCGACGACTACCCGTGGGAAACCGATCTCGGCGACCGGGTCATCAGCCTCACCGGCGCCAACACCGCCATCAGGCAGTGGCGGGAGCCGGTGGGTGTGGTCGGCGCGATCGTTCCGTGGAACTTCCCGTTCGAGGTCACGCTGAACAAGCTCGGCCAGGCGCTGGGCACCGGCAACACGGTGGTGCTCAAGCCGGCGCCCAACACCCCGTTCAACGCCACCCGGCTGGGCCGGCTGATCGCCGAGAAGACCGACATCCCGGCCGGCGTCGTCAACGTCGTCACGGCGTCCGATCACTTTGTGGGAGAAGAGCTTACGCTCTCACCCAAGGTCGACCTGATCTCGTTCACCGGCTCGACGGTGGTGGGCAAGCGGATCATGGAAAAGGGCGCCGCGACCATGAAGCGGCTGTTCCTCGAACTGGGCGGCAAGTCGGCCACCATCGTTCTCGAGGACGCGGACTTCGGGCTGGCCTGTGCCATCGGCATCGCGCCGTGCATGCACGCCGGGCAGGGTTGCGCCAATCCGACCCGGATGCTGCTGCCGCGGTCGCGCTACGACGAAGGTGTGGCGATACTGCGGAGCATCTACGAGAACGTCACCTGCGGTGACCCGCAGGACCCCGGAACCCTGTGCGGCCCGGTGATTTCGGAGCGCCAGCGCGACCGGGTCATGGGCTACATCCGCAAGGGCGTCGAAGAAGGGGCCACCGCGCTGGTCGGCGGACCGGACGCGGAAACCGGATTCGACAAGGGATTCTTCGTCCGCCCAACGCTTTTCGTCGACGTCGACAACTCCATGACGATCGCGCAGGAGGAGATCTTCGGCCCGGTGCTCTCGGTCATCCCCTTCGACGACGAGGAGGACGCGATCCGGATTGCCAACGACAGCGTCTACGGTCTGGCCGGCAACGTGATGTCGGGTTCGCTGGAGCACTCGCTGGCGGTGGCGCGGCGGATCAAGGCAGGCTTCATCGGCGTCAACGGCGGTGCGCCGTACGGCGCGGACGTACCGTTCGGTGGCTACAAGCAGAGCGGCGTCGGACGGCAGAACGGCATCGCCGGATTCGACCAGTACACCGAGATCAAGTCGGTGGGCTACCCGGTCGGATAAATTTCGGGCGGGTTTGTCCTATTCGGCCCTGCTTCGTTCGTCCTCTTGGTGAGATCGGGAAATGCCCGGATCATGATCGGTACAGGAGGACACCATGCCGCAATACGCCGCACTCACCTACACCCGGGACGTCGACTGGTCGGCGCCTGAACAGGCCGGTGACATGGCCGAATACATGAAATTCGGTCAGGACCACGGTGCCGCGATCCGCGGCGGCGCCGCGCTCTATCCCACCGGCACCGCCACCACCGTGCGGGTCAGCGGCGCCCGCGGCGGTGACGTGGTCACCAGCGACGGCCCGTACGCCGAGACCAAGGAGGCCCTGACCGGCTTCTACCTGATCGAAGCCGCCGACCTGGACGAGGCGCTGCGCATCGCGGCCGAGATCCCGGCGGCCTGGGACGGGGCCGTCGAAGTGCGGCCCGTGATCGAATTCGGCGGTTAGTCATCCCGTCGGTGACGGATACCGACGCCGCGCTCGCCGAAACCGTCCGGATGGAGGGCACGCGCATTCTGGCGACCCTCATCCGGACGGTCGGCTCGCTGGTTATCGCCGAAGACGCGGTGCAGGAAGCGGCGCTGCGGGCGCTGCGGGAATGGCCCCGCACCGGGGTGCCCGCCGAACCTCGCGCCTGGCTGACCGTGACGGCGCGGCGGGTTGCGATCGATCTGCTGCGCCGCGAAGGCGCCCGGGCGCAGAAGGAGCGTGCCAGCGTGGAACTCACGGTGCCGGACCTGCCGCCCGAGAGTGTGGTGGCCGATGACCGGTTGCGGCTGATCTTCACCTGCTGCCATCCGGCGCTGGCGTTGGACGCCCAGGTGACCCTGGCGCTGCGCACCTTGTGCGGACTCTCGCCGGCGCAGATCGCGGCGGTGCTGTTGACCAGTGAAGCCGCGGTTGCCAAGCGCCTCACCAGGACGCGGAAAAAGATTGCCACCGCGGCGATCCCGTACCGGGTACCGGCCGATGACGAGTTGCCCGCTCGCCTGGCGGCGGTGTGCGCGGTGCTGCACGCGTCCTACACGATCGCGCACACCGCGTCCGGCGGGGACCGGTTGACCGACGTCGACGGCACCCGCGAGGCGCTGCGACTGGCGCGCCTGGTCCACGATCTGATGCCGGACGAGCCCTCACCGATGGCGGTGTTGGCGCTGCAGTTGCTGACCGAATCCCGGCGGGCGGCGCGAGTCGACGAGGCGGGGGAGCCGATCCCGCTGTCTGACCAGGACCGCTCACTGTGGGACGCCGATGCGATCGCCGAAGCGCTTGGGCTGCTCAATGATTCACTGCGCCGCACCGGTGCGGTCGCCGACCCCTACCAGCTGCAGGCCGCGATCGCGGCCGAGCACGCGCGGGCCGCGTCGTATCACGCCACCGACTGGGTCGAGATCGTCCGACTCTACGACCTGCTGATCTCCGTTAGGCCGAGTGGTCCGGCGGCGCTGGCCCGAGCAGTCGCGCTCGCCGAACGAGACGGGCCGGCAGCGGGGTTGCGGGCGCTGGATCAGATTGAGCAGGATCAGCGCTGGCATGCCGTCCGCGGCGAATTGCTCTCTCGCCAAGGCCGATTCGGCGAAGCGGTGGCGGCGACGCAGGCGTCGCTCACCGAGGCGGTCAGCGAGCCCGAGCGCAAGTATCGTCGGCGGCGGATCGCCGAGTGGCAGGCATCCCGCTGAGTTCACACGGTCGGTACGGTGCCGCCGTCGACCACGATGTCGGCACCGACCACCGCGGCCGCGGCATCGGAGACGAGAAAGCCCACGACCGCGGCTACTTCGTCGGGGCGGGCGGGCCGACCGAGAGGAATGCCGCCGAGCGCGTTCATCATCGATTGCAGGGCAGCGTCGCGGTCGCCGTCGCCGGCAGCGGCGATCCGGGTGATGAGATCCTCGGCGGCGGTGGTCTGGATGAACCCCGGCGACACCGTGTTGACGCGAATGCCTTTGGGCGCCAGCTCGTTCGCCAGACCCTTGCTGTACGCGCGCAGCGCGGCCTTGGCCGCGGCGTACCCCAGGGTGCCGTCGAAAAGTGGCATCCTGCTCTGAATCGAGCCGATGTGCACGACGGAACCCGCGCCCGCTTCGATCATCATGGGCAGCAACGCACGGTCCAGGCGGACCGCGGCCAGCAGGTTGAGGTTGAGCTCGTCGGCCCAGTGCCGGTCGTCGAGCGCGGCGAAGCCGCCCGAGGGTGCACCGGATCCGCCTGCCACATGCACCAGGATGTCGAGTCCGCCGCGTTCACGGATCTGAGCCGCCACCTGCTCCACTCCGGCCGCCGCGGACAGGTCCGCGGCGATGAAATCCTCTGTTTCGGGGCCGGGTTGGCGGGCCACCGCGGTGACGCGCACGCCCCGCGAACGCAGCCAGGCGGTGACCGCGGCGCCGGTCCCCTTGGTGCCCCCGGTGACGACCGCGCGCCGGCCCTGCAGCGTGGTCATGCGTCGGCCCGAAAGACCGGCCAGCACAGCAAGGTCGCCCAGTGCGTGGAATCGTCTGTGTCCCAGGAGAACCGGTCGTAGTACTCGCGCAGCGGGCCCTCGATGCTGATCTCGTGGCGGGTCGCGTACTCGCCCAGCGCGCTGTAGTGGACGTCGACGTCGTCGTGCGGACCGTGATGTGAGATGACCACCAATTCGGCTGCCGGAATGGTCATCGGCGTCACCCGCCCGACCGCTCGCACCTCGCCGGCGACCGGGATGAACACGGTCGTCCCGCCCCGGTCGCCGGCGAAGATGTCGAAGTCGAACAAGGCCCCGGGCACCCCGGTCGGCGTGAGCTGACGGTCGGCCTGCACCGTCGCCCGCAACTCGCCCACCGCACCTTGCCACCAGGGCAGCAGATCGTCGCGATCGACGGTCGCGGTGATCGCGGCGGCCGGGGTGTCGGCGACGGTGCGGTGTTCGATCCGCGAATCGCGAGCCGGGGCATCGAGAATGGCCCGTAGCGATTCCACGGCGCTCCGCGTTGCGGCGAGCTGGTCTTCCAGGCGTACCAGGTGAGCGCTGATAAGCGCGTTCCGGTCGGCCGGTGCGGAAACGAGGACGGCGCGAACGTCGGCCAACGGCATCCCGAGGTCGCGTAGCCGTCTTATGACCTGGGCGGTCGGCGCCTGATCGCTGCTGTAGTACCGGTAGCCGGTGGCCGCATCGACACGATGCGGTTCGAGCAACCCGACGTCGTGGTAGTGGCGCAGCGTCTTGACCGGCAACTGCGTCATCCGGGAGAAGTCGCCAATCGATATACCGGAGGTCATCGGCTCATTGTGAAGTCTCCCGTCGCGGGAGAGTCAAGGCCGCCAAACCGCCTTGACTCTCCCGCGGCGTCGGCGTCCACGGTTGGTGCATGACTACGCACACACACTCTGTCGCCCAACGTTATGTCGAAGCCGTCAACGCTTTCAGCATCGACGCCGTGATGCGGACGTTCGCCCCCGACGCGGTCGTCAACGACAACCAGCGCGAATTCGCCGACCCGGAAGCCATCCGCGGCTGGGTGGCCGCGGAGATCGTCGGCGACCGCGTGACCATGGAGGTGCTGGACACCGATGACCGCTCCGGGCTGACCGTACTTCGGGCCCGCTACGACGGTGACTTCGACAAGACGGGCCTACCCGACGAACTGGTCCTCACCAACTACCTCGTCGCTCGAGACGATCTGATCACCGGCCTGTTCATCGTCTTCAATCGCGACTGAACGCGCGTCGGTCTCGAGCGGTTGCGCGAGGAGTTCGGGAAGGTCGGGCCGCCGGCGCTGCCACCGGGCCGGATACATACGGTTCTGTGGCTAAACGGCACCCCGCCCCGCGCCCTCCCAACCGGATGGTTGACAATCTAACTAAATACGTTTTGTCAAAGGAGACATACTCATGGCTGAAGCAGTCATCGTCGAGGCAGTACGTTCGGCCGTCGGCAAGCGCAACGGCGGTCTGTCCGGGGTGCACCCCGCCGACCTGTCTGCGCAGGTCCTCAATGGTTTGGTCACCAAAGCCGGCGTCGACCCCGAACTCGTCGACGACGTCATCTGGGGCTGCGTGATGCAGGCCGGTGAGCAGGCTCTCGACATCGGCCGCACCGCGTTGCTGGCCGCAGGCTGGCCCGAGACCGTGCCCGGCGTGACCGTGGACCGCCAGTGCGGTTCCAGCCAGCAGTCGGTGCACTTTGCCGCGGCCGGCGTGATTGCCGGTCACTACGACGTGGTTGTCGCCGGCGGCGTCGAGTCCATGTCACGCACTCCGATGGGCGCGTCCCTGGCCAACGGCGGCCGGCCCTACCCCGAAAGTTTCCTGACCCGCTACGAGGGCAAGATCCCAAACCAGGGCATCGGCGCGGAGATGATCGCCGAGCAGTGGGGATTCTCCCGTCTCGACCTGGACCAGTTCTCCCTGGACTCTCACGAAAAGGCCGCTGCCGCACAGGATGCCGGTGCTTTTGACGACCAGATCGTCGCCATCAAGGATTCCGAGGGCAACGTCGTGCTGAAGGATGAGGGAATCCGCCGCGGCACCCCGATGGAGAAGATGGCCTCGCTGAAGCCGGCGTTCAAGGAGGACGGCGTGATCCACGCGGGCAACTCCTCGCAGATCTCCGACGGTTCGGCCGCGCTGCTGTTCATGTCCGCCGAGAAGGCCAAGGAACTGGGCATGAAGCCCATCGCCAAGGTGCACACGGCAACGCTGGCCGGGGCGGACCCGGTGATCATGCTGACCGCGCCCATCCCGGCCACCCAGAAGGTGCTCAAGCGCTCCGGCCTGTCGATCGGTGACATCGGCGCCTACGAGGTCAACGAGGCGTTCGCGCCCGTTCCGCTGGCCTGGCTGAAAGACATCGGCGCCGACGAAAGCAAGCTGAACCCCAACGGTGGGGCGATCGCGCTCGGTCACCCGCTCGGCGGCTCCGGTGCCCGCATCATGACCACACTGCTGTACCACATGCGGGACAAGGGAATTCAGTACGGCCTGCAGACCATGTGCGAGGGCGGCGGACAGGCCAACGCCACCATCCTGGAGCTGCTATGACGGATGCGCCCGGCGCCCTTGTCGAGCGCCGCGGCAATGTCATGATCATCACCATCAACCGGCCCGAAGCACGCAACGCGGTCAACGGCGCGGTCAGCATTGGAGTCGGGAACGCGCTGGCGGAAGCCCAGCTCGATCCCGACGTTCGGGCGGTGGTGATCACCGGCGCAGGCGACAAGTCGTTCTGCGCCGGCGCGGACCTCAAGGCGATCTCGCGGCGGGAGAACATCTACCACCCGGACCGTCCGGAGTGGGGCTTCGCCGGCTATGTGCACCACTTCATCGACAAGCCCACCATCGCGGCGGTCAACGGGACCGCGCTGGGCGGCGGCACCGAGTTGGCGCTGGCCAGTGACCTGGTGGTGGCCGACGAGCGCGCGCAGTTCGGGCTGCCGGAGGTCAAGCGCGGGTTGATCGCCGCCGCCGGTGGTGTGTTCCGGATCATGGACCAGCTGCCGCACAAGGTCGCGATGGAGTTGCTGCTGACCGGCGAACCACTCACGGCATCCGACGCCTACGAGTGGGGCCTGATCAACCAGGTGGTCAAGGAGGGTTCGGTGCTCGATGCCGCCCTGACGCTGGCCGCGCGGGTGACGGGTAATGCGCCGTTGTCGGTGCAGGCCAGCAAGCGCATCGCCTACGGCGTCGACGAGGGTGTGATCACCGCCGAGGAAGTCGGCTGGGACCGCACCATGCGCGAAATGCGTTCGCTGATCAGGTCAGAGGACGCCCGCGAAGGCCCGTTGGCGTTCGCCGAGAAGCGCGACCCGGTCTGGAAAGCGCGCTAGCTAACCCCCGCTGAGCAGACGCAAAATCGCCCATTTCGTGCACGAAATGGGCGATTTTGCGTCTGCTCGCGGGGGAAGGGTCACGACGCCAGGACGTTGACGCCCCACTGGAACAAGGGCGGCAACGCGGCGCACGCCGGCACCAGGGCGCGGCGCACCGGGCGGGGAGTGCTGGCCAGCACCAGACCGCGGGTGAGCAGCCGGTAGTCGCGGGTCACCTTGTGCCAGGCTCGTTCGTAGGCCTGCGGCGTGCCGTCGACGAGGGCCCCGACCGCGGCGGCAGCCTGCTTGACGGCGAGGCTGATGCCTTCCCCGGTCAGCGCGTCCTCGTAGCCGGCGGCGTCGCCGACCAGCAGCACCCGGCCGGCCACCCGGCGCGAGACCACCTGGCGCAGCGGGCCGCAACCGCGCGCCGGCGTCCGGTCGGCGCCGTCCAAATGCTCTGCCAGCCAAGGGAACCAGCCGAGTTCGGGACGCTGGCGGGACAGGATCGCCACACCCACCAGATCGGGTTCCACCGGCGTCACGTACGCCTCGCCCCACCGCGACCAGTGCACTTCGACGAACTCCGACCAGGCCGGAACCCGGTAGTGCCAGCGCAGTCCGTGCCGGCGCGGTGTCCCGCGCGTCGCGGCGATCCCGACGGCCCGCCGCACCGTCGAATGCAGTCCATCGGCGCCCACCAGCCACCTGGTCCGGACGCCCGCAGCCGACACGCCGTGCGCGTCCTGCTCGACCGCGTTGACCTTCGTCCGAATCCATTCGGTGTCAACCTCTTTCGCGCGCGCCTCCAGCGCCGCGTGCAGTGTGGTACGTCGCACCCCCCGGCCCGGACCGGTGCGGAACAGCGCCTCGGCCCGGCGATGTTCACTGGCATAAGCGATTCCGCGGAACGGCATCCCGGCCGGATCGACACCGAGGGAGGTCAGTTCGGCCAGCCCGCCGGGCATCAGACCTTCCCCGCACGCCTTGTCGATGGGGCCTTCCCGCGGCTCGGCCACGATCACCGAAAGCCCTTGCCCGCGTGCGTGCAACGCGGTGGCCAGCCCGCCGGGTCCGCCCCCGACCACCAGCAGATCGGCGTCGTAATCCGTCATGCGTAGCCCAGCACCGAGTTCTCGACCCGCAACCGGACCGTCAACAACGCGGCGTTGGCCACCGTGAAGATGACCGCGGTCAGCCAAGCGGTGTGCACCATCGGCAACGCGACGCCTTCGACCACCACCGCAACATAATTCGGGTGGTGCAGGAACCGGTAGGGCCCCTTCTTCACCAGAGGTTCGTGCGGTAGCACGATCACCCGGGTGTTCCACCGCTTGCCCAGCGACGTGATGCACCACCAGCGCAGACCCTGACAGAGGGCTAATACAGCCACCATCGACCAGCCCAGCCACGGGATGAACGGACGGTGCAGCGCCCAGGGTTCGACCAGGCAGCCCACCAACAGAGCGGTGTGCAGAACGACCATGACGACGTAGTGGGGCTGGCCGAACTCTTTGCCGCCCTGGGCAAATGACCATTTCGCGTTACGCCGCGACACCACCAGCTCGGCGAGGCGTTCGAGCACCACCGCCAGGATCAGCAGGTAATACGGTCCTACCATTGGAGCAGCACCAATTCCGAGCAGAACGCCGGCCCCATCGCGATCATCAGCCCGACCGAACCGGCCGGCGGCGGATCGTCCATATTGGCGGCAAGCACGTCCAGCACCGACACCGACGAGAGATTGCCGTTGCTGCGCAAGGACTTTCGAGTGTGATCCAGGGCGTCGCCGGGCAGTCCCAGGCCCTTTTCCACGGCTTCGATCACCCGGGGCCCGCCGGGGTGGCAGACCCAGGTGGACACGTCCCCGGGCGTCAACCCGTGGTCGGCGAGGAACGTGCGCACGTCTTCGCCGAGGTATTTCTCGGCCACCGTCGCCACATCGGCCGACAGCACGATCTGGAATCCGTCACTGCCGATCTTCCAGCCCATCACCTCTTCGGTGTCGGGGTAGATGCGGCTGCGGGTGGCCAGCACGCTCGGGCCGTGAGTGGCCCGACCGGAAGCACAGTGGGCGCCGGTCGCCACCACGGCGGCCGCGCCGTCACCGAACAGACTGGATGCCACAAGATTGGCCACGGAGTTATCTTCGCGCTGAATGGTCAGAGAACATAACTCGACCGCCAACAGCACGCCTACCTGGTCCGGAAAAGCGCGCAGATAGTCGTGCATCCGTGCCACGCCGGCCGCGCCGGCCACACACCCGAGGCCGAACAGCGGAACACGTTTGACGTCCTGGCGCAGTCCCACCCGTCTGGCCAGTCGCGCTTCCAGCGTCGGCACCGCCAGTCCGGTGACGGTCGTCGAGAAGACGATGTCGACCTCCGACGGGCGCACCCCGGCCCGGTCCAGCGCCCGGAGCAGCGCCTGTTCGGCCAGTTCCAGCGCCACCCCGATAAAAGCGTCATTGGCCTCGCTGAAGCCGCTCAGGTCTGCGTAGCGCGACAGCGGCAGCGCGGTGTGGCGTGACTCGACTCCGCTGCTCAGCGCGAAACGCCGGAATTCCGGGCCGGCGAAATCGGTGAGTGCGGCGATGGTGTCCTCCTGGCTGTTGAGGTGCTGTGGAAACTGCACAGCTACCCCTGCCACGGACGGCGTGTTCTCGGCAACTGGTGTCTGCGCACCTGGTGCCGAATTTCCCCCTGAAGTGATGTTCATGTAGCGAGTCACGGTGTCGCCGCGGGGGCGGTTCACCAAGGGGTTGACCTGCACCGATTTGCCGACGCCCCGGTTGGGGTACCTGACTGGGGACACTTGCCCTGCAACGTGGGGCTTTTGGCCCTTTGAGGGTCCCCGAACGCGACAGTTAGGTTGGAAACATGCGGATTCTGGTGACAGGCGCCACTGGCTATGTGGGTTCACGCCTGGTCACGGCGCTGCTGGCGGACGACCACGAGGTGGTGGCCGCCAGCCGAAATCCTAATAGCCTCAAGCGCTTTGGATGGTCGGACGACGTTAAAACGGTCAAGCTGGACGCGGCGGATCCCGCGTCGGTACGCGCGGCCTTCGAGGCGGCCGGGCAGGTCGAGGTGGTGTATTACCTGGTGCACGGGATCGGCCAGGCCAACTTCCGCGAGGCCGACAACGCCGCCGCCGCCAACGTCGCCGCGGCGGCCCGCGATGCCGGCGTCCGCCGGATCGTCTACCTGGGTGGATTCGTGCCCGACGACGGAGAGCTGTCCGAACACCTGACCAGCCGGGCCGAGGTGGCCGAGTCTCTGATGGTCGAGAACGGTCCGGAGCTGGTGTGGCTGGGGGCGGCCCTGATCATCGGGGCAGGGTCGACGTCGTTCGAGATCCTGCGTTACGTCGGCGACCGGTTCCCGGTCATGCCGATGCCGAGCTGGATGCATAACCCCCTCGACCCGATCTCCATCCGCGATGTCCTGCACTACCTGGTGGCCGCGGCCGACCCGGACGTGGTTCCGGCCGGCGCCTACGACATCAGCGGCCCGGAGAGCACGTCATACCGGGACCTGCTCAAGAGATACGCCCGTATCTCCGGTCGCTGGCACGCCGCGTGTCGCGTGCCCGGCATCGACACCTCGATGGCGTCACTGTTCGCCGCGATAGCGCTCCCGGTGCCCAGCAGCCTGGCGGGGGACCTGGTGGAGTCGCTGGACCATCCGATGCGTGCGTCGGGCAGCGGGCTGCAGGGCAAGGTGCCGGACCCGCTGGGCGGATTGCTCGGCATCGACGAGTCGATCTCGCTGGCCCTGAGCGGTCACACCGAGCACCCGCCCCGGCCGGTCAGCGAGCTCGCCGACCCCCATCACCTCGCCGACACCGATCCGATCTGGGCGGGCGGCGACGCCTTGCGGATCCGCCGTCTCGCCCGGACCGTCACGCCGCCGATCGTGCGGCCCACCCTGCGACTGGTTAACATCGTCCCCGGCCCCCTTGCCGGTGCGTTGCGTACCAGCCTGGACATCCTGCTAACGCTCACCCCGAGGATCCGCACGGCATGACCCAAACCGCCACACCCAACCGCCCCAGCGCCTTCCAAGAGATTCGCCGCGCGATGGTCAATGTCGCCGTGCCGCATCATGAACCGCCGGGCGTCGTGCTGCGCCGCCGCATCGTCGTCGCGATCACGCTGGTGCTCGGTGCCGCGATCCTGGGTGTCTCGCTGCGGACCCGGCCCGGCGAGGCCAGCTTCTACTGGCTGACGCTGTCGCTGGCGGCGGTGTGGTTGCTCGGCGCGTTCGCATCGGGCCCGCTCCACCTGGGTGGGATCTGCTGGCGCGGCCGCAACCAGCGCCCGGTCATCACCGGCACCACGATCGGCCTCATCCTCGGCGGCATCTTCGTGGTCGGCGGCCTGATCGTCCGCGAGATCCAGCCGATCGACGAGTGGATCACCCGCGTGCTGCAGTACGCCCACCAGGGACCGTTCCTGCTGATCGTGCTGATCACGGTGGTCAACGGGGTCACCGAAGAGGTGTTCTTCCGCGGCGCCCTCTACACCGCGCTGGGCCGCCACCATCCGGTGGCCATCTCCACGGTGTTGTACGTCGCCGCGACCATGGCCAGCGGGAACCCGATGCTCGGCTTCGCCGGAGTGATCCTGGGCACCGTCAACGCGTTGTCGCGGCGCGCCACCGGCGGCATCCTCGCCCCCATGCTGACCCACTTCGTCTGGGGACTGATCATGGTGCTGGCACTGCCACCGATGTTCGGCGTCCTGTAGCTACAGGTCAGCCACGACGTCGCGCGCCAGCTTACGAAGCTCGGCGGTGTGCAGCGGGCGGAACAGGAGCCAGTACAACCGCCCCGGGATGCCGCGCGGGTAGAAAATCGCCCGCTGCCGGTACTCGGTGGCACCGTCCGGGCGGGGCGTCGACGTCACCTCCAGCCACGCCTGTCCCGGGGCGCGCACCTCGGCCCGCAGCCGCAGTTCAGTGCCCGGCTCGCTCTCCGCAACGCTCCACCGGGTCGCCGAGTGGCGCCGGCGCGGCGCCAGCGGGAACGAGTACCACCGGCCCCGGTTGGCGGCGCTCTCCGCCGCTTTCCACAGCGCGTCGGGCCCGGCCGAGGTCGTGGCGGTCTGCACGTCGTTGAAGATGATCTCGCCGGCCCAGTCCGGGTCGCTGGGCAACAGCTCGGCCGGTTCGGACTCCAGGGAGTCCCAGGTGGGATCCGGCAAGCCGGCGAACGCCCGGTTCAGGGCCACGGCGACCGCGCGCCGATAGCCCATCAGCCCGCCCGGAGGTCGTTCGATGATCGAATCGATGTCGGAGTTGTGCATCACGGCGTCACACTCCAGCGACTCGATCAGCGGCCGCGCCAGCCCCGGCGGGATCGGCGTCACGGTGCCCACCCACAGACTCGCGATCGTCGGCGTCAGGAACGGCAGCACGATCAGGTAGCGCTTGTGCAGACGCGCCACCTCGGCGTAGATCCGCATCATGTCGCCGTACTCGAGCACGTCCGGTCCGCCGATGTCCCAGGTGCGCGACGACGGCACCGGCACCGTCGCGGCGGCGACGAGGTAGTACAGCACGTCGCGCACCGCGATCGGCTGGATCTTGTTGTGCACCCACTTCGGGGTGGTCATCACCGGCAGCCGGTCGGTGAGGTGCCGGATCATCTCGAACGAGGCGCTGCCGGACCCGACGACCACGCCGGCCTGCAGCACCACGGTCTCGATCCCGGACTCGATCAAGTGGTCGCCCACCGCCTTGCGCGAGCGCAGGTGCGGGGAGAGTTCTTTGTCCTCCGGGTGCAGGCCGCTCAGGTAGACGATGCGGCGCACCCCGGCCCTGCGCGCGGCCGTCACGACGTTGCGCACCGCTCGTTCTTCCTCGGCGGCGAAATCCTTTGCGCCGCCGCCCATCGAGTGCACCAGGTAGTAGACGACGTCGATCCCGTCGAACGCCTCGATGAGGGAATCGACATCGCCGAGGTCACCGCGCGCCACCTCGACGTCCGGCCGCCACGGCACACCGTCCAACTTGCCGGGATTGCGTGCCAGCGCGCGCACGCGATGGCCCTCGTCGAGAAGGCGCGGCACCAGGCGGGCGCCGATGTAACCGGTTGCTCCGGTCACCAAACAATGCATCGATTCAGCCGGCACAGCACCCCGTTCGTTCACGTTGATCAATTATTCGGAGTAGACGCGAGAACGGATTGGTAATCCTGAAACTCAGGAGTCGGTGAAATTGGGAGCGCGACGTTCCTGGAACGCTCGGGTCCCCTCTTTGAAGTCGGGCGCCTGCAACAGGCCGCGTTGTCCCTCGAACTCGCGCTCGAGAGTGGGATTGAGTTCGGTGAGGGTGGCGGCGTTGATCGCGGCCTTGGTTTTGGCGAACGCCACGGCGGGGCCGGTCAGCAACCTCGAGACCACCTTGTCCACTTCGGCATCGAAGTCGTCGGCCGGATAGACCGCGCTCACCAGGCCCCAGGACAGCGCCTCTGCCGCGGTGAGCCGCTCGGGCAGCAACGCCATCCGCAGGGCCCTGATCCGGCCGACCGCGGCGGCCACCAGAGCCGACGCGCCGCCGTCGGGCATCAACCCGATCTTGGTGAACGCGAGCATGAAAAACGCCTTCTCCGAAGCCAATACGACGTCACAGGACAGGGCGATGGATACGCCGACGCCGGCCGCCGGTCCCTGCACGACGGCAACCACGGGCCGCGGCAGCGCGGTGATCGACCGGACCAGACGGTTGATCTCCAGGATGATCTCGTCCGGCGGGACCCCGCCGCCGCTGGTCATGTCGTCGGCGCTGATGCCGGCTCCGGAACTGAAGCCGCGACCGGCGCCGCCGAGGCGGACCACCCGCACCGCGGGATCGGTGGCGGCGGCCTCCATCGCGTCGGCGAGACCGGTGATGACCGGGATGATCAGCGAGTTGAGGCTGTCGGGTCGGTTGATCGTCAACGACAGCACGCCGTCGGTCAGCTCGACGTCGAGGCCCGCGACGGGGGCGAGAGCGGCGATTCCGGATTTGGACATGCGATTCACATTAGGGGAAGGGGGTCTGCGAAGATGCAATCAACCGGTTGTTAGGGCGTCAGAGCGGACGAAAGGTCGGTGCACCCATGGCGGGTCCCCTGAGTGGTTTACGTGTTGTCGAACTGGCGGGGATCGGGCCCGGCCCGCACGCGGCCATGATCCTGGGTGACCTCGGTGCCGATGTGGTCCGGGTGGACCGCCCCGGTCCCAGTGGTCCGGTCAAGGACGCGATGAGCCGCAACCGGCGCATCGTCACCGCCGACCTGAAGTCGGCCGAGGGCCGGGACCTGGTACTCAAGCTGATTGCCAAGGCGGACGTGCTGATCGAGGGTTACCGCCCAGGGGTCACCGAGCGGCTCGGTCTGGGTCCCGCGGACTGCGCAAAGGTCAACGAGCGCCTGATCTACGGGCGGATGACGGGCTGGGGCCAGACCGGTCCCCGCAGCCAGCAGGCCGGCCACGACATCAACTACATCTCGCTCAACGGCATCCTGCACTCCATCGGCCGGGCGGGGGAGCGGCCGGTGCCGCCGCTGAACCTGGCCGGCGACTTCGGTGGCGGCTCGATGTTCCTGCTGCTCGGCATCCTGTCTGCCCTGTGGGAGCGGCAGACGTCGGGCAAGGGGCAGGTTGTCGACGCGGCGATGGTCGACGGCTCCAGCGTGCTGGTGCAGATGATGTGGCAGATGCGGGCCTCGGGCCTGTGGACGGATGCGCGCGGCACCAACATGCTCGACGGCGGCGCGCCCTACTACGACACCTACGAGTGCGCCGACGGCCGTTACGTCGCCGTCGGCGCCATCGAACCGCAGTTCTACGCCGCGATGATTCAGGGCCTGGGACTGGACGCGGCCAGCCTGCCGCCGCAGAACGACGTCGCACGCTGGCCCGAGTTGCGCGCGCTCCTGGTCGAAGCGTTCGGCAGCCGCGACCGCGACCACTGGGCCAAGGTGTTCGCCGACTCGGACGCGTGCGTGACACCGGTGCTGGCGTTCGGCGAGGCCAACACCGAACCACACATCGCCGAGCGCAACACGTTGTACGAGGTCAACGGCCATCTGCAGCCGATGCCGGCCCCGCGTTTCTCCCGCACCCCGGCCGATACGCCGCACCCGGCGCAAGCGGTGGGGGACATCGAAGCGGTGCTGACGGACTGGGTATAGTCCCAACCAACCAGTAGGTTGGGCGAACGGAAGGGGTAGTTGGCGTGGAGATCAGGGACGCCGTCGCAGTCGTCACCGGGGGAGCTTCGGGCTTGGGCCTGGCCACCACGAAGCGGCTGCTCGATGCCGGGGCGCAGGTCGTGGTGCTGGATCTGCGGGGTGAGGAAGCGGTCGCCGAGCTCGGTGACCGGGCGCATTTCGCGCAGACCGACGTCACCGACGAGGACGGGGTTGCCAAGGCTCTGGACCTGGCCGAGTCTCTGGGCCCGGTGCGCATCAACGTCAACTGCGCCGGGATCGGAAACGCCATCAAGACCCTGTCCAAGGACGGACCGTTCCCGCTCAAGGGCTTCAAGAAGGTGGTCGAGGTCAACCTGATCGGCACCTTCAACGTGCTGCGCCTGGCGGCCGAGCGGATCGCCAAGACGGAGCCGGTGGGTGAAGAGCGGGGCGTGATCGTCAACACCGCGTCGGTCGCGGCGTTCGACGGGCAGATCGGCCAGGCCGCCTATTCCGCCTCCAAGGGCGGAGTGGTGGGTATGACGCTGCCGATTGCCCGCGACCTCTCGCGCGAACTCATTCGGGTGGTGACGATCGCGCCGGGGCTGTTCAAGACCCCGCTGCTGGGCTCGCTTCCCGAGGAGGCGCAGAAGTCGCTGGGCAAGCAGGTTCCGCATCCGGCGCGGCTGGGCGACCCGGACGAGTACGGCGCGCTGGCCGTGCACATCATCGAGAACCCGATGCTCAACGGCGAGGTGATCCGCCTGGACGGCGCCATCCGGATGGCGCCGCGCTAGGTCCGGATGGCTCCCCGCTAGGACGGTCAGCCGGAGTTTCCGCCGTCCCCTCCGCGGCCGCCTGCGCCGCCGGCACCCTGGTTGTTGCCCGGGTGCCCGGTGCCGCCGTTTGAGCCCTGCTCGCCGGGATCGTTGCCGGTGGCACCGCCGTTGCCGCCGCGGCCGCCGTTGCCGCCGGTGCCGCCGGCTCCTTGCCCGTTGCTGACCAGCCCTTGTCCGCCGCGTCCGCCGTCGCCTCCTGCGCCACCGGTGCCACCGGTGGTGCCGCCGCTGCCGTTGCCGGCGTTGCCGGCGTCCCCGCCGTCGCCGCCGTTTCCACCTGCGGCTCCGTTGCCGCCGGTACCGCCGGCGCCGCCGAAGCCGCCCTGCCCGGCGTAGAAGGCGGTGCCGCTGTCGGCGCCCTTGCCGCCGTTGCCGCCTCGGCCGCCGTCCCCGCCGAAGCCGGACGTGTCGTAGCCCCCGTTACCGGCAAAGCCGCCGTTGCCGCCCTTGCCGCCTTGGCCGCCCGACGGTGAGCTGAATCCGCCCGTGGTCTTCTCGCCCGCGTCGCCACCCCGTCCGGCATTGCCGCCGACGCCGCCGTTGCCGGCGAAGGACCCGTCTCCGCCGGTTCCGCCGTTACCGCCGTTCCCGCCGTCGCCGCCCTCCTGGTTCTGCACGCCGTCGCTGCCGGCGCCGCCCTGGCCGCCGTTGCCGGCGTTGCCGCCGGTGTGGTTCGGGCTGGCACCGCCGTTGCCCCCGGTGCCGCCGTCGCCACCGGAGGAGCCGAAACCGCCTCCGGCGGCGCCGTTTCCGCCGTTTCCGCCGTTTCCGCCGTTCGCGGCCGAACTGCTGCCGCCGTTTCCGCCGGCGCCGCCGTTGGCGCCATGGGCGCCGAGGTCGCTCTGGCCGGCGTTCCCGCCGTTGCCGCCGTCGCCACCACGCCCGCCCGTGCTGCTTCCACCGTCGCCGCCCCGACCGCCGGAGGCCGAGTTGCCCCCGGCGCCTCCGCCGCCTCCGTCGCCGCCGGGTCCGGGGCCGCTGCCGCCGGTGCCGCCGTCGCCACCGATGCCGCCCTGGCCGCCGCGGCCCTGGCCACCCTGACCGCCGATGCCGCCGGTGCCGCCGGCGCCGTTCGTGCCGCTGGTACCCGTGCCGCCGGTGCCGCCGGTGCCGCCCGCGCCGCCGGCGCCCCCGAAGCCTTCGATGTTGCCGCCGCCCAGACCACCGGCGCCGCCGTCACCGCCATTCGCGCCGACCACTCCGCTGCCACCCTGGCCGCCGCCGCCACCGGTACCGCCGGCGCCGCCGGTGCCGGCGGCGCCACCGCCGGCACCTCCGACGCCGCCGGCGCCGCCAGTACCGCCCTTGAAGGTGGTGCTGCCGGTGGTTCCGTCACTGCCCCTGCTCAGCCGCGCCGCCGCTGCCGGCTGTCCCCGCCGTTCCCGCATTGCCACCGTTGCCACCGTTGCCGCCGGTGCCGCCATTGACACCGGTGTTGATGGCGTCGCCGGGAGCGCCGGTGACAGAGGTTGCCCCGGTCGCGCCGTTGCCGCCGTTGCCGGGCGCACCGCCTGACGCGCCGTTACCCCCGTTGCCGCCATTTCCTCGGATGCCGTCATTGCCGGCCGCCGACAGCGCCTTGCCTCCGAGGCCGCCGTCGCCGCCGGCGCCCCCGTTGCCGCCGGACCCCCCGTTGCCGCCGGCCTGCCCGCCGGCACCCGGTGAGCCGCCGTCGGCTCCGCGAGCACCCGTGCCCCCGACGCCTCCGTCGCCGCCCTTGCCGCCCCGGCCGCCGTTGCCGCCGTCGCCGCCGTCGGTGCCGCCGTGACCACCGGCACCACCGCTGCCGCCGGCGCCGCCGTTGCTTCCGGCGCCGCCGGTCGCGCCGGGTGTCACGGCCGGGTCACCCGCCGCTCCGTTCGCGCCGTTGCCCCCGTTGCCGCCGTTGCCGCCACTTGCGGTGCTCAACCCGGCGAACCCGTCAGCGCCGGTCGTCGAGCCTTTTCCACCGGCCCCGCCGGCGCCACCGGCCCCCGCATCGCCGCCGGCGCCACCCGCGCCGCCGTTGCCGTTATTGGTGGTGACGGTGCCGTTTGCGCCGTTACCGCCGTCACCCGGGGCGCCACCGGCGCCACCGTTGCCGCCGGCCCCGCCGGTCCCGCGGGTCCCATTGTGGCCGGAGGAAGCCAGGGCCGAGCCGCCGCTGCCGCCGTTGCCACCCGAACCGCCGGACCCGCCGGCTCCGCCGTCCCCGCCGGACTGACCGTCGGCACCCAGGACGCTGGCGTTGGAACCCTTGACTCCGTTGCCACCGTTTCCGCCGGGGCCGCCTTTGCCGCCGGCCCCGCCCTGACCTCCGTTACCGCCGTCGGTTCCACCGTGACCGCCATTGCCGCCGTCACCGCCGGTCCCACCGGAGCCGCCGTCCCCGCCGGACACTCCGGAGCTCGATGGCGAGGAGCCGGTCGTTCCCGCGGCACCGTTGCCGCCCTTGCCTCCGTTGCCGCCGTTGGCGATGCTCTGTCCGGCCGCACCGTTGGCGCCGCTTGTCGACCCGGAGCCCCCGGTGCCGCCCGTGCCGGCGAGGCCGGCGTTGCCACCATTGCCGCCGGTGCCGCCGTTACCGTTATTGAATCCGGCGACGCCGTCAGTGCCGTTCCCGCCGTCGCCCGGCGTTCCGCCGTTGCCGCCGGCGCCACCGTTACCACCCGCGCCGCGGGCCCCGGTGTGTCCGGACGGAGAAAGGGCGGTGCCACCCGCGCCTCCACTGCCGCCGATCCCGCCGGCGCCGCCGTGGCCGCCGTCGCCGCCGGACTGGCCGTCGGCACCCGGCGCCGTCGCGTTGGCGCCGGTGGTGCCGTTGCCGCCCGTTCCACCGCGGCCCCCGCTGCCTCCCCTGCCGCCGGCGCTTCTCCCTCCACGACGGGCACCTCCGGCGGCGCGGGAGCCAACGGC
>NZ_LKTM01000326.1 GCF_001417955.2 Mycobacterium gordonae | reverse complement strand
GTCCCGTCCCCGCCGCCGCCGCCGAGCCCGCCGGCGCCGCCGACCCCGCCGAGCCCGCCGGTACCGAACAACAAGGCATTGTCGGCTCCTCCGGCACCGCCTGCCCCACCGGCGCCGCCGGCAAATCCTGTTCCGCCGGTCCCGCCAGGTCCGCTGCCCGCAACGCCGATATCACCGGCACCGCCGATCCCGCCGGCACCGCCAACCCCGCCGGTGCCGAACCACAGCGACCGTTCGATACCGCCGGTGCCGCCAGCCCCGCCGGCTCCACCGGCCGCACCAAACCCCACGCCGCTACCC
>NZ_LKTM01000323.1 GCF_001417955.2 Mycobacterium gordonae | reverse complement strand
CACCGCCGGGCGAGGTGGCGGCCGCACCGGTCCCGCCGGCGCCGCCGGTGCCCCCGCCGCCGCCGTTGCCACCGATGCCGTTGTAGCCGCTGTCGGCGCCGGCGGCACCGTCACCGGCGTCGCCGCCGCGGCCGCCATCGCCCGCGACACCACCCAGTCCGCCGGTACCGGATGCCCCGCCGTCACCGCCGGCACCTCCGTCTCCGCCGCGACCGCCGTTGCCCGCATGGCGGTCGGTGGATGTCTGATTTGCGGCACCGTCGCCGCCGCTGCCGCCGGCACCCCCGGCACCGCCGCTGCCGTTGGT
>NZ_LKTM01000322.1 GCF_001417955.2 Mycobacterium gordonae | reverse complement strand
ACTGCGACGCCCCCATCCGCCACCGCGACCACATCACCCCCGCCCAACACGGCGGACCCACCACCGCCACCAACGGCCAAGGCCTGTGCGAACGCTGCAACTACGTCAAAGAATCACCCGGCTGGCGCGTCACCGCACACGACGAAAACGGTGTGCACACCACCGAATACATCACCCCCACCGACGCCCGCTACCGATCCGTCGCGCCACCGATCTACCAGCGCTTCGACATCAGTGAGATCGAAGACGCGATCGGCGTCCGACTCGTCTACCACCATGCCGCCTGAACGCTCACACCATGAACGGCGCGAAGCTCCCGTCGAGCACTTCCAGATGCCCGATCGTGCGGCCGGTCACGACGCTGGGGCTCACCCGCGCGAGTTGCAATGCCGCTTGCGCGAATTCCGCGGCGGTGCTCTCGTCGTCGAAACCGTGGGCGTAGTAGGACAGGCCGGGAGTCATGATCGGCTTGGACGGCGCCAGTGCGTTGACCGCGATGTTGTGGTCAGCGAGATCCAGTGCGGCACAACCGGTGAGGTGTTCCAGCGCCGCCTTGGAACCACCGTATCCGGGCAGACCCCCGCCCAGCCGCGATGCGATAGAGGTGATGTTGATGATCGAACCGCCCCCGGCACTGATCATGTCCGGGCTGACCAGCTGCATCAATTCGTACGCGGCGAACACCGCGATCTCGAAATGCCGCCGGTAGGCGGCCAATGGGACGCTCACGAAACCCGGGTACCGGGCCTTGTCCGTTGCGGCTTTCTTGGCCCGCGGCGTGCCACCCGGCCGTCCCGGCGCAGTGAACGCGGCATTGTTGATCAGAATGTTGATGGGGCCCAGAGCATCTCGCGCTTCGTCGACCAGCCGGACGATGTCGTCATGTTCGGTCAGGTCGGCCCGGATCGCCACCGCCCGGCCGCCGGCCGCCTCGATGTCGGCGACGGTCTCGCCGATGGTCCCGGGCAACCGCTCATCCCAGACGGCCTCGGTGCGCCCGACGACGGCCACCGCCTCGCCGTCGGCCGCCAGCGCGAGCGCGATCGCCCGCCCCAGACCGCGACTGGCGCCGGTGACGATGGCGGTCAACGGGTCACCCCGTGCACGATGATGGCCGCGGTCTGCTCCACCCAGGCGTCGTCCAGCTTCTGGTCGGGGTACAGCATCATCCGCAGCATGGTGGCTCCTCCGATCAATTCGATGAGGCGATCTGGGTCGACGTCGGGATGCGCCTCGCCGCGCTCGATCGCCTCGCGCAGCCGTATCCGCACCGCGGCGAACAGCCCGGCGAAGCGAGACATCACCCGCGCGTTCAGCTCGGCATCGGCGGTCATGTCGGCCACCAGACCAGGCAGCGCGGCCCGCACCACCGGGGTGGTGAACACGTCACGGGTGGCCTCGATCATCATCCGGATGTCGGCGGCGAAATCGCCGGCCGGGGCGACCAACGCCGTCGGCGCCACCGGGAAGGCGGCCTCGTGCACCAATTCCGCCTTGCTCGACCACCTGCGGTACAGCGCCGACTTCGTCGTTCCGGCCCGCTCGGCCACCGCGGCCAGACTCAGATTCGAATAGCCGATGTTGACAAGCAGTTCCGCGGTCGCCGCCAGGATGGCAGAGTCAATACGTGGATCCCGCGGCCGCCCGGCGCCGGGGATCTTGTCAAGGGTGGACGGGTCTGCTTTCATAACGCTACCTACCGTATCGTAATTACCCCGCAAAGGAAGTACCCGTGGCCAATGAACCGGCTCTCGAAGATGTGGGCCGCATGCAACGCTCGAGCCGCGATACCGCCACCGTCCCAGCCTTGATGTCTGAATGGTTGGCGACGAAGCTGCCGGTAAAGCCCGAGGTGACCGTGGAAAGCGGCGTGGACTCGACGGGCATGTCGTCCGAGACCCTCATCCTGACCGCACGCTGGGACGGCAACGAACAGAAGCTGGTCGCCCGGGTCGCACCTACCGCGCAAGATGTCCCCGTCTTCCCGACGTACCGACTGGACCACCAGTTCGAGGTGATCCGACAGGTCGGTGAGCTGACCGACGTACCGGTACCGCGGGTGCGCTGGATCGAGAACACCGGGGACGTGCTGGGAGCCCCGTTCTTCCTGATGGACTACGTCGAGGGTGTGGTACCTCCCGACGTCATGCCATATACCTTCGGCGGCAACTGGTTCGCCGACGCACCCGCCGAACAACAGCGTAAGCTCCAAGACGCCTCGGTCAACGTGCTGGCCGCCCTGCATTCGATTCCCAACGCCGAGAACACGTTCGGCTTCCTGACCGCGGATCTCACCGGCGAAACCGCGCTGCGCAAACACTTCGGCTGGGTCAGGTCGTGGTATGACTTCGCGGTCCCCGACATCGGCCGGTCCCCCCTGGTGGAGCGCACCTTCCAATGGCTGCAAGACAATTGGCCGGCCGACGCCGATGCGCGCGAGCCCGTGCTCAACTGGGGCGACGCCCGGGTGGGAAACGTGCTGTACCAGGATTTCCAGCCGGTGGCGGTACTGGACTGGGAGATGGTGACACTCGGCCCACGGGAACTCGACGTAGCGTGGATGATATTCGCGCACAAGGTCTTTCAGGAACTCGCCGGGCTGGCGACACTGCCGGGCCTACCCGGCGTGATGCGCGAGGAGGACGTGCGGGCCACCTATCAGCAACTCACCGGCGTCGAACTCAGCGACCTCAACTGGTTCTACGTTTACTCCGGTGTCATGTGGGCGTGCGTGTTCATGCGCACCGGCGCCCGGCGCGTGCACTTCGGTGAAGTGGAGAAACCAGAAGACGTGGAGACGCTCTTCTATCACGCCGGATTGATGAGACGTCTTATCGGAGAGGAGCAATAATGCCGCAATCACTCGGCCCACTAGACGAGTACCCCGTACACCAGATTCCCCAGCCGATCGCCTGGCCCGGCTCGTCCGACCGCAACTTCTACGACCGCTCCTACTTCAACGCCCACGACCGCACCGGAGACATCTTCGTCATCACGGGTATCGGCTACTACCCCAACCTGGGCGTCAAGGACGCCTTCCTGCTCGTCCGGCGCGGGGAAACCCAGACGGCGGTGCACCTTTCGGATGCCATCGACCAGGACCGGCTGAACCAGCATGTCAACGGCTACCGCATCGAAGTCGTCGAGCCGCTGCGCAAACTGCGCATCGTGCTGGACGAAACCGAAGGTATCGCAGCCGATCTCACCTGGGAGGGGCTGTTCGACGTGGTCCAGGAGCAGCCGCACATCCTGCGATCGGGCAACCGGGTCACGCTCAACGCCCAGCGGTTCGCCCAGCTCGGCAGCTGGAGCGGACAGCTGAGCATCGACGGCGAAGACATCACCGTCGACCCCGCCGTCTGGATCGGCAGCCGTGACCGGTCCTGGGGCATCCGCCCGATCGGCGAGCCGGAGCCGGCCGGCCGGCCCGCTGACCCGCCGTTCGAGGGCATGTGGTGGCTCTACGTGCCGATTGCGTTCGAGGACTTCGCGATCGTGCTGATCATCCAGGAGGAGCCCAACGGGTTCCGCTCGCTCAACGACTGCACCCGGGTGTGGCGCGACGGCCGTGTCGAGCAGCTGGGCTGGCCGCGGGTCAAGATCCACTACCGCTCCGGCACCCGGATCCCGACCGGCGCCACCATCGACGCGACCGCGCCCGACGGCACCCCGGTCCACCTCGACGTGGAATCCAAGCTGCCGGTGCCGATCCATGTCGGCGGCGGCTACGGCGGCGACTCGGACTGGACGCACGGCCTGTGGAAGGGCGAGAAGTTCGCCGAGCGGCTGACCTACGACATGACCGACCCCGGCATCATCGCCCGCTCGGGCTTCGGCGTCATCGACCACGTCGGACGGGCGGTCTGCCGGGACGGAGACGGCGAGCCGGCGGAGGGCTGGGGCCTCTACGAACACGGCGCGCTGGGCCGGCACGACCCGTCCGGGTTCGCCGACTGGCTAACCGTCGCGCCCTAACTCGTCGATGATCTCGGCCAGGGTGGACAGGCCGATGGGCGCAGCCTGATACAGGAACACCGTGTCCGAGACGCCGTCGAGACGGTCGCGGATATGCGCGGCGATCTGTGCCGGCGTGCCGCACGCGGCGATGGTGTGCATCATCTCGTCGGTGATCAGCGAGCCCATCTCTTGCCAACGGCCCTGCTTGGACATCGCGTTGAGCTCGGGCTGCAGGTCCTCCCAGCCGTGCGCCGCCAGGACCGGCCGATACGCCGGGGTCGACCCATAGAACGAGAGCAGCCGCCGGGTGCCCGCCACCGCCTCCGGCGAGTCGCCAGAGACGATGACTTCGGGGATGATCCGGAAATCCTGCGCGCCCCGGCCACTGGCCTCCAGACCCTCGCGCACCGCCGGCATGGTGCTGCCGTGCAGGAAACGCTTCGAACCGAACGGCATCACCAGCAGGCCGTCGGCGTGCTCGGCAGTGGCCCGGGTCAACCGCGGCCCCAGCGCTCCCACGTAGATCGGCGGCGGGCCGTACGGGTTCGGGCCGGGATTGAACGTCGGCGTCATCAACGTGTGCCGGTAGAAATCACCGCGAAAATCCAAGCGCCCGCCGGAATTCCAGGCCTCGAAGATCGCGCGCAGCGCCGCGATCAGCTCCGTCATCCGTTGCACCGGGCGGTCGAACTGCGCGCCGAACCGCTTCTCGATCTGCGGACGGATCTGCGTGCCCAGCCCCAGATGAAAGCGGCCCTCGCTGAGCAGCTGGTGGTCGTTGGCCTGGTGCGCCAGGTGAATCGGGTTGCGCGGAAACGCAATCGCGACATTGGTCATCAGGTCCAGCCCACCCACCGTGGCGGCCAGCGTCAACGGCGCGAACACGTCGTGCGGGCCTTCGAAGGTGGCCACGCCGCTCGCCCCGGCCTCGCGCAGCTCCCGCGCCCGCTCGGCCGCGTCGCCCAGCCCGTATAAAGCGGTGAACACCCTCATCGCACGCCTACCAGGAGATCCGGCACGCAAGTCACCCTACGGAACCGGCGGCCGATGCTGTTCACTGGAGCACGTGCCGAACCCACCCTGGAATGTCGACATCGTCGTGGTGGGCGCCGGCCTCGCCGGACTCGCCGCAGCTCGGGAACTGACGCAACAGGGCCATGACGTGCTGGTGCTGGAAGGCCGCGACCGGGTCGGCGGCCGCTCGTTCAGCGGCAGCGTCGCCGGCCTGCCGATCGACCGGGGCGGCTCCTTCGTCGGCCCCACCCAGGACGCGGTGCTCAAGCTGATCAGCGAGCTCGGGCTGCCCACCGTTCCGACCTACCACGACGGCAAGAACGTGATCCACTGGCGCGGCGCCGCCCGCGCCTACAGCGGCACCATTCCCCGGCTCTCGCTGGTCGGACTGCTCGACATCGGCCGGTTGCAGTGGCAGTTCGAGCGCATCTCGCGCACCGTGCCGATTGCGGCGCCCTGGCATGCCAAGCGGGCCCGCCAGCTCGACGGCGTCTCGCTCGGACAGTGGCTGGGCATGGTGCGCGCCACCGCATCGTCGCGGGATCTGATGGCGATCATGACCCGGGTGACCTGGGGTTGCGAACCCGACGACGTGTCGATGCTGCACGCCGCCCGGTACGTGCGTGCGGCCGGCGGACTGAACCGCCTGCTCGACACCGAGAACGGTGCCCAGCAGGACCTGATACCGGGGGGCACTCAGCAGATCGCCGATCGGGCGGCGGCCGAACTCGGCGACCGCGTCGTGCTGGACGCCCCCGTCCGGCGTATCGACCGGCACGGGTCTGGCGTGACGGTCACCTGTGACCAGGGCCAGGCCGAGGCCGGGTTCGTCATCGTCGCCATTCCGCCCGCCCACCGCGCCGCCATCGAGTTCAGTCCCCCGCTGCCGCCCGAGTACACCGAACTCGCCCGGAACTGGCCGCAGGGCAGGCTCACCAAGGCCTACGCGGCCTACGAGACACCGTTCTGGCGGGCCAAGGGCTTCTCCGGCCAGGCCCTGCTGGACAACGGACCGGTGTTCATCACCTTCGACGTCAGCCCACAGGCGGACGGTCCCGGCGTCCTGCTGGGCTTCGTCGACCCCCGCGCCTTCGACTCGCTGCCGGCCGACCAGCGACGCCGGGACGCGCTGCGCTGCTTCGCCTCGCTGTACGGCGAGGAAGCGCTCAACCCGCTCGACTACACCGATTTTCGTTGGGGCACAGAAGAATTCGCACCGGGCGGACCGACCGCGGCAGTGCCCCCGGGGTCATGGACCAAGTACGGCAGGTTGCTTCGCCAGCCGGTCGGCCCGATTCACTGGGCGGGCACCGAGACCGCCGACGAATGGACCGGATATTTCGACGGTGCGGTCAGGTCCGGCCAGCGGGCCGCCGCCGAGGTCGCCGCTCTGCTATGAGCTGATCAGCGTGACGCGGGCCTGGCGCTCGATGGCCGCTTCGGCCATCCCACGCAACTGCCGGTTCACCGCGTCTGGCTGTTCCAGCATGGAGCAGTGCCCGCCGGGCAGCTCGACCAGGTCGACGACGTTGGGGGCGGTGCGCGCAAGCTTGCGAGCCTGGCCGATCGGCGTCAACCGGTCGTGTTCGCTGCCGATGACCAGCGTCGGCACGGTCAGGCCTTCGAGGTTGAGGTGTCGCGAGCCGATCTCTTCGATGAGCATGCGCGCGCAACCGCCGCGGCCCATCGGTGAGGTCTGCGCGAAGAGTTCGTAGACGAGCTCGACGACCGCCGGGTCGGCGCCGGCGCCGACCGCCATCATCGACACCAGGTACCGGCTGGGAATCCGGACCGCTCCGGGCAGCGGCAGACCGCCGACCGCGCTGATCAGCGTCCGCCCGGCCACCACCCGCGCCGGCGAGAACCCGCGCGGCACGGACAACAGCTTGATCTTGTCCAGCAGGTCGCCGCTGGCCGTGTTGATCAGCGCGACGGCGTCGGCGCGGCGCCGGACCTTGTGGCGATAGCGCTCCGACCACGCCTGGATCGTCATGCCGCCCATCGAGTGCCCGGCGATCAGCGCACGCTCGTGCGGGGCCAGCGTCGCGTCCAGCACGCAGTCCAGGTCGGAGGCAAGGTGCTTGAGGCTGTATCCGCCGCGGCGGGGCACGGCGCTGCGGCCGTGGCCGCGGTGGTCGAAGGCGATCACCCGGTAGTCGCCGGCCAGGTCGGCGATCTGGTGCGACCACGCCCGGATGGCGCAGACGAAACCGTGCGTCAGGACGATGGGGTAACCCTCTGGCGGGCCGAACACCTCGGCGTGCAAAACGGTGCCGTCAGCTGCGCGAACCTTGACGGTACGGCTCTCGGGCAACTCGGCCGGCAACTGCCGGACCGATCTTTCACGGGTAGTCATCCGAGCACTCATCACCGCTCCCGCCTTGGTCACGGCTCCGTTGCCGCCATCCAGTTGCCCGCGACTTTACCTGACCGTAATGTGCGGTCCGTCACAAACCAGAACACGATCAGATAACGGCGAAACCGTGCCGGAGTTATCCCGCCGAGGGTTTTTAGCGGCCACGACCCTGCTGGCCGGTGGGTGCGCGTCACCCACCCGGCCGGCCCAGCGGTCGACGGCGCCGAACTCCACCGCGCCCCCGGACACCAGATCTGTCCTGGTCATCGGCGCCGGAATGGCCGGTCTGGGGGCCGCGCGCAGCCTCGCCGACGCGGGCTGGCCGGTGCGGGTGCTCGAAGCCCGGGACCGGATCGGCGGGCGGGTGCACACCACCCGCGATTGGGGGGTGCCGCTCGAGATGGGCGCGTCCTGGATCCACGGGACCACCAACAACCCGTTGACGGAGTTGGCGCAGCGGGTGCACGCCGACGTCGCACCCACGGACTACGACGACTCGACCAAGTTGGTGATCGATCCGCGGCTGCAGCCGATGACGTTCAACCCGAAGACCTGGAGCCGGTTGGTGTCCGACGCCCGCGACGAGGCGACCGGCGGTTCGCTGGGCGCGGCCGTTGCCGCCCAGGCCGGCGATCTCACCGACCGCGAGCGCGCCGAACTGGACTTCTACGTCACCACCGAGATCGAGGACGAGTACGCCGCCGATGCGGGCCAGCTGTCGGCCACCACCTTCGACTTGGGCAAGTTCACCGACGGGCCGCAGTCGGTGATCACCAGCGGCTACGACGCCATCCCGCGGCTGTTGGCCGACGGACTTCCGATCACACTGAACACCACCGTCAATTCAATTTCACACCAACAGAATTCAGTAAAGGTCCGGGCGGGCGACCATACCTTCGAGGGGCCCGCGGCCATCGTCACCGTGCCGCTCGGCGTGCTGAAGGCCGCGAGCATCACCTTCGATCCGCCGCTGCCCGAAGGACATACGCACGCGGTGAACGCGCTGGGCTTCGGCGTGCTGGCCAAGAGCTACTTCCGTTTTCAGAAAAGAGCCTGGGACACCGAAAACGCCTTCTACGAATATCTGAGTTCCGGCGACGGCTCCGGGAAAGGGATGTGGGCCCAGTGGTTCACCCTGCCCGCCGCCGCCGGGCCGATCGTCCTGGCGTTCAACCCCGGGTCCCGCGGTCGCACCGTAGAGTCCACTCCCCCAACAGATTTGGTGGCCAGTGCCCAGCCCGTAGCCCAGCAGCTGTTCGGCAGCGACGTCGTCGAGGTACGGTCGTCGAGCTGGACCACCGACCCCTTGGCGTTGGGATCGTATTCCTTCCACGCACCAGGTTCGGGTCTCGACGACCGGCGCCGGCTGCAGGAACCGATCGGCGACCGCCTCTACCTGGCCGGTGAGGCAGTGGGAGCCGACAATCCCGCGACGGTCCACGGCGCCCTGCTCAGCGGACGACACGCCGCCGCGGAACTGATGCAACGCCTGCCGAAACCGTGAATAGAACTGCGGCTCAATAGTTTTCCAGCGCTTCTACGCCCCGCCAACTCGGCCAGGTGGTCTCCCAGATCCGGTGAATCAGCCCGTCGCGGTAGGTGGCGATCAGGATCACCTCGATCCGAGTCGGCTCCTCACCGGGGCGTGACGTGGTGATCCAGCACCGTCCGGCGATCCGGTCGCCCGCCTCCACCCAGGCCTGCTCGTCGTATTCGACGGCGTAGGCGATAGGCGTGGCATAGAGCTTGCGGTGACTGTCGCGAAAATCGGCGAAGCCTTGCGTCAGTCCATCGGAGGACATCACGAAGTCGGGGTGGTAGTAGTGCTCGATCAGGTCGCCGTTCTTGGCGACCACCATCCGCTCGAACATCTCACGCAGCAGGGCAACCGACATCCGGGCATCTCACCACGCGTCGGGACGCATCGGCATCCGGGGTTTCGGCTTGACCCGGTTGATGGCGGCCCACAGTGCCCGCTCGCGGGCATTGTCGGCGACGAACAGCATCTCGTCGCCGCCCTCGAGCACCTCGTCGTCGCGGGGAACGATCACGTCCCCGCCGCGCACCACGGTGACCAGTGCGGTGTTCTTGGGGAGGCCCAACTCGCCCACCTGCCTGCCCACCACCGGGTTGTCGTCGGGCAGCGTCAGTTTCGTCAGCGCGGTGCGGCCTTCCTGCAGCCCCATCAGACGGACCAGGTGCCCCACGTCGATGGCGCCCTCGATCCCCGCAACCATCGCACCCGGCGTCGAGACCGACACGTCGATTCCCCACGCCTGGCCGAACAGCCACTCGTTGCGGACGTCGTTGATCCGGGCCACCACGCGGGGCACGCCGAACTCGGACTTGGCCAGCAGCCCGACCACCAAATTGGCCTTGTCGTCTCCGGTCGCCGCGATCACCACGTCGCACGTCTGCGCGCCGGCTTCCTGAAGCGCCGACATCTCGCAGGCATCCGCGTTCAGCCAATCCGCGTCGGGCACCTTGTACGGCTCGAAGTTGCGCCGCTGCCGCTCGATCAGCAGGACCTTGTGCCCGGCGTCAAGCAATTCCTGCGCGACCGAGCGGCCGACATTGCCGGCGCCGGCAATCCCGATACGCAACTTCCGCTTGGTCACACGACCATCTTTGCGTATGCCATGACACCCGGCACTTCCCGCTGTGCAACGCGCGGCCGTCAGCTGCGGGCTGATTTACTGGCAGCACGCCGATGCCGGCGGCCTCGTCCGCACCACATCGCCTCGTCTGACTGGAACCACATGACCCTGGAACAGCTGTACCTGACCGTGTCGGTCGGCGGCCTCGTGCTGCTGGCCAGCATCGTCGGTACCCGCGTGGCTACCGTCGTGGGCTTCCCGAGTCTGTTGTTGTTCCTGCTCGTCGGCGTCGTCATCGGCGAGGACGGGCTGGGCCTGCAGTTCGACGACGTGATCCTGTCCCGCAACGTGGGCATCGCGGCACTGGCCGTCATTCTGGTGGAAGGCGGTCTGACCACCAGGTTCAGCGACATCCGCAAGGTCCTGGCGCCGGCGGCCGCGCTGGGCACGGTAGGCGTCGTCATCAGCACGGTGGTCACCGCCGTGGGCGCGCACCTGCTGCTGCACTTCGACTGGCAACTCGCTCTGCTGCTCGGTGCCATCGTGTCCTCGACCGACGCCGCGGCGGTGTTCTCGGTGCTGCGGGTGCTGCCGTTGCCGCGCCGGCTGGCCGGGCTGCTGGAGGCCGAGTCCGGGTTCAACGACGCACCCGGGGTGATCCTGGTCCTGATGTTCAGCGTGGTGCCCTTCGTGCTCAAACCGGAGGGCGCCGTCACCGACCTGCTGTACGAGCTGCTCGGCGGGTCCGTGATCGGGCTGCTGGTCGGCTACCTCGGCTCGTTCGGGCTGCGGCGCATCGCGTTGCCGGCCTCCGGCCTGTACCCGATCGCCACGTTCGGCCTGGGCCTGGTGGCATTCGCCGCCGCCGGTGACGCCCACGCCAGTGGCTTCATCGCCGCCTATCTGGCCGCGGTGGTCCTGGCGAACTCGGGGCTGCCACACCGCTCGGCGACCCGATCCTTCGCCGAAGGCGTCGGGTGGCTGGCCCAGATCGGCCTGTTCGTCCTGCTCGGGCTGCTGGTCAACCCGAGCGATCTGGCGGCTGACCTGATCCCGGCGATCGTGATCGGGCTGGTGCTGCTGCTGGTCGCGCGGCCGCTGTCGGTGGTGGGAACGCTGATCTGGTTCCGAACGCCCTGGCGCGATCAGGCTTTCCTGTCCTGGGCAGGCCTGCGCGGCGCGGTCCCGATCGTGCTGGCGACCTTCCCGATCGTGGAAGGCGTGCCGGGCAGCTCCCGGCTGCTCAACATCGTGTTCGTGCTGGTCGTGGTGTTCACCCTGATCCAGGGCCCCAGCCTGCGGCCCATCGCCCGCGTCCTGGGCCTGATTTCGCGCGAGGCGACCCGCGAGATTCAGGTGGAAGCCGCGCCGCTGGACATGCTCGACGCCGAACTGCTGACCATGCGGGTGCAGCGGCCGTCGCGGCTGCACAACGTCACCATCCTGGAACTGCGGCTACCCGACCCGGCCGTCATCACCCTGATCATCCGCGACGGCCACACCTTCGTCCCGGAGCCCGATACCCGCATCGAGAGTGGCGACGAGCTACTGATCATCACCACCAGCAAGACCCGCGCCGCGGCCGAGGCCAGACTGCGCGCCGTCAGCCGGCGCGGCAAGCTTGCGCACTGGTTCGACGAGTACGGCGAGCTCGACTAGCCGTCAGAACCGCGGCGATCGCAAGCGCGGCGCAGCCGGGCGCAGCGGGTCGCCGCCGTCAGAACCGCGGTTCGCCCAGGGTGAAGGTCGCCTCTTCGACGAAGGCGCCCAGGTGCAGTCCGGGACGCAACCACGTCGGCAACGGGCCCGACGACGACACGCCGACGGTCACCAGGGCCGGCCGGACCCGGCCGTTGAACGTCAGCAGCGAGTCACCGATGCGACCGTCCGCGAACTGCTGGCGCGCGCTGCCCCTGACCTTCAGCGGTAGCGCCGGACCCTTGATCCGCGGCGTCGCGCTGACCGTCCAGGACGGCTCATCGGTGCTGCTGCCGGTGATGAGGTTGCCGTCGGCCAACTCCCCGTCGAAGCGGGCCAGGGTCTTGGGCATCGCCCAGTTGGTGCGGCCGCCGACCAGGCTGGTCTCGGAGTCGACCGACATGAAGGCCACATTGCCCCAGGGGCGCAGGCCGCTCCGCGAGCCGACGATGCCGAGCACCTCGTCGTAGGCGCCGACCGGGGTGTCGGTGTAGCGGACGAACGCACCGAGGGTGACCAGCGCCGGACTGCCCGCCAGCGCCGGCGGCAGGACCGAGGCGGCGGCGCGACCGCCGCGGCCCAGCCACAGCAGGGCCGAGCAGCGGCACTCCCACGGCGCGGGCGCTTGGTTGCGCGGCAGCGTCGCGACCAGCGCCTGACTGAGCGCGCTTTCCGGCACGCCGCGCAGTCCGGTCAGCTCGATCCGAGTGTCGTTGTCCCCCATGCCTACTCCTGATTCTCGAGGCGCGCCTGATAGGCGGCCCGCTGCTCGCGGTCGAGCTCCGCGGTGACCTTGTTACCGCCCGACAACCGAAATGCCGCATCCACCAGGGGCGCCGGCAGCGTGACCGTTCCGCGGGAAACCAGACCCACCAACTTGGGCACGAACACCGTGCGGGAAGCCCCCTTGGCCAGTTCGGCCACCACGGCGGTGGCGACATCCTCGGGGTTGACCACCAGGAATCGCTCCAGCAGTCCGGGCGCCGACATCCCGGCGATCAACTCGGTCCGGACGAAGCCCGGGCAGATGGCCGACACCTTGACGCCGCTGCCCCGCCACTCCTGGCGCAGCGCCTCGCTGAACCCGACGACAGCGTACTTGGACGCGCAGTAGGTGGCCGCGTTCGGGGAGGCCAGGGTGCCCATCACCGAGGCGATGTTGACGATGTGGCCCGACCCGCGCTCGGCGAAGCGGGCACCGGCCAGCCGGGTGCCAGTCAGCACGCCCAGCACGTCGATCTCGATGGTGCGCCGGGTGACTTTGGGGTTCTCCTGCAGGAACGGCCCGATCGGCATGATGCCCGCGTTGTTGACCAGGACGTCGAGGCCGCCGAGATCCGCGGCGGACTGGTCCAGGAAGGCCTCGAAACTCGCCGGGTCGGTCACGTCGAGGCGATAGCCCTCGGCCCCGATGTCGGTGGCGGTCTGCCTGACGGCGGCTTCCTGCACGTCGCCGAGGGCGACCGTGGCACCCGCCGCGATCAGCGCCTCACCGATCGCCCGGCCGATGCCCTGGGCCCCTCCGGTGATGGCCACCCGTCGGCCCCGCAGCTTCGCCATGCGGCCCAGAATCTCATACCGCGGGCGCCTGGTTGCGCTCAACTCCCGGACTGCAGCACTTCGTGGACGAGATCGACTGCGTACGAAGCGCTTTGGGCAGCGCCCTCCATCGTGGTGGGCCAGTCGTTGTGCGTCCAGTCACCGGCCAGCACCAGGTTGGGCAACGACGTGCGGTTGCCGGGGCGGATGGTCGACATGCCGACCCGGGACGAGAACGTGGCCTTCGGCCAGGGCACCACGGTGACATCGAGGACCCGGGCCTCGCGCGCGGCCGGGTAGCTGGCGCGCAGTGCGCCGACCAGGCGGTCGGCCACCTCCGGGTTCTTCAACGTCATCAGGTCGTAGGCGGCGCAGGTGGTCAGCGCGTAGAGATGGTTGCCGTCGCTGCGCGGCCCGTGCATCCGGTCGCGGTCGAAGACCCAGCCGATGTCGCTGTCCAGCAACGATTCCCACGGCGCCACGGTGCCCAGCGGTCGATCCAGCAACACGTAGGCGTTCATGATCGGGATCGGCTCGAGTTGCTTGGCCGCCAACCGGACATCCTCGGACCCGGGCACCTCGTCCAGCAGCGACCGCAGATTCCAGGACGGCACGGCCAGCACCACCGCGTCGGCGTCGATCACCGAACCGTCGGCCAGCCGCACCCCTGACGCGCGACCGTCGTCCACCGCGACCGCTACCGCCCGGGTCCGCAACCGCACCTGGACCCCGCGTTCGGCCATCACGCGGCGAGCGCCGTTGAGGTACAGGGTTTCCAGGTCGACGGTGGGATAGCCGATGCGCATGGCCGTCCCGCCGCCGCGCCGCACCCGGTCGGCGCCGGTCCGCAACAGAGCGGCGAAAGCATGCGCCGACGCGTACTCGGGTAGCTCGTTCAGCAGGCCGATCACCATGGAATTGAGCATGATTCGGCGGACCGCGGCGGGAAACCCGAGGCGGTCGAACCACTCGTCCACGGTGATGTCGTCCAGCGCATCGTCGAAGCGCACCACGTCACGCATCAACCGGGCCCACGCCGGCGCGGCCCACAGCAGATCCACCATTCCCAGGCCCCGTACCTGACCGAGGAGCATCCGGCGGGCATGACGCGCCCGCAGACCGAACGTCTCGGCGTGCCCGCCGGGATACCGCACGCCGAACTCGTCGGGAAACTTCAGAAGATGGCGCGTGCCAACCGAATCCAGGTAGCGGAAGATGCAGTCGTAGGAGCCGGCGAGCACGTGTTGCCCGTTTTCGATCGCATCGCCGTGCCCGGACGTCAGGCCGATGGTGCGTCCGCCCAGCTTGCCGTTGCCTTCCACCAGCGTGACGGCGTAGCCGAGCTCGGCCAGCCACACCGTGGCGGCCAGGCCCGCCAACCCACCGCCCACCACGACCACACGCTGCTTCACAGTTCCCCCTCACTGGCCAGGCCCAGCGCCCGCATGGTGCCGGCCAGATGCGCCCGCACCGCGGCTCGCGCGGCGTCACCGTCCCCGTCGCGAAGCGCCCGGGCGATGCCTTCGTGTTGCTCGATGATGGTGGCCAGGCGCTGAGGATTGCGCGCCGATTCGCCGATCATCCGCATCTGCCGGTCCCGCAGGGTGGAGTAGAAGCCGGCCAGGATGTCGTTGCCGGCGGCCTCCAGCGTGGCGTTGTGAAAGGCACGGTCGGATTCCAGGAATTCGTGCAGTCCGGAGGCGGCCGCGGCCTCGCGCTGGCGCTGCACCTGGGCCGAAAGCCGTTCGTAGACAGCCGCACACGCCTCGGGACCGCGCTCGATCACCGCCCGAACCGCGAACTCTTCCAGCACCAGCCGGGCCTGCAGGACCGCGCGGACCTCACCCGGCGAGACCGGCACCACCAGCGCTCCGCGTTTCGGATAGAGCCGCAGCAGGCCGGCGGCCTCCAGTTGCAGGAACGCCTCGCGGACCGGGGTTCGCGACATCCCCAGGGCGGAAGCCACCTCCCCCTCGCTGATCAGTTCCCCGCCGGGAAACTCCCCGGTCAGCACCTTGGCCTTGACGTAGTCGAGCGCACGATCCTTGGCCGCACCCGGACCGCTGGTGACTTCCAACGTCATGGCCCTCCTCTGCGCCTGCGTGGTACCGGAAACTTTAACGGCTTGCAGCATAGATACAAGATAGATACGATATAGACATGACTTCCACCCTCGGAACTCCCACCCTGGAAACGACGTGGGCCCGCGACGCCCGCTATTTCGAATACACCCAGGCCGCCGACCCGATCGGGTCCGGCCACACACCCCGGGTGCCGATCGCGCAGTTCGGCCCGGAGATCTACCTGGACCGGCCGACCGGTGTCGTGCCCTTGGACCTGTCCGCCGACCTCGGTATCAGCACGGGCGCGGCGACCAGTCCGGCACTGCTGGCGAACTTCGTGCGGATCCGCGCGGGCGAGCGGATCGGCACCTGCCCCAACGCCACTTCCCAGATGTACTACGTGCTGTCCGGCCGCGGCGCCATCGTGGTTGACGGCCGCCAGGTGCGTTGGGAGCAGGGCGATTTCCTGACCTTGCCGGCCGGCGCCCAGGCGACGTTCCACGCCGACGGCGACGCGGCGATGTACTGGGTACACGACGAGCCGCTGCTTCGTCACCTCGGCGTCCGGGCGTCCGAACCCCGCTTCCGCCTGACCAAGTTCCGCGGGGCGGATGTGATCGCCGAACTCGAGCACATCGCCTCGCAGCCGGGAGCCAACGAGAAGAACCGGGTCAGCGTGCTGCTGGCCAACGCCGAGCAGGAGCAGACGCTCACGCTGACGCACGTGTTGTGGGCGATGTTCGGCGTGCTGCCGCCCGGTCGGGAGCAGCGCCCGCACCGCCACCAGTCGGTCGCCCTGGACCTGATCCTGGATGCCCAGCCCGGGTGCTACACGCTGCTGGGCACCGAACTCGACGACCGTGGCCGGATCGCCGATCCGATCCGGGTGGACTGGCAGGCCGGCGGCGCGTTCACCACGCCGCCCGGCATGTGGCACGCGCACTACAACGAGTCCGGCGCGCCGGCGCATCTGATTCCCGTGCAGGACGCGGGTCTGCAGACCTACCTGCGCAGCCTCGACATGCAGTTCAGCCGTCGGCCTTCCGCGCCCGGCGCAGGTGCAGGATCACTTTGACGATCAGGAAAGCAATGGCCACCGCCATCATCAGGGAAGACAACGCATACGCGCCGTAGACGTGTCCGCGGTTGTACCGATCGTTGACGAGCAGCGTAAGGGTCTGAGTGCTGCCCGGGAGATTGGACGACACCATGATGACGCCGCCGAACTCACCGAGCGTGCGCGCCACGGTCAGCACCACACCGTAGGTCAGACCCCAGCGGATCGAGGGCAAGGTGATCCGCCAGAAGGTCTGCCACCAACTCGATCCCAGCGTCGCCGCCGCCTGCTCCTGCTCGGTGCCCACCTCGCTGAGCACCAGTTGCACCTCGCGCACCACGAACGGCAGGGTGACGAAGATGCTGGCCAGCACGATGCCCGGAACTCCGAAGATGATCTTCACGCCGGTGTCCCGCTCGATGAACCCCAGCGCGCCGGCCGACCCCCACGCCGAGATCAGCGCCACGCCGACAATGATCGGCGACACCGCGAACGGCAGGTCGATGATGGACTGCAGCACACCCTTGCCGCGGAATCGGTTGCGGGCCAACAGCAGTGCCGTGGGGACTCCGAACAACACGTTCAGCGGCACCACGATCGCCAACACCAGCAGCGAGAGGTGCAGCGCGGAGATCGCGGCCGGCGTGGTGATCCAGATGTAGAACTGGTGGAAGCCCGGCCGGAACGTCCGCCACAGGATCAGTGACACGGGCACGATCAGCATCACGACGATGTAGCCGGACGCGACGTAGCGGATCAGGTAGCGCGCCCAGCTGGAGGACGTCACCGCTTCCGCCCCCCGATAATCCGCAGAATGAACAGCACACTGAACGAAACCGAGAGCAGCACAATCGATATCGCGGCAGCGGCCGGACGGTCGTCGTTCTCGATCAGTGAGCGGATCCACTGCGATGACACTTCGGTGCTGCCCGGCACCGCGCCACCGATCGTCACCACCGAACCGAACTCTCCGATGCATCGTGAAAACGCAAGTCCCGCACCGGAAAGCACAGCCGGCAGCAGCGACGGCAGCACGATGGACGTGAAGACCTTGCGGCCGCCGGCACCCAGCGACGCGGCGGCCTCTTCGACTTCCCGGTCGATCTCCCGCAACACCGGCTGGACGGCGCGCACCACGAACGGCAGGGTCACGAACGCCAGCGCCATCGCCACTCCCGGCGGAGTGTGCTGCAGATGCAGGCCGATCGGGCTGCTCGGGCCGTACAGTGCCAGCATCACCAGGCTGGTGACGATCGTCGGCAGGGCGAACGGCAGGTCGATGACGGCGTCCAGCAAGCCCTTCCACGCGAAGTCGTCACGCACCAGCATCCAGGCCACCAGCACACCGAAGATCACGTCCAGGACGGTGACCACCACGGAGATGATCAGCGTCACCTTGAACGACTCCAGCGCGGCATGCGAGGTGACGGCCAGCCAGAAGTGCTGCCCGCCGCCGCCGACCGCCTGCCATGCGATCGCGGCGAGCGGCAGCAGCACGATGACCGACAGCCACAGCGTGACCACTCCGACCCGCAGCGCCGTGCCGCCCGGCGGTTCGGGGACACCGACCTTGGGTGCCGGCTGCGATTCCTGTTCCGGGGTGACTACCGCGGCCGTCATCCGGTCGCCTCCAGGTACACCTTGGTGATGGCGCCGGTCTTGCGGTCGAACAACTGCGGGTCGACGCTGCCCCAGCCACCGAGGTCGGTGACGGTCCAGAGTTTCACCGGCGTCGGGAACTGGTCGCGGAATTCGGCAGCGACGGCCGGATCCACCGGACGGAACCCCGCCTGCGCCCAGAGACGCTGTGCCACAGCGGTGTATTGGAAGTTCTTGAACGCGACGGCGGCGTCGAGGTTCGGACTGGTCGACACCACCGCAACCGGATTCTCGATCTTGAAGGTCTGCGGCGGGTTGATGTGTTCCACCGGATGCCCCTGTCGTTCAGCCGCAATGGCTTCGTTCTCGTAGCTGATCAACACATCGCCGCTGCCTTCGATGAACACGTCGGTAGCGATCCGGCCCGACCCCGGGCGCAGCTTGACGTGGTCGCGCACCAGGTTCGCGATGAAGTCGACGCCGGCCTGTCGGTTGCGGCCACCACCGCTCTTGACGGCGTAGGGGGCCAACAGGTTCCACTTCGCCGAGCCGGAACTGAGCGGGCTCGGCGTGATGATCTCCACACCGGGCTGCAGCAGATCGTCCCAATCCCGGATGTGTTTGGGATTGCCCTTGCGAACGACCAGCGTCACCACCGACCCGAACGGGATGCCCTTGGACGCCTCGGTGTCCCAGTCCGCCGCGACCTTGCCGGCCTTGACCAGTCGGGTGATATCGGGTTGCACCGAGAAGTTCACGATGTCGGCGGGCTTACCCGCCACGACGCCGCGCGACTGGTCACCGGAGGCTCCGTAGGAGGTGACCACCTGGACGCCGCGCCCCTCCTCGGAGCCGTTGAACGCGGCGATCACTTTGGTCCAGCCCGGTTCTGGCACCGAGTAGGCGACCAGGGTGATGTTGGTGTCCACATCTCGCAGTCCCCCGCCGTCCACCGCGTCGCTGGCTCCGCCGTGGCACGCCGCGACCACGACAGCCGTCAGCGTCAGGCCGATGACCTGACGCCAGCGGGTCGCGCTGCGAATCATGGGTGGCCTTCCAGTGCGGGACAAGGAAATAGAAATCGACATGTGGGTCCCGATGCTGCGGAAAGGCGTTCGTAACGGGAATAGGTCTCACCGACGCATCGCCACCCCGCACCCGGGTTCGGGGGGTCAGCGACAACAGCACGCGACGGCGCAACGCTGCGAAACGCAGGTCGTCGGTTGCATGGGGCGAAACCTAACAGAGCGTTGCCGGCCCGGGCATCTCGAAGTTACCGAGATGCCGCGGGGCGGTGAACACGCGGTGCCCCGGCCCGGTCGCAGCGGGGGGTTCCCAGTCCTGGCAGGCGGTGAACCACCTTGCCGGTAAAAACACTGGTCGACGCGATCTGCTGCGTCACGATGGCGCCGCAGAATCACATCCTTCACACACGAAAGCCAAATGCATTCTTCGGCTTCATGTTTGCGCCGGTAAAAGTCACGCTGAAAATAATCCGCGCGAAAGCCACCGGCCAGCAGCAGAATTCAATTGCGCTCGCCGTCGGAGGCTGCGGCCTCGACGGTGGCGATCTTGCTGAACCCACTGACGGTGAGCACACGGACGAGAAGAGGATGGACGATCACATGTAATTGATCGACCGCGTCGGCCTGATCGAACAGCGCGTTGATGCCCGCACTGTCCACGTACTTGACGGCACTGAGATCGATCGTGATCGGGTCGCGGGTGCCGGCGTTGGCGTCGGAAAGGGCCCGCTTGAACACCTCGATGTTGCTCAGGTCGATCTCGCCGACCGCGGTCAAGCGGTGCGCCCCGTCGGAGCCGCGGTCGGTGTTCAAGGTGAGCGGTGTTGCCATTACGTGATCCTTGCATGCATGGAAACGGTCGTGCCGGCTTCGCTGGATTCGATGCTGCAGTCCTCCATCAGGACTCGCATCAGGGAAATGCCACGCCCGCGGCTGAATTCGGCAGTATGGGCCGGCGTCTTCCAGGCTCCGGTATCGCTGATGGTCACCTGCAACCGGTCGACGATCGCGGTCGCACGCAGCGAGACGGTGCCGACCCGCTGGTCGCGGTGACCGTGCTCAATCGCGTTGGCGACGGCTTCACCCGTCGCGATGAGCACGTCCTGAATCTGACCCGGCTCGACTCCCGCACGGGTCAGCCAGCCGCGCAACGCATTTCGGCTATCGGCCAGGTTGCTCGCATCGGCGACGAATTCCAGTGAGAACGGCGCGGGCTGGCGGTAGAGCAACATCGCCACGTCGTCGGGGTACCCGCCGCCGGGCTCCAACTGGGACATGAGCCGATCGGCCACTTCTTCGAGCGCTTGCGATCGCCCACTTTGCACCAGGTCGGCCGCCCGCGTCATGCCGTCGTCGAGAGAGTGCCCGCGCCGCTCCACCAGGCCGTCGGTGTAGAGCAACAGTGTGGCACGCGGCGGCATCGTGATGCGGCTTTCGAGTCGCTGCCAGCTCGGACGCAGCGCCAGGGGAAGCCCGTGTTCCTCGCCCAGCAGCGCCGTGCTGCCGTCCGCGTAGACCATGATCGGCGGCGGGTGTCCGGCGCTGGAGTACACCAGTTCGCCCGTCTGCTGAGTCAGCACCGCACAGAATGCCGTCGTGCAGCGGGCGCCGGGCAGTCGCGCGGCGAAGCGGTCCAGGGCCGTGAGCACCGCTCCGGGGCTGGGGTGCTCGAGCAGCAGCGCGCGGCAGGCGCTGCGCAACTGACCCATGACGGTGGCCGCCGCCAGACCGTGACCGACACAGTCGCCGACGATCAACGCCACGCGGTCGTCGTCGAGATCGACCACGTCGTACCAGTCCCCGCCCACCTGCAGTGGATGGCTGGCGGGCAGATACCGCACCGCGAAACCCTCGGGCAGCGACGCCGGCCCCAACATCGCGTGCTGCAGCGCCACCGCGGTTTCCCGTTGCTCGTCCAGCTGGTAGACGCGCTGCAGCCCCTGACCGAGTCGGCCGGCCAGCACCGCGAGCAGCGTCTGGTCTTCCCGGGTGAACCGGCGGTGCTCGGACAATTCAACCCAGATGACCAGCAGGCCGCGGGGATGCTGCGACGCGATACCGGCCGCGCCGGCGTCGACGGTGACGGTGCTCAGCAGATCCGTCTCGCGCAGCGACGCGATCTGCTGCCGCAGTTGCGGCGAGAGGTCGGCCCACTGCGCGGGCTCTCCGGCGCAGACCACGTGCGGCGCGCTTTCGGTGGCGCCGGCGAACGTGACCGCCAAAACGCGCCGGGCCTGCCACACCCGGCGCAGCACCTCGGCGGCGCCCTGCAGCGCGTCGGTGAGGGTATCGGCTTGCACGAGTTGCTGATTGAGCTCGGCCAGCGCGCTCTGGCTCTGCACGGCATAGTGCTCGGCCGTGATGTCGCGGAAGGTCCCGACCATGACCCGGCGCCCGGAATCGGGGTCGTGGGCGTGGTTGAAGTTGACCGCGATCCACAACCGGTGGCCGTCGCGGTGGGTGACCGGAATGCTCAAACTGCCCTCAGATTCGCCGAGCGACTTGGCGAACTCGTCCTCGACCAGCTGACGGGCCACGATGTCGACTTCGGGGTCCGGCCACCAGGCGTGGGGCGCTTCGTACGGCAGTCCTTCGGGGCCGTAGCCGAGGATATCGGCGAAAGCCGCGTTGACCTCGATGACGGCGCCCTGTTCGTCGATGACGAAAAAGGCTTCCTGCAGCGAGTCCACCAGCGCCGTGCGCCACCGGACGTGATAGTTGCGTATCCGCGCCAACTCCACGTTGGCGCGCACCCGCGCCAGCAGTTCCGCGGCGGCGAACGGCTTGACCAGATAGTCGTCGGCGCCGGCCAACAAGCCTTCGATGGACGCTTCCTGGCCGGCCCGCGCCGACAGCAGCAGCACGGGCAGTGCCGCCGTGCGCTGATCGGCCCGCAGCGCGGCCAGCAATTGCAGACCATCCAGCTTCGGCATCATCACGTCGCTGATCACCAGATCGGGCAGCTGGGCGCGGATGGCCTCCAGCGCCTGCTCGCCGTCACCCACGCCACTCACCTGATAACCGGACGCACCCAGCAGATTCGTCAGATAAGCGCGCATGTCGACGTTGTCGTCGGCCACCAGTACCCGCGGGCCGCCGCCCCCGACCGTGGCCGGCTGGGCCCCCAGAATTGTTGCCGCCGGGCCGGATTCGTCCGGCAGCCAACGCAGCGCCTCCTGGACGTACGGCTCGGCGACCGCACTGGCAGCCATGCGGGTGTCGCGGGGTTCGGCCAGTTCGTCGGGGGGCAGGTGGGCGGTGCCGAACGGCAACCGGATGGTGAAGGTGGTCCCCTCGCCCTCCCGGCTGTCGGCGGCGATGGTGCCTCCATGCAACCCGACCAGTTCCCGCACCAGGGCCAACCCGATGCCGCTGCCCTCGGTGGATCGCGCGCGAGTGGTCTCGATGCGGTGAAAACGCTCGAACAGCCGCGGCATTTCGGCCGCCGACACACCAACCCCGGTGTCGGCGAAGGTGACCAGCACCTGCCGGTCGTCGCGGGCGACCCGCACGGTGATCTCGCCGTCGAAGGTGAACTTCAGCGCGTTGGAGAGCAGGTTGAGTACCACCTTCTCCCACATCCCGCGGTCCACGTACACCGGTTCGTCCAGCGGCGGGCAGTCCACCGTGAGCGTCAGGCCGACCTGGTCCACCGCCGAGCGGAACACGCTGGCCAGTTCGGCCGTCACCGTCGCCAGGTCCACCGGCTCGAACCGGGCCTGCATCCGCCCTGCCTCGATGCGCGAGAAGTCGAGCAACGTGTTGACCAACTTGGCGAGCCGTAATCCGTTGCGGTGCACCAACTCCAGTTCCTGCCGGGCGGTCTCGTCCAGACCGTCGGCCCGGGCCCGCAATTCGTCGACGGGTCCCTGGATCAGGGTCAGCGGGGTGCGGAACTCGTGGCTGATGTTGGAGAAGAAGGTGGTCTTCGCGCGGTCCAGTTCGGCGAGTTCCTCGGCGCGCTGCTGCTGAGCCTGGTAGCTGCGCGCGCTGCTCACCCCGGTCGCCAGGTAACCGGCCACCAGTTCGACGAATCCGCGATAGCCGTCGTCGAGTTCGCGGTACCGGTTGAGGCCCGCCACCAGGAATCCGACCGGCGGCCCACCCTGCTGCTGCAGCGGTACCGTCAACGCCTGTTTCGGTGGCTCGGGCCATGCGCCGGTGGGCAGATCCATTGCGAGGCCGTCGAGTTCGATCACCTCGCAGTCGCCCTGCGCCGCCTTGTCGGTCGGCCACAGCGAGTCACCGCCGGCCGGCAGTGTTTCCGGGGCCGCGGGATGCCCAAGGGCGATGCCACTGACTCCGGCCAGCTGTGCCTCCCCCTGTTCGTCGAACAGGTAGGTGAGGGTGAACGGGAGATCGTAGGGGTTCTTGTTGAGCTGGTCGGCGGCGAAATCGAGCATCTGCCGCTCGGTGCGGATGACACTGGGGTCCGAACCCAGATCGCGCAGGGTCGCCATGCGCCGCTCTGTGATGACCCTTTCGGTGTCCTCGCTGACCACACAGAGCAGACCGACGACGCTCGCGTCGTCATCGCGCAGCGGGCTGTAGGAGAACGTGTGGTAGGACTCCTCCGGATAGCCGGACCGGCCCAGGATGAGCATCAGCGCCTCGTCCCAGGTCGCCTCGCCCTCGCGAAGGACGCGCTCCACCCGCGGGGTGATATCCGGCCAGATTTCGGCCCAGACCTCGCTCGCGGGCCGGCCCAGTGCCCAGGGGTATTTGCGGCCCAGGGTGTCCCGGCGGTAGGCCGCGTTGCAGAAGAAGGTGAGTTCCGGCCCCCAGCCCATCCACATGGAGAACTGGGACGACAGCAGGATGTCGACGGCGGTGCGCAGGCTCTGCGGCCAGTCCTCAACTGGCCCAAGCGGAGTGGACGCCCAGTCCACGGCAGCCAGATCGCGGCCTATCTCCTGGTCTGCGCGAAAGACCACTGCCCCGCCTCTCCTTTCATCGGAACCGGACACTCAGTATGACCTCACCTGGCTGCCAGCGGTGTGGCGATGTCCTCCAGGGATTTGCCTTCGGCGTCGACTGCGAAGAACCAGGCCACGAGGCCGCCGGCGATCATCACCGCCGCGCCCAGCAGGTAACCCAGGAACAGCAGCAGCGGCCTGGAGCCGTCGCCGATGAGTGCGCCGTAGATGACCGGCCCGAGCGCACCGAAACACTGCGCGATGGCGAAGAACACCGCGATGGCCTTGGCGCGCACCTCGAGCGGGAAGATCTCGCTGACGGTGAGGTAGGCCGCGCTCGCCCCGGCCGAGGCGATGTAGAAGATGACGCACCAGGCGATGGTCTGAGTGATGGCGTTCAGCACACCGGCCTGGAACAGGGCCGCGCTGAGCGCCAGCAGCAGCCCCGACGCCAGATAGGTCCCGGCGATCATCTTGCGCCGGCCGATCGTGTCGAAGAAGTGCCCGATGGTCAGCGGTCCGAGCAGATTACCCACCGCGAATGCGATGAGGTAGAGCGGTGTCGAGGCCGAGGGCACGCCGTAGAACTTGCCCAGCACCAGGGTGTAGGTGAAGAAGATCGCGTTGTACAGGAACGACTGGCTGATCATCAGCACGGCACCCAGTACGGCCCGACTCGGGTAGTCGCGGAACAGCACACGCGTCAACGCGAGGTAACCGATCTCCTGCGCGGGCCGCAACTCGATCGCGGTGGATTCGTCGACCGGCGGCAGGGAGGCACCGGTGGCCCGCACCTCCTCCTCGATGTGGGAGATGGTGCGCTCGGCGTCCTCGGTGCGGCCGTTCATCACCTGCCAGCGCGGGCTCTCCGGCAGGTTGCGCCGAACCAGCAGAATCACCAGCGCCAGGACCGGCCCGATCAGGAAGGCCAACCGCCAGCCCAGGCTCAGCTCGATGGCCCGCAGGAACACGAACGTGCCCAGCGTGCCCAACACCGCCCCGGCCCAGTAGGTCCCGTTGACCGCGATGTCGACGCGGCCCCGGAAGCGGGCCGGGATCAGTTCGTCGATCGCCGAGTTGATGGCCGCGTACTCCCCGCCGATGCCCATCCCGGCAATGAATCGCGTCAGGTAGAGGAAGGCGATCCAGGCCGCGCTGTTGCCCAGCGTCGCCGCGGTGAGTGCACTGCCGAGCAGGTACACGCCCAGGGTGATCATGAACAGGTTGCGCCGCCCGAGCTTGTCGGACAGGCGGCCGAAGAACAGCGCCCCGGCGACCTCGCCGGCCAGGTAGACGGTGGCGACGAACCCGACGGCGGCCGAAGACAGATGCAGTGTCTGCGGTTCGGTCAGCGTCTCGGCCACCGCACTGGCCACCGTGATCTCGAGGCCGTCCAGGATCCACGCCACGCCGAGCGCCACCACCATGCGGGTGTGGAACGGCGACCAGGGCAATCGGTCGATACGGGCGGGAATCAGGCTGCGGATCGGACCCGACTGCTCCTCACTATTCGGCACACGTCCTCGTTCCCTTCAGGGAGCGGCGGGAAACATTCATCCCGCGAGCTGCTCGGCGGTCGGCGGAGCGACGAATACGCGTTCCCCGGTGATCAGGTCGGACTCATCGAAGCCGAAGACGGCCCACAGCCGGACCTCGAACGGCTCGGTTGCCGTGGTCGGAGTGCCGCGCAGCCAGAACTCGATCTGGACCTGCCCGTCATCGAGGTGGGTGAGCTCGATCAGTTCGTTGGTCTGGTCGGGTACCAGCGCGCGCCCGTCGATCCAGTACCGCATGACCTCGTCGGCGCCGTCGAACACCGTGCCGTCCGGCAACTCGTAGCGGGGGTGGCTGAAGGTCGCCATCGTGCGATCCCACTCTTGCACGTTCTCGCTCTGCATGTGCTCGATGACGCGAGCCTTGCGGGCTTCCTGATGTGCGCTCCGGCCGGCATCGGCCATGAGCCCTCCTTTCATGAATTACTCAGTCCGACAACCAGATTGATAGTGACAGCCAGAATAACCGCACCGAACAGGTAGGACAGCAGCGCCTGGCCGAGCGCGATGCGGCGCAGCTGGCCGGTCTGCAGTGTGGTGTCGGAAACCTGATAGGTCATCCCGATGGTGAATCCGAGGTAGAAGAAATCCAGAAATCGGGGGTTCTCGGTGCCACCGAAGTCGATGCCGCCGGCCGAGTTCGAGTAGTAGACGTCGGCGTAGCGGATGCTGAACACGGTGTGGACGACGCACCACGCGACGGCGATGCACACGACCCCGGTTCCCGCGGCGATATTCTTCTCCACTCCCGCCCTGGAGCCTGCGGTGAGCAGATGCCCCACCCCGGCCAGACTCGCCACGCTCGCCGAGAGGATCACCACGTCGATCACCCAGCCGGTCGGCGGATCCTCGGGCACCACGTGTTCGCGCGTGCTCTCGGCGTCCATGGGCAGCACGACGACCCACGTCCACACCAGATACACCAATGCCGCGGCGATCCATCCCACGCTCGGCGCGTACGCCCATCCCGACGTGGTCACGAACAGCAACACCGCCGCGGCGCCGACGAGTCCCGCGACGATCAGCCGGATGACGACATGCCTGCGCCAGCCCTCACCGCCCATCGCCGTCAACCCAGCGCCGCGGCTAGCGGCAGGCTGGCCTCGAGCGGCGTGAGATCCCCGGAAAGCCCGGCAGCGCTGCGCAATTCACGGAACGCGTCGATCAGAGCATCGGTAGCCTCGTGCGGATCGTCCAGGGTGCGATCGTCGGTCAGCACCGAGATGGCGAATTGGTCGACGTAGCTCCACACGGTGATGTTCATGCCGCTGCCCGCCACGATCGGCCCCACCGAATAGATCTCGGTGAGCGTCGCTCCCTCGATGCAGCCGCGTTCGCGCGGCCCGGGCACGTTCGACACCACCAGGTTCATCACGCTGGCCGACTCCATGCGTCGGGCCTGGGCCCGAAACATGCGCGGCGCCAACCCTGTCGGGAGATAGGACATCCAGGCGGGCAGCACGGTGGGGCCGAGCAGCTGGTGATTCTCCTTCGCGATCCTGGTTGCCATGGCCGTCAGCCGAACTCGTTGCATCGGGTCTTCGACATGCACCGGTAGTGACGGCGTCATGTAGGTGAATTCGTTGCCCGCCAGGCGATCTGGTGCCGGGTTGTAGCTCACCGGCACCCCGGCGATCAGCGGGACATCGGCCTGGCCGTCGTAGCGCAACAGCAGTCGGCGCAGTGCCCCGGCCACGGTGGCCAGCACGACGTCGTTGAGCGTGACGTCGAGATGCTTGCTGGTCTCCTTGACGTCGGCCAACGCCAATGGCGCAGTGGCGAACCGGCGCCCGGGGCTGACCCGGTGGTTGATGAAGCACGGCGGCGGGGCGAAGTTGCGGGCGAGGTCGGGGGTGGGACCCCGCTCCTTCGATCGGCGGCGCACCCGGGAGACGCCCGAGGCCGTCTCGCCGAGCAGGCGCGGCAGCTTGCGGATCAGGCCCGCGTGATCTTTGGCGGCCTCCTTGAGCAGGTGCGAGCGGGTCGGCAGTTCGCGCGGCAACCGCCGGGGTTCGGGCTGGTGCGGCGACAGCGCCTGAGCCATCTGGTTCGCCGAAGCCTTGCCGTCGGCCAGTACGTGGTGGACCTTGTGAATGATGGCAATCCGGTTGTCGGCCAGCCCCTCGGCGACATACATCTCCCACAACGGGTGATCGCGGCGCAACGGCGTGCTCGCGATGTGGCCGATCAACTCGTCGAGCTCTCGTCGCCCGCCCGGCGCCGGCACCCGCGCGCGGCGTACGTGATAGTCGAGGTCGATGTCCTCGTTGACCAGCCACATGGGATGGTGCAACTTCAGCGGGATGTCCAGCAACTGGTAACGCAGCGGCTCGAGCGCCATCAGCCGTTGGTAACCCACCTCGCGGAAGATCTCAAAGTCGTAGTCCCGCTCCATGTTTGACACGTCGAGGATGCCGATCTTCAGCGTGTGCATGTGAATCTCGGGTGTCTCGGTGTACAGCATCAGGGCGTCCACACCAGTGAGTCGCTTCACACGCCTATTCCACCCCGTCACGGAGTTGGATGCCAGACCCCGATCCCGGCCGTACACTTCGGACGGTTGTCCGACTATCAACCCCGATCACGAAAGGAGCCGTGCATGGCATACGTGCGGGTGGAACGGCGCCAGGAAGAGATCGTGGCCGCCGCGGTCCGGGTATTGAGCGAAGTCGGGGTTCCGGGCACGACTCTGCGCGCGGTGGCAGCCGAGGCCGGCATCCCGCTCGGCACGTTGCACTATGTGTTTCCGACGAAGGACCTGCTGTTGCGCGCGGTCATCACGGCGGTCATCGACGACGTGGTGTCGGCCGTGCAGCCCGGCCTGCAGCCTGACCGCGGGGTCGCGCACGCGCTGCGGGAGAGCATGACCATGTTCTGGAGCAAGCTGGTCGAGCGTGAGATCGGACTGCAGGTCATGCAGTATGAGCTGGCCATGTATTCGGTGCGCACCGAAGGCGCGGGCGGTCTGGCCCAGTTGCAGTACCACCGGTATACCGAGCTGGTCAGCACGCTGTTCGAGCAAGCTGCACGGACGGCCGGCGAGCGGTGCGCCGTGGATTTCCCGACGCTCGGCCGGTTGACGCTGGCCGTGCTGGACGGCCTGATCGTGCAGTACGTGGCCAGCACCGACGCCGCCCGCGCCCGGCATGATCTCGAACGCGCCGTCGACATGCTGGTGATGTTCGCCGACCCGCAGCCGGTCAAAGGGGCACGGTGACCCGGTGTTGCAGCGCATGGCCTAACTGTGGCTTACTGATTCGGTCGGTTGACCGACTTAGTAGGAAGTTGGAGGTTGGCGATGCGGGACTCGACGGTGGTGGTGGTGGTGGGCGCCGGACTGTCCGGACTGACCGCGGCACGTGAGCTGCATCGGCGGGGCGTCGACGTGATCGTCCTCGAAGCGGCCGATCGGGTGGGCGGACGCGTGCTGGGCCGGACCAGTGCGCTGGGATCGCGTTTCGACCTGGGCGGGCAGTGGATCGGCCACGACCACCACCGGGTCGCGGAGCTGGCCGCCGAACTCGGCGTGACGATGTTCCCGATGCACACCGGGACCCTGCCCACGGTGATCGACGGGCAGCGGCGGGTCTCGCGACTGGGGCCCTCGATGCTTGTCTCGGCTCTGGCCCTGGCCGGGATCGGCGTGCTGGCGCGGCTCGGAGCACCGGCCAGACTCAACGCGTCGACCCTCGACCGGTGGCTGGGCAGGGTGCCGGGTCGCACCGCTCGGCGACTGCTCGAGGTGGTGGCCCTGATCTCGTGGACCGGGGACCTCGACCGGCTGTCGGTGCGCGCCGCCACGGACATGATCCGCTACCAGGGCGGCCTGTTGACGATTCTGGGCACCAAAGGCGGCGCCCAGGAATCGTTGCTGGTTGAGAGTGCCGGGGCGCTGGTCGAACGGGTGGCGGCAGAGCTGGGCCCGAGGGTGTGTACCGCGCATCGGGTGACCTCGATCGTGTGTGGCGATGGGGTGCTGGTGCGCACGGTGTCGGGCGATGTGCGGGCCGACAAGGTGATCGTCACGGCACCGCCGCCGGTGGCTTCCCGGATCACGTTCGAGCCCGCGCTGCCCTCGAATATGGTTGCTTTGCAGCGCAATACATATATGGGGTCGGTGTACAAGGCGGTCGCGGTCTATCACCGGCCGTTCTGGCGAGAACGCGGCGGCGCGGAATTCATTGTCCTGAACAGACCGGGCAGCGCGGTTTTCGACACCACCGCGCCAGGCGGGCCGGGCCATCTGTGTGTGCTGGTCGGCGGTCCCGACGCACGAGAGCTGTCCGCGTTGGACGGCGCGGCGCGCCGCGAGGCCGTGCTGAGGCCGCTGGTGCCGCACATAGGCCCGGAGGTGCTGGATCCGGTCGACTGGCAGGAGAAGTCTTGGCACCTCGACGAATTCGTCGAAGGCGGCTATGTTGCGCTGCCGAAACCCGGCACCACCGAGGGATTCGTGCCGATGCCGTGCGGGCCGGTCGGCGACATCCATTGGGGTGGATCGGAAACCGCCAGTGGGCATCCCGGCTATCTGGATGGGGCGATCGAGGCCGGCCGGCGGGCCGCCGCCGAAGTGATGGCCGCCCTACAGCCGTAGCGTGTTCATCAGGACACAGCCGAGGAACCCTGACGTACGAAGACGCCCCGTACCGGCAGACTTCTGTCCTCGGCCGGCATGGCCGGCCGAGCGAAATAGGTCACGTAGAAAGCCGCGCTGAATGCCACCAGCGTGCCGATGATGAGCACGCCGAACGGCACCGCGTAGCGCGCCATCTCCGCCGCGAAGTACCGGCAACACACCAGCAGCGCAACCAGAAATGCGGCTCCAAAAGCCGTCATTCCTATTCGCCGCCCGACCCGGTCGCGCACCGGCTCGCGCAGCGCCGATTCCACCGTCAGGCAGAGCAATCCGCCGGCCAGCAGATCGACGCCGTAGTGGTACCCAAAGCCGAGGGTCGCCGCTACGGTGCACGTCAGCCACAGTGCGCCGCCCATCCGCAGCCAGCGTGGTCCCCCGCGGGAGTGCAGGAACACCGCCAGCGCCCACGCCGTGTGCATCGACGGCATGCAGTTGCGTGGAGTCGACCCGTCGAAGGCAATTGCCTTGGGGGACAGATTGATCCGCGGCACGGCGTGCGGCCAGAAGTCGCCGATTTCGAATCCCCGGCCCTCGCTTCCAAAAGCGAAGTCCGGGCCGACCAACGGGAAGAACACGTAGATCAGCGGCCCGATCAGGCCGAGCACCAGGAATGTCGGGATCAGAAAGTGCCGCGGCCAGCCGCCGATGCTGACGTTGCGCAGTTGATAGATCGCGACCACCATTGCCGCGACGGGCAATTCGATGTACACCCAGTGAAACGCCGCATTGATAACAGGGCCGCCCGCGTGCAGGAGCCGGCCCAGCAGCCACGAAGGTTGTGCGAGTGCGTGATCGGCCAGTAGTGCGTACTCGTCCAGGACCACCGGCCGCAGGATCGCGGTGATACGCAACCAGCTGTCGCCGACCTTGGTGGCGATGACGAGCAGCAGGCCGAAAGCGACTCCCCGCAATGCCGTGGAGTGTTCGTCCCTGGCCCAGCGCCGCCAGCCGACGATCACCGCCAAGCCGGTCAGGACGATCAGCGGACCGTTGCCGACCGTCCAGGCACCGCCGCGCGCCACCCTCAGCACCGCGAGTACGACATCGAGCACCACCGCCACCGACAGCGACCAGACCCGGTACCGGCGGGATAGCCCGACCATCGCCACACCTAGGCCCACCCACGGCACGGTGGCCGATGTCGGCGTGCCGAAATAGTCGCCGGCCAGGCTGCGCAGCGGACCCACGAACCCCGCTCCAGTGGCCGTGATCTGCAGGCCGATCACCACGGCGGCGATGAGCACGACGGCCGTCGGCCCCCATAGGCGGGTCGCCTGAGAGCGCCATTGCACGCTTCGCAGGTCGCCGGTGAACACCCGACGAATAATAAGTGTCAGGTTGGGGTCTAGGGCAAGACCGGGCCGATGCCCACCTAACCGTTACGTCCGCGGTCAAACACGCCGGCGATGTTTGAGGCGGCAAAAGCCGGAAATCCGCAGCGCTATGTCGATCGCGGAGCCTCAGGCTGCCCAGCTCACCGCATGTCGTCCCTTCCCGGCCCGGCTCGGCCCCAGGGGCAACCTGATCTACAAGCTCGTCACCACCACCGATCACAAATTGATCGGCATCATGTACGTCGTCACCTGCTTCACCATGTTCTTCATCGGTGGACTCCTGGCGCTGATGATGCGCGCCGAACTGGCCGCGCCCGGCCTGCAGTTCCTGTCGAACGAGCAATACAACCAGCTGTTCACCATGCATGGCACGATCATGCTGCTGCTGTACGCCACCCCGATCGTGTTCGGCTTCGCCAACTTGGTGCTGCCGCTCCAGATCGGTGCGCCCGACGTAGCGTTCCCGCGCCTGAACGCCCTGTCGTTCTGGCTGTTCCTCTTCGGCGGGCTGATCGTGCTCGCGGGCTTCATCACACCCGGCGGCGCGGCGGAGTTCGGCTGGACCGCCTACACCCCGCTCAGTGACGCCGTCCACTCTCCCGGCGCCGGTGGCGATCTGTGGATCACCGGGCTGATCATCGCCGGTCTGGGCACGATCCTGGGCGCGGTCAACATGATCACCACCGTCGTCTGCATGCGCGCACCGGGCATGACGATGTTCCGGATGCCGATCTTCACCTGGAACATCCTGGTGACGTCGGTGCTGGTGCTGATCGCGTTCCCGCTGTTGACGGCGGCGCTGTTCGGCCTGGCCGCCGACCGGCACCTCGGCGCCCACATCTACGACCCCGCCAATGGCGGAGTTCTGCTGTGGCAGCACGTGTTCTGGTTCTTCGGCCACCCAGAGGTCTACATCGTGGCCTTGCCGTTCTTCGGCATTGTCACCGAGATCTTCCCCGTCTTTTCACGCAAGCCGATCTTCGGTTACACCACGCTGGTCTACGCGACGCTGTCGATTGCGGCCCTGTCAGTAGCGGTGTGGGCGCACCACATGTTCGCCACCGGAGCCGTGCTGCTGCCGTTCTTCTCTTTCATGACTTATCTGATCGCGGTGCCGACCGGGATCAAGTTCTTCAACTGGATCGGCACGATGTGGAAGGGCCAGTTGACCTTCGAGACGCCGATGCTGTTCTCCATCGGCTTTCTGCTCACCTTCCTGCTGGGCGGGCTGACCGGAGTGATGCTGGCCAGCCCGCCGCTGGACTTCCACGTGACCGACAGCTATTTCGTGGTCGCCCACTTCCATTACGTCCTGTTCGGCACCATCGTGTTCGCCACCTACGCCGGGACGTATTTCTGGTTCCCGAAGATGACGGGTCGACTCCTTGACGAGCGGCTGGGCAAACTGCACTTCTGGTTGACCTTCATTGGGTTCAACACCACGTTCCTGGTGCAGCACTGGCTGGGCGATATGGGCATGCCGCGCCGCTACGCCGATTATCTGGCGACCGACAATTTTCAGGGGCTGAACATCGTCTCCACCGTCGGGGCCTTCATCCTGGGCCTGTCGATGTTCCCGTTCGTGTGGAACGTCTTCAAGAGCTGGCGCTACGGCGAGGTGGTGACCGTCGACGACCCGTGGGGTTACGGCAACTCGCTGGAGTGGGCGACCAGCTGCCCGCCGCCGCGGCACAACTTCACCGAGCTGCCCCGGATCCGTTCGGAGCGACCGGCTTTCGAGTTGCACTACCCGCACATGGTCAAGCGCATGCGTGAAGAAGCGCACATCGGGCGTGCGCACGGCCCCAAAGACAAGGACGTCACCAGAGTCGACGACGTCGAAGTGCGCTCCTGACTCAGGCCGCGCCGAAGACCACTGCGACGTTGTTCCCGCCCAAGCCGAACGACTCCGCCACGGCATAGCGGTAATTCCCGCGGCGTGCCTCACCGGCCACCACGTCGAGGTCGATCTCGGGATCGGATTCGGTGAAATTCAAAGTGGGCGGCACGATTTGGTCACGCAAAGCCTGGACCGTGAGCACAGCCTCGACCGCGCCGGCCGCACCAAGTGAATTGCCCAGCGCCGACTTGGGCGCGTACACCGCCGGTGAGTGGTCACCCAGTGCCCGATGGATGGCGCGCGCCTCGGCCGAATCCCCGAACGTGGTGCCGGCGGCATGCGCCTTGACGAGGTCGATGTCGCTCGGAGCCAGTCCGGCCAGGTAGATCGCGCGGGCAATCGCGTCACCGGCGCGTTCGCCGCTCGGGTCCGGCATCACGGCGTCGCATCCGTCCGACGTGACGGCGGCACCCATCAGCCGGGCCAGGACGGGCGCGCCCCGCGCCTTGGCATGCTCCTCGGTTTCGACCAGCAGCATCGCGCCGCCTTCCGCCAACACCATGCCGTCGCGGTGCCTGTCGAACGGCCGGCAGGCTCCGGTCGGGTCGTCGTTGTTGGTGGACAGCATGCCCAGTTGCCAGAACGTCGCCATGGGCACGGCCTCGATGACCGTCTCCACGCCGCCGCAGATCGCCATGTCGGCCTCTCCGAGGACGATGTTCTGCCAGGCCTGTGCGATGGCCGCGGTACCCGACGCGTCGGCCATCACCGACGTCTCGACGCCGGCCTTGGCCTCACGGTCGAGCCCGATCACGGCGGCGGGCGCGTTCGGCATGTACTTCTGCACCGAGATCGGCGAGATCGCCTTGAGGCCTTTGACCTTCCAGATGTTGTGCCAGAGCGGAATGTCTTCGGTGCTGCCCAGGCCCAGACCGACCGAGACCATCAGCCGGTTGGTGTCGACTTCGGGCGACCCGGCCTGCTCCCACAGCCGCCGGCTGACCACCGCGGACAGTTTCTGCATGAATGCGAACCGGCGCAGCTCGACACGGCCGAATTGCTCGTCCAGGTCTTCGCGCAACGGACCGCCGATCCGTATCGGTGAGTCGAATTCGGTGACGAAATCTTTGTCCAATTTACGAATTCCGCTGCTGCCCTGCAGCAGTTGCTGCCAGGTCTCCTCGGCATCCGGCGCGAGTGACGTCGTGGACGCCACCCCGGTGACGACGACGTCGGGGAACCCCTCACCCGTTCTCAACGCGGTCATGCCGGTCGTTTCTTTGTGTCGAACATCGACGTCACGTCCCCCTCCAGGAGCCACGCCCGCTACAGGTATCACCTTCCCAAGTCGTGCCGACGAAAACCTGATATCGGCGATCGGCATCATGATAAACAGCGCCGCCGAGGCCGAAAAGACCATCGCCGAACTCGGCGTGCTGCGTGCCACGTTTTCGGCGCCCGGCTGCGGGTAAAACTCTCGGTCTGTACACCTCGCTTATGCACGGATTGATTCCCGCCGTGGTGCAATTCGTGACCGCCGCGGCGCTTCTCTATGCCATCGGGTGGCGTGGGCGGGTGGTGGCCGTGGGCGTCACCGCGGGAGCGGCAACCGTAGCGGTGGCGCACTGGACGTACGAGACACTTGGCATCGCCAGTGAGCCCGCGCCATGGCAACTCTGGCTCTGGGTCTATCTCTTCGGGCTGGGTACCGCCACCGTTATCGCGGGCTGGTCGGGTGCGAGCGGCTGGCGACGCAACGCGGCGGTATTCGCGATGTCGTTCTGCTTGCTCAGTGCGGGATTGACGATCAACGGCTGGCTGGGCTACTTCCCCACCGTTGATGCCGCGTGGAGCCAACTCACCAACCGACCACTGCGGGGTCAGGTACACATCGGGACAGCCTTCGAAATGCAGCGCAAAAATGCTGCACTACAACGCGGAAAGCTTGTGGCGGTGACCACGAGCAGTCGGATATCCGGCTTCTCACATCGCCGCGAATGGGTTTACCTGCCTCCGGCGTGGTTCAGCGGAAAGCAGCTTCCGGCGATCCTGATGCTCGGCGGCGAGTTCGGCACCCCCGCCGATTGGATTCGCGTCGGTGACGCCACCACAGCCCTCGATGCCTACGCCGCGGCACACAACGGTAACGCCCCGATCGCCGTATTCGCAGACTCCACAGGCGGATTCGCCGTCGACACCGAGTGCGTCGACGGCCCGCGCGGACACGCCGCCACGCATTTGACCTCCGAGGTGATTCCCGAGGTCGGCGAGCTGTTCGGCCTAGGCGCTCAACCGAAGTGGGGCGTCGTCGGATTCTCCGCGGGCGGCACCTGTGCCGTCGACTTGGCGGTCATGCATCCCGAAACGTTCAGCGCCTTCGTGGACATCGGCGGTGACATCGGCCCTAACTCGGGCACGCGGCAACAGACGATCGACCGGTTGTTCGGCGGTGACGCCGAGGCGTACTGGCGATTCGACCCGACGACGGCGATCAGGCGCCATGGCCCATACACCGGCCTATCCGGCCTGTTCGCGGTCCCTGGTACTGATGGCGATCGCGACGGCGTCGGACAGGACGCCGCCGAGGCGCTGTGTGAGGCCGCTCAGGGCAGCCGCATTTCGTGCGACGTGATGGGATTGCCGGGCAAGCACGACTGGCCGTCGGCGGCTGGGGCTTTTGCGGAAACGCTGCCGTGGCTGGCCGATCGGCTGGAACCTCATCCTCCTGCCGGTCCGGCCAGCTCAGTGCCGGTCAGCTGACCGTAGTGAGCGAGCAGGCCGTCCTGCTTCGAGAGGTCGGGCCCGGTGACCGGCGAACTTCATCCGTTACGACCGCCTTCGGACAACTGCTGCCCGAACCAGTCCCGGGTATGCGCTGCGGCGATGTTGGTGTCGCTGCGCTCGGCGTAAAGGCTCATATGGCTGACGGCCGGCAACACGGCGAGCTTCTTGAACGGCGAGGCGACCTGGTTGAAGGCGGCGATCTCCAGATCCCACGCCGTGATGTTGTCGCCCTCCGCGACGATCATCATCACCTTCTTGTCGAGCACTCGCGGCAGGAAATTGAAAACGCGGTAGTTGAGCAGCAATTCGGCTGACTCGGTGGTGCTCCAATGCTCATGCAGCGGGGCCTCGTCGGCCTTGATCTGGTTGAACACCTCGTAGATCCGAGGGAACGGCCACACCGAGAGTTCCTCAGCCGGAGTCAAAGTGGCGAAGGCGATGCGGTCATCTGTGCCCAGCGGAGCCTGCCGACGAGCATGGAGGATCTTGGCCTCGAAATCGGCGAATCGAGCCTCACCGTGAACCCGCTTCATCGTCGCGTGGCCGTCGACCACGGGCACAACGCTGACCACGGCTTTCACCCTGGGATCGATCGCCGCGAGGATCAGTACGTGGCCGCCGCTGTAGGAGATGCCGAACGCACCGAGCTTGTCGGGGTTGACGTCCTCGCGGGACTCCACATACGTCAGGGCGTTACGGTAGTCGGAGATCTGCTGCCACGGGTCCAGGTGTTGCCTCCGCCCTCCCGAGCTCTCACCGAAACCGGCGTAGTCGAATGTCAATACCTGCACCGAGGATTCGTTAACAATGCGGGCCACATGGGGTAGGACGATTTCTTTGGTGTAGCACCATCCGCCCGCGGCCACCACGGTCGGCAAAGGACCGGTCGCATCGTCGGGCCGAAATAGCCGACCGACCAAAATCTCTCCGTCGCTGGGGAATTCGACGCGCTGTTCCATTTCGATTCTCGCTTTCACTTGAATGCCGCTTCGATCCAGTTGGAGAACTCGCATACGCAGTGCCAGCCCTGTTGGCGGACCATGTGGGGCGGGCTCAGCCGTGGCAGTTCCTCGACGAGTCGCGCCCGGAAACCGCGCTCGGTGTCCCCGAACTGCAGTCGTGCGCCGCCGGCCAGTGTGCCGTCGGCCATCTGCGCTATCGCCGAAATCTCGTATTCATAGGCCGGATCGCGTGGCGTCACCAGCGTGGAGGACTTGCCGTAGCTGAGGAAGAATCGCGTCGCCAGCGGACTTGAGCCGGTGGCCTGCACGACCTCCTGACGCCCGTCGCTGTCCGTGCGCAAAACGTAGTGGTCGGGACAGGCTCTCAGCATCGCGGCGTCGTCGGACGTGCGGACGCCCTCGAAAAACCAGTCCACGAAATCTCTGGCCGAACCGCCGGCCACCTCGAGCTGGGAGGGCACCAGACTGCGTCCGGTGCTCAGCATCGCGCCGACCCGGGCAGCGAAATCGGTGAGCGCGACATCACGAGCAAATCTGGCGGCGATCGCCGTGCTGCCCATCTCCAGCTTGGCGGCCAGCAGGGCCTCGCGGCGGGTCGTCACATCACCGGAGGCCGGCAGCGTCACGCCGAGTTTCCTGGCGGCCACGGTGATGCGTTTGTCCTCCCAGGCCAGCACCTCGGCACGGCTGCGACGTCGGCCGCCGATGACGGCGGAGATCGTGATCGGTGGCGTCGAAGTCGAAAACATCGTTTTCCCTTCAGATTTGCAGATGGGCTTCAGCCCGCGGCGATGGACGATTCGATCCAGTTGGAGAACTCGCACGCCAGATGCCAGCGGTGCCCGGCAACCATGCGACCCAAGGTCGGCAGCGGGAACTCGACGGTGAGGCGGGCATGGAAGCCGTCAGCGGTGTCACGGAACTGGTGGCGCACCGCCCCGATTGGGATGCCGTCGGCGTAGGCAACGCCGGCGAGCTGCCCGGGAAAGGCCCGATCGACCGGTGTCACCACGTGCGAAAGATCCTCGTAGTCAATGAAAAACAGCGCGGCGAGCGGACTGCCCCCATTGGTCTCGAGAACCTCGTGCCGCCCGTCGGCCCCAATGCGCTGGACGAAGTGATCAGGACACGCGCGCAGCAATTCGGCTTCGTCGTTGCGCCGTACGCAGTCCCAGTAGAACTCGACGAATTGCGTCGCCGAGCCGGCCGGCACGTACAGGTCCGTGACGCTGAATCGACGCCGGCCACTGAGCCGTGACTGCACCTTGGCAATCGCGCCGGCAATCGTCGCGTCGCGGCGGAGCCGGCGGTGTATCTCGTCGCTGCCGAGCTCCAGCTTGGTCCGCAGGAAAGCCTCCCGTCGCTCGGCCACATCGCCACCAATCGGCGCGCTGACCCCCAGTTTCTTTGCCGCGGCGGTGATTCGGCGGTCCTCGTAGCGCAGAACCGCGTCGCGCGTCACGGTACGGCCGCGAATCTCGCTGATGATCGGCAAGGGAGTGGTACCAGGCACCTTTTGTCCTTAACGCTAGTTTTCTGTCGTTAAGGACACGCTAGGCTCGTTCCGTCCGTACGTCAAGGCCGGCCCCGGGAGGTGTCACGTGCCCAGCGGTGACGCTGCGATGAAACGCCGGACCGGCGGCCGGTCCGCGCGAGTGCGCACTGCCGTGCTCGACGCCGCGCTCGAGCAACTCGTCACCCACGGGTACGAGGGCCTGACCGTCGCCAACGTTGCCCGCGCCGCGGGCGTAGCGGAGACCACCGTCTACCGGCACTGGCCGACACCTGCCGACCTGGCGGCCGGCGCGGTCGGCCATCTGGCCGAAGCCGACAATCCGGTCCCGGACACCGGCACCCTCGAAGGCGATCTCCGCGCCCTGCTGTCGCAGATCTCCGAGTTGCTGCGCCGGCCGGAAGTCGAGCGGATCCTGCGCGCCGCGGCAGCTTTGGACACTGCCAACCCCAGCTCGGTGGAAGCCCGAAAGTCGTTCTGGCAGAAGCGCTTCGCTGGGGCTGCCGTCATCGTCGAGCGTGCTGTGCAACGGGGCGAACTCGGTCCCGACACCGACCCCGACACGCTCATCGAGTACCTCGTCGCCCCGACTTACGTGCGGCTGCTCCTGCTGGATCGGCCCTTGGACGAAGACCTGCTCGAAGGGTCGGTACGACGCACCCTCACAGCGTTCGAAGCAACGCGCCGTGGCCGATGACCACAGGCCTGATCAGCGGATCGCCTCGATCGCCCGACCTGTGTCCAGGTCACGGTAGGCGGTCAACAGCCGAATGTGGTTGCCCACGTTGATCTCCCAGCCGTAGTTCGGAACCGGGCAGGTAAGCCAGCCGATGTAGGTGTTCCAGGCGTGGGCACGGCGGTACTCCTCGAACGCCTCGGCCGGCGTCGGGAGATTCTGTACCCCGAGACCGCGCAGCAGGTCCAGGTGCATCTCGACGAGCCGTCGCTCGTGGGCGCGCCGTTGCGCGACATCCAGTGCCGTGACGATCAGGTAGGACAAGTCGTGCATGTAGTAACCGCGGACACTGAGCTGCCAGTCCACGAATCCCATTGAGCCGTCGGGGAGCACGAAGGTGTTGCCCACGTGGCAGTCACCATGCACCAGGGTCTGCTGCAGCTGTGACTGATGGCGCTGGACCAGCTGCACCTTTTCATACAGCGAGTCGGTGGTCTCGTCCACCGACTGCACCAGTTCCCGCTTGTGCAGATTGTTGGCGACTTCGTCGGCGATCATCGCCGGCACGAGATCGGGGTGGGTGAACAGTTCGCGCAATTCTCCGGCGACGTGCGTCTGCGCCCACTCGAGTTCGGGGGCCGACCAGTCGGCTCGCTCTCCCCAGTGCCGCGCATGAAATCGGGCCAGCTGCCGGATTGCGTCTTCCAGGCTCGCCAGCGACGGCGACGAGACCACGGACGGAAACCGTGCACCCCGGGCGGTGAGATCCTCCAAAGCCAAGCCGAAACTGCCGGTGGCCACGTCGAACCACGCCCCCAGGCATTGCGGGGTGCGAACCATGGTCCACGGCCACAGGCGGCTGTACACCTGAACCTCATTGCGGTACAGCGGATACGCCGGCAGGTCGGGACGTGCGAGCTTCAGCACGACCTGCCGCGGCAGCCCGGCGCCCGCCTCGTCATACGTCAGTTCCAGATCGACGCGTCCGGACGTCGACACCGCGTCGCCCTCCCCCCACTGCCACACCCTCCGGATGCGCAGGTCGCGCACCCCGACGCCGGGATTCAGGGTGCCGATCAACCGCTCGATGAGTTCGGGTGTGATCGCTGCCGCATCGGTGGGGATTCGCCCCAGTTCAGACATCAAAGAACCTCACGCCGGAGTCGCAGCGGCATTCCGCCGCCCTTGCCCTCGGCACGCTAATACAAATGGGTTACTTATGCAATACGATCGTGATATTGTCTGCAGCGTGGAAGAGGGCAGTAGAGAACCCGCCCGCGTGACGCTCATCGACACGGCCGAGCGCCTCATCGCCGAACAAGGTCCGGCGGTGTCGCTGCGCCAGGTGGTTGCGGCGGCGGGGCAGCGCAACAGCGCCGCCATCCGCTACCACTTCGGCAGCCGGGAACAACTCATCACCGCGGTCGTCGAGGCACGACAGAACGTGTTCGAACCGCAACGCCTCGAGCGGCTCGCCGCACTCGAGGCCGGAGCTGATTTCACCGCCCGCGGACTGCTGGAGGCATTGCTCGGACCGGTCTTCGCACACCAGCGTGCGTGCGCCCCCGGCTTTCATGCGCGGTTCATGGAGAAGGTCCGCGACTACCCCGGAGTCGACCTGACGGGCCGGCGCGACTGGGCCGCGACCACCCTCATCGTGCGACGCCTCGAAGCCCTGGCACCGTCGCGGCCAGACGGCCTTCGGGCGCTACACACCCGCGGCTTGATCACCGTCGTCTTCGCCCTGCTCGCCGATCTCGAACGAGCACAATACAAATCGCGTGAGCAACGGACGCAGGCGGAGCAGGCCACCCTGGACATGGTGCTGGGCGTGGTCAACTCGGTCACCTCATCGGGAGCGCCCGCCGGACGGCGGCATTAATTAGCTGACCCTCTGTCCCGGTCCTCCCCTTCACCCTTATTGAATTCGTGCCGAATATCCACATTCGGACGCACGATGATGTGAGCTACCTGAACTGCGACTTGGGATCGGTAGCCCGCTCTGTCGTCAAAGCTTGGCCAACCCGCACTGCGCATTCGGGACAGAAGTGCGACGAAGGGACCTGGCATGCACAACACCATCGCGATGCTGAGCCGCAGCGGCATGTCTGGTCGGCTCCGGTGATCCCGCTTATCGCGAGGGACGCAGACCTTGCGGCGCTGGAGGAAACACTCGACGATGCCCGACGGGGAACGGGCCGGGTGCGGGTGCTGGCCGGCGATGCCGGCATGGGCAAGACGCGCCTGGCCCGCGAGCTCAGCCGCCGGGCCGAGGAGCGCGGCTGCGCCGCGCTGTGGGGTGGATGCCGGGAGCTGGAGCTCGCGCTGCCGTTTCTGCCCTTCTCCGAAGCGATCGACAGCTACCTGGCCACCGCCGATGTGGCGGCGTTTCGAGAACAGCTCGGGCCGGCGGCCGGTGCGGTGGGCGCGATCGTCCCGGAACTGTCCGACGGGGCGCCCCCGGTGGACGATCTTTTCGGTGCCCCGATCCGGCTGCGGCTCTTCGAGGGTGTGGTGACGGTGCTGCGCACCGTGGCGGCCCCGTCGGGTGCGCTGTTGGTGGTCGAGGACGTGCACTGGGCGGATGCATCGACCCGCGCGCTGATCGACTTCGTTGCCCGGCGCACCCGCAAGCTTCCGCTGCTGTTGGTGGTGACGGACCGCTCCGACGAGGGCGGTGCGACCCACCCGGTGCGGGTGATGCTGGACGGGTGGCGGCGCGCCGGCCTGGCCGGCGTGGTGGATTTGTCGCCGCTGGCCAGGGGCGATGTCCAGCGTCTGGTGTGCGCCCGCCTCGATGCCGAGCGGGTCAGCAGCGAGTTGGTCGACATGCTGGTGCACCGCAGTGAGGGTGTTCCGTACGCCGTGGAGGAGTTGCTGGAAGCGGCGATCAGATCAGGACATGTCATCAGGCGCGACGGCGGGTGGCAGTGCTCGGAGCTTTCCGGGTTTCATCTGCCCAACACGCTGGCGCTCGGCGTCTTGCGGCGACTCGGTCGCCTCGAGCCCGAACACCAGCGCGTCGTGATGGCCGCGGCGGTGCTGGGCAACACCTTCGATCCCGGGTTGCTGTCGGAGCTGACCGGGCTGCGGGCCTCGGTGGTGTGGGCAGCGCTGACCGCCGCGACCCGCGCACGGTTGGTGGAGTCCGACCCGGCTCACCGTGGACGGGTGCGGTTTCGGCACGCCCTCACCCATGAGGCCGTGCGTGACGCGGTTCCGGTCTGGGAAGCCACAACGCTGCACAGCCGGGCCGCCGACGCGCTCGCGGCGGCGGTTCCGCCGGCGCCGGTGATCGAGCGCAGCCGTCATCTCCTGGCCGCCGGGCGTGCGGCCGACGCCGCGCCCCTGTGCGCGCAGGCGGCTGAGATGAACTCGCGGGCGGGGGCGTTCGCCGAAGCGGCGGCACTGTACGACCACGCGTTGGTCAACGTCGACAATCCGGTCGAGCGCGGCAATCTGCTGTGCGAGCGGAGTCGCATGCTGCTGGCCAGCGGGGATCCGGCGGCGGCGATCGCGCCACTGGAAGAGGGCGTGGAACTGCTGGAAGGAGCCGGAAACGGCTTGGCGGCAAAGCTTCTCATCGTTCTCGGATCCGTGCAGCTGGCCCTCGGCCAGCAGCAGGGCGCGCTCGATGCATTCGAGCGGGCGCGTCTGATACTCGAAACCGCTTTGCCGGGGCCGGATCTGGCCTTGCTGTACGCGCGCCTGGCGATGTGGCACGACTCGAACCTCGAAGGTGAGGCTGGTCTGGCCTGCGCCGATCGCGCGCTGGCGCTGGCCGAGCAATCCGATGCCAAGCATGCCCGCGCCGCGGCGTTGATCTACCGCGGAGCAGCGCTGTGTGAGCTGGGCCGCCGCGACGAGGGTATTGCGGTGATCGACCGTGGAATCGCGGAGGCTGTGCGGCTGAGGCTGCCCGAGGAATTCGGCGCCGGCGTCATCATCAGCGTTCTGCAGAAGGCTTTGGCGATGCGGGCCGGCGAGCTTTCGTCGGTGGTCGGCCTGATCCGCAGCGGCGCCCGCGCGCTCAACGTCGGCCCGGCCCCCGAGGTGTTGGCTTCGCTGGTCGATGCGGTGGCGGGACGGTTCCTGGGCGACATCGACCGAACCGAGGCGGCCGCGCTGGCGGTGCTCGAGGCCTCCGAAGCCGTTCCCACCGGGATGTCGTCCTTCCTCGGGCGCGAACTCCTGGCCTGGGTGCGGCTGCAGCAGGGCCGGCTCTCCGAGGCCGAAGCGCTGCTGGACGATCTCGGGCCACGGGACGGCTGGTGGCACCGTATGTGCGGCCCTACCCGGGTGGAACTGGCGACCGCCCGGGGCGGGGACCCACAGGGGGCTGCCGATGTGGCGAGAAGGTTGCTGGCACAGGTGCCCGTGCTGGCTAAAGATCCCTTCGTCGTGAGCACCGTGGTGCCTGTCTTGCTGGCAGCCGGGTCCGCAGCCGAGGCCGAGCACTGTGTCAACGCCACTCTTGGTCCGGACCGCCATCCGCTGGCCGTAGGCGCGGCGGCCGACCTCGCTGCCTACCGCGGCGACTTGGAGGATGCCGTCGCGCTGTACCAGGAGGCCGCCGATGCCGCCTCGGCCGCGGGATACCGCGCGATCGCCGCGGGTTACCGCAATCGGCTCGCCGAGGCCCCCAGGCTGACGCCGGCGGCCGCATCGTCGAAAGAAGCCCGTGCGCCCCACAAGCTCAGCCGGCGCGAGTTGGAGCTGCTGGCGTTGCTTGCCCACGGCAACACAGATCAGCAGATCGCCCAGACCTTGGTCATATCGCTGCGCACGGTGCGATCGCACCTGGATCGGATCCGCGACAAGACCGGGCGCCGACGCCGCCCCCAATTAACCCTTCTGGCAATGGAATTGGGGCTGCTGGAAGAGCAAATCGGGCACGAACACCCAAGTGCCGGGGCCACAACTCTGCGCCTGGCCCGATAGGCCGCTTCATGACGTGAGCGACCACGTCCCGTACCCGCCAGCCCTGACACAGCGACGGTGCCTCCCACTGCCCGGGCGTCAACGTCTCCAGCAGATCAGCTAGGTCCGTGCGCTCGGCGGTGGCCATCTCCAGACCGTCCACGGCATCACTTCCCAAAACCATTCGGTAGACAGAAGTCTCTCACTTATGCGCGATCCACTCCCGACCGCCGTAATAAATACCCACACGGGCCGGCCGTCCCGCCGATGGGGTATTTCGACCCCTTTACCGCAGCCGGTGCGCGCGCCACCCTGAATGCCGAAAGTGCTGGGAGACGGAAGGTTTGAGGCGATGAGCTTCCTAGTGTTGCCACCGGAGATCAACTCGGCCCAGATATTCGGCGGTGCCGGGATCGAGCCGATGTATGGCGCCGCGCAGGCTTGGGGCAATCTGGCCGCGGAATTAGGTTCAGCCGCAACGTCTTTCGGCAGGGTGACCTCGACGCTGACCAGCGCGTCCTATCAGGGCGCGGCATCGCAGGCGATGATGGAGGCCGCCGCGCCTTATGTCGGCTGGCTCACCACGGTTTCCGCGCAAGCCGATGAGACGGCCGCGGCCGCGCGAACTATGGTGGCGGCGTTCGAGAAGGTGCAGGCGGCGACGGTTCACCCTGACCTGATCGCACTGAACCGTGTGGTGGTGTCATCGCTCGCGCGGACAAATCTGTTCGGTCTGAACTTCCCGGCCATCGCAGCAGTCGAGGCCGATTATGCGGAGATGTGGGCCCAGGATGTCGGCGCGATGCTGGGCTATTACGCCGACGCTTCGAGCGCTGTTGCCGCGTTGCTGCCGATCGCCGGATCGCCGGCGGCGGCATCAGCTGCCGCATTGCCCGCCGCGTCCACCAGGTCACTTGACTTCGCCCTCGGCCTGGCGAACGCCGGGATGAACGACCTGGGCATGGGAAACTCCGGCTTTGGAAATATCGGCAACGCGAACTTCGGTAATTCCAACGTCGGATCCGCAAACATCGGCGACGGAAACGTCGGCTCCGCGAACGTCGGCAGCCACAACTTCTTGTTCGGAAACCTGGGCAGCAACAACCAGGGCATCGCCAACCTGGGCAACTTCAACATCGGTATCGCCAACAAAGGCGACCACAACATCGGCATCGGCCTGACCGGCAACAATCAGGTCGGCATCCAGCTGAACACGGGCGTCAACAGTTTTGGCCTGTTCAATTCCGGTGACGGAAGTGTGGGATTCTTCAATTCGGGCAAGGGCAGCTTCGGCTTCTTCAACTCGGGAGACTTCAGCACCGGCATCGGGAATTCGGGGTTGGCCAGCACCGGCTTCTTCAACGCCGGAAACCTCAACACGGGCATCTTCAACTCGGGTGCCGTCAACACGGGTGCTTACAACGCGGGTAGCTACAACACCGGATCTTTCAACCCGGGCTGGGTGAACACCGGCGACTTCAACATCGGCAGCTTCAACACCGGTTCCTACAACTCCGGCAACGTCAACACCGGCGCATTGAACACCGGCAGTTTCAACAACGGCATGTTCAACATGGGCAACTTCAACAACGGCATGTTCTATACCGGCAATTTCCAGGGCAGTCTGCACGTTCAGATCGGCGTACCCGCCCTGACCCTGCCCCCGATACATATCCCGTCCGCCCATCTCGGCGGATTCTTTGCGCCGAAGATGGTCATACCGTCGATCATCAACAACTCACAGTTCTCCATTCCCTCATTTCATATAGGTGGGTTCTCGGCGCCGACAATAACGATTCCGGGAATAAACCTTCCGAGCGTGCACATTCCGCAGTTCCAGACACCGCCGATAGCAGTGGGCGGTTTCACCGCACCGACGATATCTATCGGGAAGTTCAACCTCCCCTTCGTACAACTACCGTCCATGTATCTTCCGCTCGCGGCGAACTTCCAAGTCGGTGGCGACCCGGCCCAGACATTCGGGAAATTGGACGGGCTCGGCACCTACATTAATCTCACTAACGTTTTTATCCCGCCGATCCTCATAGGTGATCCGGGGGTTCCAATAAAATACTTTTCAATGAATAGCAGCGGTAACGAGATAACCCAATTCGGTTCCAATGGTTTCATCTCCGCCTTCAACCTGCCAACGATCGGTTTGACGTCGTTCAACGCCCCGATCATCACCATTGGGGCGCCCGGGGGCTACAACACACCGGTGATTTCGACGAATAGTTTCACCGTCCCGCCCATCAACCTGGGCGGCTTCGACACGCCGACAATCACTATCCCCCCGGGCCCCCTCACCCCGACGGTGGTTATTCAGAGCGTCAACATCTTCCCCTTCGACGCGCCGGCCATCGACGTGCCGAGCGTCACCACGGACCCCGTCACGATCGCGCAAATCAACATTCCGGCAGCGCCCGGGTTCTTCAACACCACCGCCGCCCCCTCGTCGGGCTTCTTCAACACGGGCCTCGGCGGCAGCTCCGGCTTTGCCAACAGCGGCGATTTCGTCTCGGGCTACCAGAACACAAATCCGTTCCCGTTCTTGAACTTTGGCACCTCGGGCGTCAACGTCACGGGCCAGATTTCCTCAGGATTCATGAACTTCGGCAACGCCGTATCAGGCATGGGCAACGTCGGCGAACTGGGCGCCGGGCTTGCGTACAACTTTGTGTCGGGCGTAGAGAACATCGGCCACAACCTCGCCGGCATCTTCCAGCAGGGCACCTCGTCCTAGGGGAGGTTGGACATCATGTCGTTTGTGAGCGTGCACCGGAGCTAATCGATTCGGCTGCAGGATATTTGGCCAGCGTCGGGACGACGCTTCAGGCCGCCAGGGCGGCGGCGTCGGGCTCGACGACGGCGGTGTTGGCAGCGGGTGCGGACGAGGTTTCGGCTGCGATATCTCAGTTGTTCGGCGCCTACGGCCAGCAGTACCAGGCGCTCAGCGCGCAGGCGGCGCTGTTTCACGAGCAATTCGTCCGGGCCTTGACGTCGGGGGCTGGGACATACGCGACCGCGGAGGCGGCCAATGCGGCAGCCGTCGCGGACCCGTTGACGACCCTGGTCGGTCAGGTCCAAGCCACGGGGTTGTTCAACTACGACCCGGTCAAGATGTTGACGGGCCGCCCGCTGTTCGGCAACGGAGCCGATGGGGCGGCGCTGACCGGGCAGCGGGGCGGCGACGGCGGGTGGCTGATCGGCAACGGCGGCAACGGGGGCTCCGGCGGAACCGGGCAGGCGGGTGGCGCCGGCGGATCGGCGGGCTTGTGGGGCCACGGCGGTGACGGCGGGGCCGGCGGAAAGGGCCTCCTGCTGTTCGGCGGCTCCGGCGGAAGCGGCGGTGCCGGAGGGGCCAACGGGCTGCTCG
>NZ_LKTM01000321.1 GCF_001417955.2 Mycobacterium gordonae | reverse complement strand
GGGGCGGGGGTGGTGGCGGCGCCGGCGGGAGCGGCGGCCACGCCGGTAGCGGTGGGGCTTTCGCCGGCGGCGACGGGATCGGCGGCATCGGCGGCACCGGCGGCTCCGGTGGCACCGCCACCACCGAAACCGGCGGCAACGTCGTCGCCAAGGCAGTTGGTGGCCTTGGTGGCGGCGGCGGCGCCGGCGCACCCGGTGGCGGGTCAGGCACGGGCGGCGGCGGTGGCGCCGGCGGCACCGCGGTATTGCAAGCTGCCGGCGCCGGAGGCGGGGGCGGAGGCGGAGGCGCCGCGTACGCCGGCGGCGCCGC
>NZ_LKTM01000320.1 GCF_001417955.2 Mycobacterium gordonae | reverse complement strand
CTGCCGCCGGAGCCGCGGGTCCGGCCGGCGGCGGTGGGGGCGCCCCCGCCGGTTAGTCAGCCCGGGGGCGTCTCCCGGTTGCCCACCGCGGACCCGACGGCCTCGCCGAGCGACGCGAACCCGCCTTCGTGCAACCGGCGGGCGATTCCGTCGTGAATCTCCTTGGCCCACAGGCCTCCGCCGTAAATGAAGCCGGTGTAGCCCTGCAGCAGCGAGGCGCCCGCGGTGATGCGCTCCCAGGCGTCGTCTGCGGTCTCGATGCCGCCCACGCTGATCAACACCAGGCGATCGCCGACCCGGTCGTGAAGCCGGCGCAGAATCTGCACGGCGCGACGGGCCACCGGTGGTCCGGAGATTCCGCCGGCGCCCAGCGCGTCGACGCCGGGAGTCCGCAGGCCGTCGCGCGAGACGGTGGTATTGGTCGCCACGATGCCCGCCAGGCCCAGTTCGACGGCCAGGTCGGCGATCTCGTCGACGTCCGAGTCGGTTAGATCCGGGGCGATCTTGACCAGCACCGGTGTGCCGGACGCTTCGGCCAGGACGCCGGACAGGATCGGCCGCAGCGACTCGACTGCCTGCAGGTCGCGCAGTCCGGGAGTGTTCGGCGAACTGACGTTCACCACCAAGTACGACGCCAGCGGCGCCAATAGCCTTGCGCTCCAACGATAATCGTTGACCGCGTCCTCCGGTGGGGTCTTCTTGGTCTTGCCGATGTTGACGCCCAGGGGGATGTCGGGGACGTGTTGTGCGAGCCGTGCCGCCAGGGCGCCCGCGCCGTGATTGTTGAAGCCCATCCGGTTCAGCAACGCCCGGTCCTCGGGCAGCCGGAACAAGCGCGGCGCCGGATTTCCCGGTTGCGCGTAGGCGGTCACGGTGCCGATCTCGGCGTACCCGAAACCCATTGCGCCCCAAACGGACAAGCCGGTTCCGTCTTTGTCGAAGCCGGCGGCCAGCCCCAGTGGTCCGGGGAAGTGGACGCCGAACACCGTGCTGGCCAGCGCCGGGTCGGTCGGTCCCAGCCACCGGCCCATCCGTCGGCGCACCGGCCCCGCCGCCGTGGCGCCGCGCAACCCCGCGAAGACCAGGGTGTGGGCGCGCTCAGCCGGCACCGCGAACAGCAGGCTGCGCAGCAGCCCGTAGGGCGACGTCACGATCCCGGCTGCTCAGACAACCGGTTCTCCATACGAGTCTTCTTGCGGCGCAGCAATACTCGCCTGCTTCCATCGGTATAGAGCCGGACCCTGGTCAACTCCCAGCCGCGGTACTCGGCCTCGATGGACAGCCGGGTGGACGCGCTGAGCCGGGTGACGTCCGGCGGTAGCCGCAACGGCACCCACTCGTACTCGTCGGACATGTCGGCTTCCCAGCCCGCCGGTAGCCGGCTCCACCGTGGCGCGGGCCCCGGGTTCACGGCCTGCCTCCCGCATGCTCGATGGTCTGCACCCCCGCACCCGACCCCGACACCACGTACAAGGTGTCCGACGCCTCGTCGAAGGCCAGGGAGTTCGGTTGCTGCACGGTTGGGTAACGCACCTTTTCCACGGGTATTCCGGTGCTCAGATCGTAACCAATGACGGTGTTGGTTGCCGTTTGGGACACCCAGGCCAGTTCGCGGGACCCCGCCAGGCCGTAGGGCGCCTGCCGTACCGGGAAGGCCTGGCGCAGGATCAGAGGGTCGACCCCGTACACCAGCAGTTGGCCCCCACGGGTGTCGGCGACCAGAACCCGGCCCTGACGGTCGGCGGCCAGGGTGGTGGCGCCTTCGCCGGCCCGCAACGACTGCGCGGCGCGGCCGTCGGCGCCGATAGTGGTCACCGAGGTCTGCCCGCGATCCAGCACCACTGTTGTGTTCCCTTGAGCCGCAAGGGCATCGACGCGCGCAAAGATCTTGTTGCGGTTGGCCACCGTCCCGTCGGGGGCCAGCGAGTACACCGCCCCGTCCGCGCTGCCCAAAACCAGCCTGCCGTCGGCGCGGCGCGCGATGGCGGTGAAGTCCTGACCGCCGGAGACCGTCGTCCCGGCGCACTGGCCGGTGGCCAGGTTGACCGTGACGTAGCCGCCGCGCCCCGCCACGTAGACCGTGCCCTGCCCGTCGCCGGTCACCGCGGTGGCAGGCCCCGGCAAGGTGATCACCCGCGCCGCGCCCTGCGCACCCAGCACGGTGATGCTGGCCGGTCCCGCCGCGTCGACGGCAGGGGACAGGACCACCAGTTGCCGGGAGCCGGCGTCGAACAATGCGCCCTGCGGGCGACCCCCCAGCGGCCGCACCATGCCCGCGGGGTTCTGGGCGGGAGGCGAGACCGCCGGCTGGGCGGGTTCGATTGTGGGCGGTGCGGACTCGAGCGGGTTCGATGAACACCCCGAGACGGGCGCTGCCAGGGCGAGCAAACTCACAACTACGACAAGGCGCTTGTGAAGCGCAGTCAGGCGTGCTGTCAGCAACTCTTTTCTCCCGTATCTTGCAGACGCATATCAAACTCTAAGGAACGTTATCGCGCTCAATTTCGCCATGTTCGCCGTGTAAACCGGTGCAGCGGAGGTATTCTCACCGCATGACCGTCACCGATGACCGGCCTACCGCAGACCAGGAGTTTGCTGTCGAGGACATGACTCCCGGCATTTTCGCCAGCGGTTATGGACACGTCGGAGATGGGCGCACTTTTTCCTTTCACATCGAACACCGGTCACTCGTCGTAGAAATTTACCGGCCGCGCCTGGTGGCGCCGGTTCCCCAGGCCGAAGACGTCGTCGCACGCGCTGTTCGCGGCGTTCGCGACATCGACCTCACCGATGAGCGCAGCCTAGCCGCTGCGGTGCGCGACGCGGTGGCCCGCGCGGTGCCCGTCTCGCGCTAGCGCACGCGCAGCCCGGCAGCCCGAACGGGTACGGTCGTCGTCGTGTCTGCGGTAGCACCGATGTCCTGGGGGCAAGTCGTCGTCTTGTCCGTGGTGCAGGGTCTGACCGAGTTTCTGCCGGTCTCCTCCTCCGGGCACCTGAACATCGTGTCGCGGGTCTTCTTCAGCGCCGACGCCGGCGCGTCGTTCACCGCGGTGAGCCAGCTCGGCACCGAGGCCGCGGTCCTGGTCTACTTCGCCCGCGACATCGTGCGCATTCTGCGCGCCTGGTTCAACGGCCTGTTCGTCAAGTCGCACCGCGACGCCGACTACCGGCTCGGCTGGTACGTCATCATCGGCACCATTCCAATCTGTGTGCTCGGGCTGCTCTTCAAGGAGGTCATCCGTTCCGAGGTGCGCAACCTGTGGGTGGTCGCCACCGCGATGGTGGTGTTCTCGGCGGTGATCGCGCTCGCCGAGTACGTCGGGCGCCGCAACCGCGACATCGAGCAGCTGAACTGGCGCGACGCCGTCGTCGTCGGCAGCGCCCAGTGCCTGGCACTGGTGCCGGGGGTGTCGCGTTCGGGTTCGACGATCAGCGCGGGACTGTTTCTCGGACTGGAACGCGAACTGGCCGCTCGCTTCGGTTTCCTGCTGGCCATCCCGGCGGTGTTCGCCTCGGGGTTTTTCTCCCTGCCGGACGCGTTCAAGCCGGTCACCGAAGGGATGAGCGCCACCGGCCCGCAACTGCTGGTATCCATCCTGATCGCGTTCGTCATCGGCTTGGCGGCGGTGACGTGGTTCCTGCGTTTCCTGGTCCGGCACAACATGTTCTGGTTCGTCGGGTACCGCGTCATCGTCGGCAGCGCGGTACTGATCCTGCTGGCGACGGGGACGGTCGCGGCGACATGACTGTCCTGCTGTTGCGGCACGGCCGGTCCACCTCCAATACCGCGGGCACATTGGCCGGCCGGTCGGAGGGCGTCGACCTCGATGACAAGGGCCGCGAGCAGGCGGCCGGCCTGATCGACCGGATCGGTGACCTGCCCATCCGCGCGGTGGTGTCCTCGCCGCTGTTGCGGTGCCGTCGCACCGTCGAACCCCTGGCGCAGGCGCTGTGTGTCGAGCCCGTAATCGAGGATCAGCTCGCCGAGGTCGACTACGGCGAATGGACCGGCCGCAAGCTCAGCGAGTTGGTCAACGAACCGTTGTGGCGGGTGGTGCAGGCACACCCGAGCGCCGCGGTGTTTCCCGGCGGTGAGGGCCTGGCGCAGGTTCAGGCCCGCGCCGTGGCGGTGGTGCGCGAGCACGATCGGCGACTGAGCGAGGAGTTCGGCGGCGACGTGCTGTGGGTGGCCTGCACCCACGGCGACGTGATCAAGTCGTTGATCGCCGATGCGTACGGCATGCACCTGGACAGCTTCCAGCGAGTCAACGCCGATCCCGCCTCGGTGAGTGTGATCCGTTACACCCCATTGCGACCATTTGTGCTGCACGTCAACCACACCGGTTCGCGTCTGTCGGCCGGCCTGCGTGCCGCACCCGCACCCGCGCCGGCCGAGGCCAAGGAGCAGCCGTCCGGCGACGCAGTGGTCGGCGGGTCAACCGACTGAGCCTTTCGGCGCGAACGTGCACTCCGGCACGCCGACACGCCGAAGATTCCGTACAACCGCGCACCTTCGCGGGGCGGCCAACGGAGTACGAGTAGTACGCCGGGGTCAGCTGCACGGTATTTTGGAAGTGCCATGGCCCGCGCAATCCACGTATTCCGTACACCCGACCGCTTCGTGGCCGGGACCGTCGGGCAGCCCGGAAACCGCACGTTCTACATCCAGGCGGTGCACGACGCCCGGGTCGTCTCGGTGGTCCTGGAGAAGCAGCAGGTCGCGGTCCTGGCCGAACGTATCGGCGCGCTGCTGCTCGAAGTGAACCGCCGATTCGGCACCCCCGTGCCGCCGGAGCCCACCGAGGTCGATGACCTCAGTCCGCTGATCATGCCCGTCGACGCCGAATTCCGGGTCGGGACAATGGGGCTCGGCTGGGATTCGGAGGCCCAGACGGTGGTCGTGGAACTCCTGGCCGTCACCGATGCGGAGTTCGACGCCTCGGTGGTGCTCGACGACACCGACGAGGGCCCCGACGCGGTGCGGGTGTTCCTGACTCCGGAGTCGGCACGACAGTTCGCCACCCGGTCCAACCGCGTCATCTCGGCCGGCCGCCCGCCCTGCCCGTTGTGCGAGGAACCGCTGGATCCCGAAGGGCACATCTGCGCACGCACCAACGGCTATCGGCGCGAGGCGCTCTTCGGGTCCAGCGATGACGTCGAGGAATGACCGACACGAGGCGCTGCGCGACGGCGAGCTGACTGTCCTGGGGCGGATCCGTTCGGCGAGCAACGCCACCTTCCTGTGCGAGGCAGCGCTGGGCTCCCAGAGCGTGCACTGCGTCTACAAACCCGTCTCCGGCGAGCAACCACTGTGGGACTTTCCCGACGGTACGCTGGCCGGCCGTGAACTCGCGGCGTATCTGGTGTCCCGGCAACTTGGCTGGAACATAGTGCCGCACACCATCATTCGCGACGGACCGGCGGGTCCGGGCATGTTGCAGCTGTGGGTGCAGCAACCGGGTGACGCCGCGGACTCCGATCCGCGGCCGGGTCCCGACCTGGTCGATCTGTTCCCGACCGGCAAACCCCAGCCCGGCTACCTGCCGGTGCTGCGCGCCTACGACTACGCCGGCGACGAGGTCGTCCTGATGCACGCCGACGACGGCCGGCTGCGCCGGATGGCGGTGTTCGACATCCTCGTCAACAACGCCGACCGTAAGGGTGGACACATCCTCGACGGTCTCGACGGCAACGTCTATGGCGTCGACCACGGGGTCAGCCTGCACGTCCAGGACAAATTGCGCACCGTGCTGTGGGGGTGGGCGGGCAAGCCCATCGACGACTCCACCATGGAGCCCGTGGCCGAGCTGGCCGCCGCCCTGCGCGGCCCGTTGGCCGCCGAGCTCAGAGGCCTGATCACGAGCGCTGAGATCGCGGCGCTGATCCGTCGTACCCAGGCGTTGCTCGAGGACCCGGTGATGCCCGGACCCAACCGCAGCCGCCCCATTCCCTGGCCGGCGTTCTGAGCCGGCGTCCGCCGTCGGCGATACTGGGGCGGTGAACCCGGCCGCGCGTGACCTGACCGATGCCGCGCTGGCCGCCGACCTCGCCGCCGAGGCGGGGGAGTTGCTGCTCAAAGTGCGCGACGAGGTCGGCTTCGACTACCCGTGGGAACTCGGCGACGCCGGAGACCGCCTGGCGAACGCCCTGATCCTGCGCCGACTGCAGGCCGAGCGGCCCGGAGACGCGGTGCTCAGCGAGGAGGCGCACGACGATCTGGTCCGGCTCAAGTCCGACCGGGTGTGGATCGTCGACCCGCTGGACGGCACCCGCGAGTTCTCCACCCGCGGGCGCGACGACTGGGCGGTACATATCGCGCTGTGGCAGCGTCCCGGCAATGGCCGGCGGCAGATCACCGACGCCGCGGTCTCGCTGCCGGCCCGCGGCAACATCGTCTACCGCAGCGACACCGTCACCGCGAGCGCTGCACCCGTCGGCGTCCCCGGCGTCATCCGGATCGCGGTCAGCGCCACCCGGCCGCCGGCGATCCTCTACCGCATCCGGCAGATCCTCGACATCGAACTGGTGCGCATCGGCTCGGCAGGCGCGAAGGCCATGGCGATCATCGACGGGGTCGCCGACGCCTACCTGCACGCCGGGGGCCAGTGGGAATGGGATTCGGCCGCGCCGGCGGGCGTGGTGCAGGCCGCGGGGATGCACGTGTCGCGTCTGGACGGGTCGCCGATGATGTACAACCAGCTCGACCCGTACCTGCCCGACTTCGTGATGTGCCGCGCCGAACTGGCGCCGATTCTGCTGGACGCCATCCGGGAGTCATGGTGGTGATCGGGGACATCGGGTGTGCGCCCACGGCGGAAAATCCGCTCGATTCCCGCGGCACACGCACCCGCGAAGCAGTGGGCGCACACCCATTGCGCGGGGCGCATCGTCACCGGGCCTAAAGTCGACGCATGCGGTCGTGGTCTTCTCCGCCGGTCCCGGCGTTGCCCGGACGCGGCCCCGAATTGCGGCTCTACGACACCGCCGACCGGCAGATCCGTCCCGTTACCCCCGGCCGCAAGGCCACGATGTACGTCTGCGGCATCACACCGTACGACGCAACGCATCTCGGCCACGCCGCCACTTACCTGACCTTCGACCTCATCCACCGCCTGTGGCTGGATCTCGGCCATGACGTGCAATACGTGCAGAACGTCACCGACGTCGACGATCCGCTGTTCGAACGTGCCGACCGCGACGGAGTCGACTGGCGCGAACTGGCCGACCGGGAGGTCGCGCTGTTCCGCGAGGACATGACGGCGCTGCGGGTGCTGCCGCCGCACGAGTACGTCGGTGCCACCGAGGCGATCCCGGAAATGGTGGAGCTCGTCGAAAAGATGGTCGCCTCCGGGGCGGCCTACGTCGTCGACGGCGAATATCCGGACGTCTACTACCGGGCCGACGCCACCGTGCAGTTCGGCTACGAATCGGGCTACGACCGCGAAACCATGCTGGACCTGTTCGAACAGCGTGGTGGTGATCCGCACCGCCCCGGCAAGACCGACGGACTCGACGCGCTGCTGTGGCGCGTCAACCGGCCCGGGGAGCCCAGCTGGCCGTCCCCGTTCGGAGCCGGTCGCCCGGGCTGGCACGTCGAATGCGCTGCCATCGCGCTCAGCCGGATCGGCAGCGAAGTCGACATCCAGGGCGGCGGCAGCGACCTGATCTTCCCGCACCACGAGTTCACCGCCGCCCATGCCGAATGTGTCAGTGGAGAGCGCAGATTCGCCCGCCACTACGTGCACGCCGGGATGATCGGCTGGGAAGGGCACAAGATGTCCAAGAGCCGGGGCAACCTGGTGCTGGTGTCGCAATTGCGCTCCCAGGGCGTCGACCCGTCGGCGGTGCGGCTGGGTCTGCTCGCCGGGCATTACCGGGCCGACCGGTCCTGGAGCCGGCAGGTGCTCGACGAGGCGCACACCCGCCTGGACCGCTGGCGTACCGCGACCTCGCTGCCCGCCGCACCCGACGCCACCGACGTGCTGGCCCGGGTCCGCCGCTACCTGGCCGACGACCTCGACACACCGAAAGCGATTGCGGCGCTTGATGGTTGGACGACGGACGCGCTGGAATACGGCGGCCACGACGAGATGGCCCCCGGGTTGGTGGCCACCGCCGTCGACGCGCTGCTGGGAATCGGCCTGTAAGCCTGCGGTGGTACCTTTTGCGCCATGACATCGGTGCAGGACAAGGTCGTTTTCATCACCGGCGCCGGGCGCGGTATCGGCGCCGAGGTCGCCCGCAGGCTGCATAACAAGGGTGCCAAGCTCGTCCTGACCGACCTCGGCGAAGCCGAGCTCAAGTCGATCGCAGCCGAACTCGGCGGAGACGGACGCGTGCTGACCGTCGTCGCCGACGTGCGTGACCTGAAAGCCATGCAGGCCGCCGCGGACCAGGCCGTCGAGAAGTTCGGCGGCATCGACGTGGTGGTCGCCAACGCCGGCATCGCCAGCTACGGCTCGGTGCTCACCGTCGATCCCGAGGCGGCCAAGCGGGTCATCGATGTCAACTTGATGGGCGTCTTCTATACCGTGCGCGCCACGCTGCCCTCGATCATCGACCGCCGCGGCTACGTGCTGATCGTCTCGTCGCTGGCCGCCTACGCCGCCGCTCCGGGGATGGTGCCCTACGACATGTCCAAGGCGGGCAACGAACATCTGGCCAACGCGCTGCGGCTGGAGGTGGCCCATCTGGGCGTCAGCGTCGGGTCGGCCCACATGGCCTGGATCGACACCGCCCTGGTGCGCGACACCAAGAGCGACCTGCCGGCCTTCACCGAGCTGCTCTCCAAACTGCCTCCGCCGCTGAACCGGACCACCTCGGTCAACAAGTGCGCGGCGGCGTTCGTCAAGGGCATCGAGGGACGCAAGACGCGGGTGTACTGCCCAGGTTGGGTGGCGGTGATGCGCTGGATCAAGCCGGTCCTGTCGACCAGGCTTGGCGAGTCCGCGGTGCTCGAGACCGCGGCCGAGATCATGCCCAAGATGGACGCCCAGGTTCTCGCGCTCGGCCGCTCCACCAGCGCGTACACCCAGGAGCTGGAGAAGTAGCAGCCGGCGTGAAAGTCGTCGTTTGCGGCGCGGGCATCGCCGGGCTGGCCACCGCGGAACGTATGTCCTCCCTCGGCGCCGAGGTGGTGCTACTGGAACGCGCATCTGGTCCCCGCGCCCACGGCTACCTGATCGACTTCTTCGGTGCCGGCTTTGACGCGGCCGAGGCGATCGGCGTGCTGCCGGCCATCCGGGATGCCGGCTACAACTTCGACGAGGCCGGCCTGGTCGACGACCAGGGCCGCCGCCGCGCCGCCGTGTCATACGTCAAGATCGACCGGGCGCTGCGCGGCCGCCTGGTCAGCGTGATGCGCCCCGACCTGGAAAAGATCCTCGTCGACAACCTGCCCGACGGCGTCGAGTTGCGATACGGAGCAACGGTCACCGGCATCGAGGATCACGGCGACGGCGTGACCGTGACACTGGACGGCGGGGAAACGCTGGATGCCGATCTGCTGATAGGCGCCGACGGAATCCACTCGACCGTGCGTTCTCTGGTGTTCGGCGACGAAGCGGACTACGTCCGCTACCTCGGATTCCACACCGCCGCTTTCGTTTTCGACGCTCCCGCCATCCGCGAGGCGGCCGGCGACGACGTCGCCCTGACTGACACCATGGATCGGCAGATCGGCTTCTTCGCGTTGCGCAACGGGAAGGTGGCCGTTTTCGCCGTGCACCGCGCGCCGGATCGGCAACTGCCCGCGGACACCCGGGCGGCAATACGGGACACCTACGCGGACATGGGCTGGGTGGTGCCCGAGGCATTGCAGCGCTGCCCACCCCCAAAAGAGATCTACTACGACGAGGTCGCCCAGGTCGTCATGCCGCGGTGGCGCAAGAACCGGGTGGTGCTGATCGGTGACGCCTGCTCAGCGGTGTCGCTGTTGGCCGGTCAGGGCGCCTCGCTGGCCGTAGGCGCCGCCTACGTGCTGGCCGAGCAGTTCCGCCGCACGTCATCGGTGGACCGGGCGCTGGATTTCTACGAACAGCTGTGGCGCCCGGAGATCGAGTACACGCAGAAAGCGGCGCGCGACGCGGCCAACCGATACCTGCCGTCGTCGCCTTTTCAGCTGTGGAAACGCCGCACCATGTTGCGGCTGGGATGGCTTCGATCGGTTAACCGGCGGATCACCGCAGCCATGGTCGGCCCGCCGTCACCCGTGGTCGCCATGTTGCGCACCGGCTCGGAGGAGCTTCCTCCACCCTGAACGTCCGCAAAACGCCGCGTATACCGGTCGCCCGGCCGGGTGCCTGGGTCAGAGCCCGAACCCGGGCCGGCGGCGCCGCAGATAACGCTCGAACTCCGCGGCCAACGCGTCGCCGTCGATCTTGCCGAGCGCCTCGTTGACGTCCACCGCGGCGTCGCCGTGCTGCTCGAGGGACTGCACGTACTCGGCCAGCTCCTCGTCGTCGGCGGCCATTTCGGTGATCTCCTGCTCCCACGCCTCGGCCTGGGTCGGCAGATCGCCCAGCGGCACTTCCACATCGAGCACTTCCTCGACGCGCCGCAACAGCGCCACGGTCGCCTTCGGGTTGGGCGGGTGCGAGACGTAGTGCGGCACCGCGGCCCAGAACGTCACGGCGGGGATGCCGGCGGCCACGCAGGCGTACTGGAACACCCCGGCGATGCCCGTCGGGCCCTCATACCGGGTCTCTTCCAGGCCGAACATGCGCGCCGAGTCCGAGGAGTAGGCCGCGCCGGAGACCGGCACCGGCCGGGTGTGCGGCGTGTCGGCCAGCAGCGCCCCGAGTATGACGACGGTGTCGACGTTGAGCTTGTCGATGACCGCCAGCAGCTCGTCGCAGAAGGTACGCCAGCGCATGTTCGGCTCCACGCCGTGCATCAACACCACATCGCGGTCGCTGTCCGGCGGTCGGCAGTGCGAGATACGCATCGCCGGCCACTCCAGCTCCCGGGTGACGCCGTCGACCTGACGGATGACCGGGCGATTGACCTGGTAGTCGTAGTACGCCTCGTCGTCGATCTCGACAATCGGCAGCGCGTCCCAGATCGCGGCCAGGTGGGTCACCGCGTCACTGGCCGCGTCGCCGGCGTCATTCCAGCCCTCGAAAGCCGCGACGACGACGGTGTTGTGCAGCTGGGGCAGCATGTCGTCGTCACCCGGCCCGCGATCCGGCAAAGTCACCCAGTAAGCCTACGGCGTGGTGAAGCGGCGCCAATGCGGGTGTGGCAGTGCCGGAAGCGTCACCATCGTCGACATCGCCGTGGCGGTCGTGCCTGAAGTCCTGCTGGCAACCGTGGTGGCAATCTCGCTGGGCTGCCCGAAACCCGCAGATCCATAGCCCGCCTAAATTTTTTGTGTGACGGCGGCCGGATGTGAAATAGGTCTGGTTGGAATCTCGTTTACCGTGGTAACTACGAGATTGCCGACTAGATTCGCTGGCTGGCGCCCAAGGATGCCGCGTTCGGCGAGCGGGTCGAGTCGATCTGGGCGTCCAGGCGTCGGGTGACGACGTAGACTTTTCTGGTCGAGAGGCGTTGCAACGGATATCCGGTTAACCCGGCATCCGCCACGCTCGGCAGAGTTAAGGACGCCTTCCGCTATGGAAGGAACGTATGTGAGTGCCTCTGACACCGACACCTTCGTGCCGAACATCCGCCCCGACTGCACCGATGAGCTGACGGCCGCGCTAAATCAGCGGATCGTGGTGATCGACGGCGCGATGGGCACGGCGATCCAGCGGGACCGCCCGGACGAGGCCGGCTATCGCGGTGAGCGGTTCAAGGACTGGCCGAGCGATCTGGTCGGAAACAACGACCTGCTCAGCCTGACGCAGCCGCACATCATCGAGGGGATCCACCGCGAGTACCTCGAGGCGGGCGCCGACATTCTGGAGACCAACACGTTCAACGCGAACGCGGTCTCACTCGCCGACTACGACATGCAGGAACTGAGCTACGAGCTCAACTACACCGGCGCCGCGCTGGCCCGCAAGGCCGCCGATGAGTACAGCACTCCGGAGAAGCCCCGCTACGTCGCCGGCGCGCTCGGACCGACGACGCGGACCGCATCGATCTCCCCGGACGTCAACGACCCCGGGGCCCGCAACGTCTCCTACGACCAACTGGTCGCCGCGTACCTCGAAGCCGCCAACGGCCTGGTCGACGGTGGCGCCGACATCATCATCATCGAGACGATCTTCGACTCGCTCAACGCCAAGGCGGCGGTGTTCGCCGTCGAGACCTTGTTCGAGGACCGCGGACGGCGCTGGCCGATCATCATCTCCGGCACCATTACGGACGCGTCCGGACGGACATTGTCCGGTCAGGTCACCGAGGCGTTCTGGAACTCGATCAGGCACGCAAAGCCGCTCGCGGTAGGCCTGAACTGCGCCCTGGGGGCGCCGGAGATGAGGCCCTACATCGCCGAGGTGGCACGAATCGCGGACACCTTCGTCTCCTGCTACCCGAACGCCGGCCTGCCCAACGCCTTCGGTGAGTACGACGAGTCCCCGGAGCGTCAAGCCGGTTACATCGCCGATTTCGCCGAAGCCGGCCTGGTGAACCTGGTCGGTGGTTGCTGCGGCACGACGCCCGCGCACATCGCCGAGATCGCGAAGGTCGTCGAGGGCAAGCCGCAGCGCAAGTTGCCGGAGATCCCGGTGGCCACCCGGCTCTCGGGCCTCGAGCCGCTCAACATCACCGACGACTCCCTGTTCGTGAACATCGGAGAGCGCACCAACATCACCGGTTCGGCCCGGTTCCGCAACCTGATCAAGGCCGAGGACTACGACACCGCCCTGTCGGTCGCCCTGCAGCAGGTCGAGGTCGGTGCACAGGTCATCGACATCAACATGGACGAGGGCATGATCGACGGCGTCGCCGCGATGGACCGGTTCACCAAGCTGATCGCGGCCGAGCCCGACATCAGCCGCGTCCCGGTGATGATCGACTCCTCCAAGTGGGAGGTCATCGAGGCGGGCCTGAAGAACGTGCAAGGCAAGCCGATCGTCAACTCGATCTCCATGAAGGAGGGCGAGGAGAAGTTCATCCGCGAGGCGCGGCTGTGCCGCAAATACGGCGCCGCCGTCGTCGTGATGGCCTTCGACGAGCAGGGGCAGGCGGACAACCTGGAGCGCCGCAAGGAGATCTGCGGGCGCGCCTACCGGATCCTGACCGAAGAAGTCGGTTTCCCACCCGAGGACATCATCTTCGACCCGAACTGCTTCGCGCTGGCGACGGGCATCGAGGAGCATGCGACCTACGGGATCGACTTCATCGAGGCCTGCGCCTGGATCAAGGAGAACCTGCCCGGGGTGCACATCTCCGGCGGTATCTCGAACGTGTCGTTCTCGTTCCGGGGCAACAACCCGGTCCGCGAGGCGATCCATGCGGTGTTCCTGTTCCACGCCATCAAGGCCGGCTTGGACATGGGCATCGTCAACGCGGGTGCGCTGGTGCCCTACGACTCGATCGACCCGGAACTGCGGGAGCGGATCGAGGACGTCGTCCTGAACCGTCGCGAGGACGCGGCCGAGCGTCTGCTGGAGATCGCCGAACGGTTCAACAGCAAGGAGACGACCGATGACGCGGTCGTCCAGGAATGGCGCAACCTCCCGGTCCGCGAGCGGATCACCCACGCCCTGGTCAAGGGCATCGACGCCCACGTTGACGCCGACACCGAGGAACTGCGCGCCGAGATCGCCGGCGCGGGCGGCCGCCCGATCGAGGTGATCGAGGGCCCGCTGATGGACGGCATGAACGTCGTCGGTGACCTCTTCGGCTCCGGCAAGATGTTCCTGCCCCAGGTCGTGAAGTCGGCCCGGGTGATGAAAAAGGCTGTCGCCTACCTGCTGCCGTTCATCGAGGCGGAGAAGGAAGAATCCAACGTCACCACGAAGGACACCAACGGCACGATCGTGATGGCGACGGTGAAGGGCGACGTCCACGACATCGGCAAGAACATCGTCGGGGTCGTCCTGCAGTGCAACAACTACGAAGTGATCGACCTCGGGGTGATGGTGCCCGCGAGCAAGATCCTGGACGCGGCGAAGGAGCACAACGCCGACATCATCGGGCTGTCCGGCCTGATCACCCCGTCCCTGGACGAGATGGTCAACTTCGCCGTCGAAATGGAACGCGAGGGCCTGGAGATCCCGCTGCTGATCGGTGGCGCGACCACCTCGCGGGCCCACACGGCGGTCAAGGTGGCGCCGCGTCGTAGCGGTCCGGTGGTCTGGGTCAAAGACGCTTCCCGCTCGGTGCCGGTCGCCGCCGCGCTGCTCGACGACAAGCAGCGTCCAGCCCTACTGGAGGCCACCGAGAAGGACTACGCATCGCTTCGCGAGCGGCACGCCCAGAAGAACGAGCGGCCGATGTTGCCGGTCGGGAAGGCCCGCGCGAATCGGACGCCGATCGAATGGGACGGCTACACGCCGCCGGTGCCCGCTCAGGGGCTCGGCGTTCGGGAGTTTCACGACTACGACCTGGCCGAGTTGCGCGAGTACATCGACTGGCAGCCGTTCTTCAACGCCTGGGAGATGAAGGGCCGGTTCCCCGACATCCTCAACAACCCGGCCACCGGCGAGGCTGCCCGCAAGCTGTACGACGACGCCCAGGAGATGCTCGACACCCTGATCAAGGAGAAGTGGCTGACCGCCAACGGGGTGATCGGGTTCTTCCCCGCGAACGCGGTCGGTGACGACATCGAGGTCTACACCGACGACACCCGCACCGAGGTGCTGACCACGTTGCACAACCTGCGCCAGCAGGGTGAGCACCGCGAGGGCATCCCGAACCGGTCGCTGGGCGACTTCATCGCACCGAAAGACACCGGCCTGGCCGACTACGTCGGCGCCTTCGCCGTCACCTCGGGCCTCGGCAGCCAGGAGAAGATCGCGGAGTTCAAGGCAGCCATCGACGACTACAACGCGATTCTGCTGGAGTCGATCGCCGACCGGCTGGCAGAGGCGTTCGCCGAACGGATGCACCAACGGGTCCGCAAGGAGTTCTGGGGATTCCAGCCGGACGAGGAGTTGGACAACGAGGCGCTGATCGGTGAGAAGTACCGGGGGATCCGCCCTGCCCCCGGCTACCCGGCCTGCCCGGAGCACACCGAGAAGGCGACGCTGTGGAAGTTGATGGACGTCCAGGAGCGGACCGGTATCGAGCTGACGGAGTCGATGGCGATGTGGCCCGGTGCCGCCGTCAGCGGCTGGTACTTCTCGCACCCGCAGTCGCAGTACTTCGTGGTCGGCAGGATCGCGCAGGACCAGGTCGCCGATTACGCGAAGCGCAAGGGCTGGACCATGCAGGAAGCCGAGCGCTGGCTCGCCCCCAACCTCGGCTACAACCCGGAGGACTGAGCCCTACCCGCGGCCGGTTGCGCCGACGTCTGAAACAATCGCTGGTCGTGAAGACCTTCGAGGAGCTGTTCGCCCAACTCGGTGAACGTGCCCGGACCCGGCCGGCCGGCAGCGCCACCGTCGCCGCGTTGGACGCGGGCGTGCACACACTGGGCAAGAAGATCCTGGAGGAGGCCGGCGAGGTGTGGCTGGCCGCCGAGCACGAACCCGACGAGGCGTTGGCCGAGGAGATCAGCCAGTTGCTGTACTGGACGCAGGTGCTGATGATCTCCCGCGGGCTGTCACTCGACGACATCTACCGGAAGCTGTGAGCATGTTGCGCATCGCGGTGCCCAACAAGGGCGCGCTGAGCGAACCGGCCAGCGAGATCCTCTCCGAGGCCGGCTACCGCCGTCGCACCGATCCCAAAGACCTCACCGTCATCGACCCGCTCAACAACGTCGAGTTCTTCTTCCTCCGGCCCAAAGACATCGCCATCTATGTCGGGTCCGGGGAACTCGACTTCGGGATCACCGGACGGGATCTGGCGCTGGATTCCGATGCGCCGGTTCGCGAGCGGCTGGCGTTGGGCTTCGGGTCCTCCAAATTCCGTTACGCCGGACCGGCCGGGCGGGACTGGACTGTCGGCGACCTGGCGGGCAAACGGATCGCCACCGCCTATCCCAATTTGGTACGAAAAGACCTGGCCGCTAAAGGGATTGACGCCACAGTGATCAGGCTCGACGGCGCGGTGGAGATTTCGGTGCAACTCGGGGTCGCCGACGCCATCGCCGATGTCGTGGGATCGGGCCGCACGCTGAGCCTGCACGATCTGGTTGCCTTCGGGGAGCCGCTGTGTGATTCGGAGGCGGTGTTGATCGAACGCGCGCAGGACCACACCAGCGCGGCCCGCGACCAATTGGTGGCCCGGGTGCAGGGCGTCGTTTTCGGCCAGCAGTACCTGATGCTCGACTACGACTGCCCGCGTTCGGCGCTGGACCAGGCCACGTCGATCACGCCGGGACTCGAGTCGCCGACGATCGCGCCGCTGGCCGACCCGGACTGGGTTGCCGTGCGCGCGCTGGTGCCGCGCCGCGGCGTCAACGGCATCATGGACGAACTCGCCGCCATCGGAGCCAAAGCGATCCTGGCATCCGACATCAGGTTCTGCCGTTTCTGACCCTGTGCCTCAGCCGTAGCTGTGTTAGCGTCCCGCTGGGACAGCTGTGATGGGTAAGGGCTTTCCCGTTATCGTCGCCAGGCTGTACGTCTGTCCCAGGAGGGATCGCTGTGACGCAGGTTCTCGTTCTTCTTCTCGCTCTGTTGATCGGTGTCGTCGCCGGGTTGCGGTCGCTGACCGCTCCGGCCGCGGTCTCCTGGGCGGTCTTCCTCAGCTGGCTCAATCTGCACGGCACCTGGGCGTCCTGGGTGGGAAACCTGGTGACGGTGGTGATCCTGAGCCTGCTTGCGGTCGCGGAACTGGTGAACGACAAGCTGCCCAAGACGCCGCCGCGCACCGCCCCGCCGGTCTTCGCCGTCCGCCTCATCATGGGTGGGTTCGCCGCGGCGGTCATCGGCACCGCCTGGGGACACAAGTGGGCTGCGCTGGGCGCCGGAATCGTCGGCGCGGTGCTCGGCACGATAGGAGGATTCCAGGCTCGCCGCGCGCTGGTCGCCAAGAACGGCGGCCATGACCTGCCGATCGCGCTGCTGGAGGACGCCGTCGCGGTGCTGGGCGCGTTCGCCATCGTCGCTGCGGCAGCCGCACTGTGACAGAAACCCGGCGATTCGACGCAATCGTCGTCGGGGCCGGTCAGGCTGGACCGCCGCTCGCAGGCCGGCTCAGCGCTGCAGGGCAGCGGGTCGCGGTCATCGAGCGCCAGCACGTCGGCGGCACCTGCGTCAACTACGGCTGCATCCCGACCAAGACGCTGGTCGCCAGTGCGCACGCCGCACACCTGGCACGTCGGGGCGCCGAGTACGGCGTCGGGACCGGGCCGGTCACCGTCGACATGGCGAAAGTCAAGGCCCGCAAAGACGACATCATGCTCAAGGACCGCCACGGCGTCGAAAAATGGTTGGACGGCATGGACGGCACCACCTTCTTTCGCGGGCACGCCCGCTTCGAGGACCCGCACACCATCAGGGTCGGTGACGAGCTGCTCCGGGCCGACCGGATCTTCCTCAACGTCGGCGGCCGGGCGGTCATACCGAGCATTCCCGGCCTCGACGAGGTCGACTACCTGACCAACGTGACGATCATGGATCTCGACACGGTGCCCGAGCATCTCGTCGTGGTGGGCGGAAGCTACATCGCGCTGGAGTTCGCCCAGATGTACCGCAGGTTCGGTGCGCGCGTCACCGTCGTCGAGCGGGGGCCCCGCCTCGCCTCACGGGAGGACGAGGACGTCTCGGCCACCATCCGGGAGATCCTGGAGGGTGAAGGTATCGACGTCGTCACCGGTGCTGACGATGTGCGGATTGCCAAGACCGATAAGGGTTTTGAGCTCACACCGGCTTCCGGGGTGGAGCCCGTCGCGGGCAGCCACCTGCTGCTGGCGGTGGGGCGACAGCCGAACACCGACGACCTGGGCCTGGCGGCGGCCGGCGTGGAAACTGACGCCCGGGGCTACATCGTGGTCGACGATCAGCTCAAGACCAACGTCGACCACATCTGGGCACTCGGTGACTGCAACGGCAAAGGCGCCTTCACCCACACCTCCTACAACGATTTCGAGATCGTCGCGGCCAATCTGCTCGATGACGATCCGCGCCGGGTCAGTGACCGCATCACCACCTATGCGCTCTACATCGACCCGCCGCTGGGGCGGGCGGGCATGACCGTCGAGCAGGCCCGTGCCGCCGGCCACAAGGTGCTGGTAGGCAAGCGGCCGATGACACGTGTCGGGCGAGCGGTCGAAAAGGGTGAAACGCAAGGGTTTATGAAGGTCGTCGTCGACGCCGACACCGACGAGATCCTGGGTGCCGCCATTTTCGGCGTAGGTGGCGACGAGGCCGTGCACTGCGTACTGGACGTGATGTCGGCGAAGGCGCCCTACACGACGCTGTCGCGCACCATGCACATCCATCCCACGGTCAGTGAGCTGATTCCCACGGTGCTGCAGGAGATGTCACCGCTCGACTGATTCTCCATCGTTTGATGGACATCGCCTCACGCAAACGAAGTGCTTTGCCCGGCAATCAAATCGGGAACGGCTGTCGGCTCACGCCGCCGGCTCGGTCGACCGCCGGGTCGGCTGAGGCGTGAACTGCGGCCAACCCGGGTAGGGCGGGGGCGTTCCGCCGAAGGCCGGGCAGTGCGCCTGGTGTGGGCACCAGTCACACAATCGCGACGGGCTGGGCCGGAAGTCACCGGTCTGTCCGGCGGTTTGAATCGCACGCCAGATCGCCATCAGCGTCTTCTCGAAGCGCAGCAGTTCGTCGTGGTCGGGAGCGTAATCAAGCACCTGGCCGTCGGCCAGATAGATCAGGCGCAGCCGGGCGGGCAGCACGCCCCGGGAACGAAGTAGGGCCACCGCGTAGAACTTCATCTGGAACATCGCCTTGAACTCGGCCCTGGAATCGAACCCAGCCCGTGCGGCCGGCGGCGCTTTGCCGGTCTTATAGTCCACCACGCGCAGTTCGCCGGTGACCGCGACATCGATCCGGTCGATGTAGCCGCGAAGCAGCGTTCCGTCGGCGAGTTCCACCTCCACCCGCTGTTCACAACATTGCGGCTCGAACCGCGTCGGGTCTTCCAACCGGTAGTAGCCCGACAGCAGGGCACGAGCCTCGCTCAGCAGCTCGGCGCGCAGCTCAGGGGGCAGGTCGGCCGCCAGCTCCGGCTGGCCGGAGACCACCCGCTCCCATGCGCCGTCGAGCAGCGCATAGGCGGTGTCCGGGCCGCGTTGCGGCGCGGGCAGCCCGTACAGCTGCTCGAGGGCGGCGTGGACGACCGAGCCGCGCACCTGTGCCGTCGACGGCGCTTCCGGCAACCGGTCGATCGCCCGGAACCGGTACAGCAGCGGGCACTGCTTGAAGTCGGCGGCCCGCGACGGCGACAGCGCCGGCCTGGCGCGTGTCTCCGGTTGGTCCGTCATATTCGCAGCCTAGGACTGGGCTACGACAAATCTCGGTCAACCCCGACCACTGGCTTCGGTGCGTCGGCTGGCACGCTGTACGCCGTGTCAGCAACCGGTCCGTTCACCGTCGGAGAGCGCGTCCAGCTCACCGACGCCAAGGGGCGTCACTACACGATCACCCTGACGGCGGGCGCCGAGTTCCACACCCACCGCGGCCGGATCGCACACGACGTCCTGATCGGCCTAGAGCAGGGCAGTGTCGTCAAATCCAGCAACGGCGCCCACTTTCTCGTGCTGCGGCCGCTGCTGGTCGACTACGTCATGTCGATGCCGCGCGGACCGCAGGTGATCTACCCCAAGGACGCCGCCCAGATCATTCACGAGGGAGACATCTTCCCCGGCGCCCGGGTGCTCGAGGCCGGCGCCGGATCCGGTGCGCTGACCCTCTCCCTGCTGCGGGCGGTCGGGCCAAAGGGCGAGGTGGTCTCGTACGAAGCACGCGCGGACCATGCCGAACACGCGCGGCGCAACGTCTCGAATTTTTACGGTCAGGCGCCGGAGAACTGGCAGCTGATCATCAGCGACGTCGCCGATTCAGAATTTCCCGACGCCTCTTTCGACCGGGCGGTGCTGGACATGTTGGCGCCGTGGGAGGTGCTGGACGCGGTGTCGCGGTTGGTGGTCGCCGGCGGCGTGTTGTTGATCTACGTCGCCACCGTCACGCAGCTCTCGAAAGTGGTCGAAGCGGTGCGGGCCCAGCAGTGCTGGACCGAGCCGCGGTCCTGGGAGACGATGCAGCGCGGGTGGAACGTCGTCGGTCTGGCCGTGCGGCCTCAGCACACGATGCGCGGCCACACCGCATTTCTGGTGGCCACCCGCCGGTTGGCCCCGGGTGCGGTCGCGCCGGCGCCGCTGGGCCGCAAGCGCGAGGGACGGGACGGCTAGTCAGTCATCGCTTCGGTTCAGCCCCCGCCGCACCGACAGCAACTCAAACTCCGGATGCGCCGCGACCAACCTCTCTGCCGCGTCGAGGACGTCCACCGCGTGGGCCCGGTCCCGCGACACCATGGCGACGCCGATGCCGGCGCGCCGGTGCAGCTCGTGCGCATCGGTCTCTGCCGCCGAGACGCTGAACTTGCGCTGCAACTCGGCGACGACCGGCCGGATCACCGACCGCTTCTGTTTGAGGGAGTGCACGTCGCCCAAGAGCACGTCGAATTCGAGCCAACCGATCCACATGCGCTCAGGGCGTCGGCGACGGCGTCAGTGTTGGCCCGGCCGCCGGGCTGGGGGACGCAGGAGAACTCGGTGACGGGACGGGCGGTGGGGCCGGAGCCGACGACGAGGCCGTCGAACTGCGGGAGTTCTGCAGAGCCAGCAGCATCTCCGCGGTCTTGCGGGACAGCTGCCAATTTCCCTGGCTGGGGACGAACTCCATCGGGAAGGTGAATTCCCGGCGGTCGGGATTCGCGGTCGTGACGACGACGGTGGCCATGACGCACGACGGATCGGTGGCCGACCATGCGACGTTGTTCGCGGTAAATGTCATGGGCAGGTAGCCGCCGTCGCGCGCGGCATTGGTGAACCTGTCCAGCGCCGCGGCCGCCTCCGGGGTCGAACCTTGCACGAGGTTTAGTTTGTTGCTCCCCGGGACGGCCGGGTCGGCGAGGCGGACCAGCACATCGGTAAGGGCTTCGGGCGCCGGCAGGGGAGCGCTCGGTGGAGCCGCAACGGTGATCGAGGACGGTGGTGGCCCCGGCGTCTGGGACGAGTCCAGCTGCCGCGCCGTGTTGTGCGAGCAGGCGGTCGCCAGCACCACCACCGCCGTGACGGCGGTGCGCAGCGTTACGCAGAAGTTGCCGGACATCCGGGACAGGCTCAATCGCAGGCTGTGGAGCCGACTGCGGTGCAATTCACATCGGGGCCCACCACGGGGTCCAACGTGGCGGTCAGAACGGCTGTGGCTAGGGATTTCGTGGTCACAGAAGTCCTTTCGCTCGGCCCGAATAGAAGCCGAGATTACCAGCGTGACCCAACTTGTAACTTTCAAACGGCATTTGACTGCGCACATCGATCGTGGTTGACCGGTAGCGTTGGGGGTATCCGCCACACCTATTCCTGGTGCGGGAAAGGAGCGCAACATGGGTGACTCAGAGCGTTCTGAAGCATTCAAGACCCCTCGCGATATCCCCCTGTCCAGCGACGACGCTGCCGAACTCGAACAGCTGCGGCGTGAGGCCGCGGCCCTGCGCGAGCAACTCGATAACGCGGTCGGCCACCAGAGCCCCGCGCGTTCGGCGCGCGACGTGCACCAGCTCGAAGCCCGAATCGACTCGCTCGCGGCTCGCAATTCCAAGTTGATGGAAACTCTGAAAGAGGCCCGCCAGCAGCTACTGGCGCTGCGGGAGGAAGTCGATCGGCTCGGACAGCCGCCGAGCGGCTACGGGGTGCTGTTGGGGACTCACGACGACGAAACCGTCGACGTGTTCACCTCGGGCCGCAAGATGCGGCTGACGTGCTCACCCAACATCGACACCTCCCTCTTGAGGAAGGGCCAGACGGTCCGGCTCAACGAGGCGCTGACGGTGGTCGAGGCCGGGACGTACGAGTCGGTTGGCGAGATCTCCACGCTGCGTGAGTTGCTGGCCGACGGTCACCGTGCGTTGGTAGTCGGCCACGCCGACGAGGAGCGCATTGTGTGGCTGGCCGAGCCGCTGGTCGCCGAAGATCTCCCCGAAGGCCACCCCGACGCGCTCAACGACGACACCCGGCCGCGCCGGCTGCGTCCGGGCGACTCACTGCTGGTCGACACCAAGGCCGGCTACGCCTTCGAGCGCATTCCCAAGGCCGAGGTCGAGGACCTGGTGCTGGAGGAGGTGCCCGACGTCAGCTACGAGGACATCGGTGGTCTAACCCGCCAGATCGAGCAGATCCGCGATGCCGTCGAGTTGCCGTTCCTGCACAAGGAGCTCTACCGCGAGTACGCGTTGCGTCCGCCCAAAGGTGTGCTGCTCTACGGCCCGCCCGGGTGCGGCAAGACGCTGATCGCCAAGGCCGTCGCCAACTCCCTGGCCAAGAAGATGGCCGACCTGCGCGGCGACGACGCCCGCGAGGCGAAGTCGTACTTCCTCAACATCAAGGGCCCTGAGCTGCTCAACAAGTTCGTCGGCGAGACCGAGCGGCACATCCGGCTGATTTTCCAGCGGGCCCGCGAGAAGGCCTCCGAGGGCACCCCGGTCATCGTGTTCTTCGACGAGATGGACTCGATCTTCCGCACCCGCGGCACCGGCGTCTCCTCCGACGTCGAGACGACCGTCGTTCCGCAGCTGCTCTCGGAGATCGACGGGGTGGAGGGGCTCGAGAACGTCATCGTGATCGGCGCCTCCAACCGTGAGGACATGATCGACCCCGCCATCCTGCGGCCCGGCCGTCTGGACGTGAAGATCAAGATCGAGCGACCGGACGCCGAAGCCGCACAGGACATCTTCTCGAAGTACCTGGTCGAGACGCTGCCGGTGCACGCTGATGACCTGGCCGAGTTCAACGGTGACCGCGGTGCCTGCATCAGGGCGATGATCGAGAAGGTCGTCGAGCGCATGTACGCCGAGATCGACGACAACCGGTTCCTGGAGGTCACCTACGCCAACGGTGACAAGGAAGTCATGTACTTCAAGGACTTCAACTCCGGGGCGATGATTCAGAACGTGGTCGACCGCGCGAAAAAGAACGCGATCAAGTCGGTGTTGGAAACGGGCCAGCCCGGTCTGCGCATCCAGCATCTGCTCGACTCGATTGTCGACGAGTTCGCCGAGAACGAGGACCTGCCCAACACCACCAACCCCGACGACTGGGCGCGGATCTCGGGCAAGAAGGGCGAGCGGATCGTCTACATCCGCACCCTGGTCACCGGCAAGTCGTCGAGTGCGTCGCGGGCCATCGACACCGAGTCGAACCTGGGGCAGTACCTGTAATTGGCGGTCGCTGTCGGCTGGCCGCGACGAGCACGAAGAACGTTTAACGGCGATCGCATCGGACTGCGATTCCGCGATTTTCGAGCTGGCGAGAATAGCTGACGATGAACTCGGCGATTTTTAACGCGAACGATAATTTCGGGCGTACATGTGCTTGGCCAAAACGATGCGTCAGTACTGCCATGGTCGTAATATCAGGTGCGCTTCGGCGAGGAATTAGCCAGGGAAGACCGACGGGAGAACGACGATGGCCAATTTCGCGATCTTGCCACCGGAGATCAATTCTCTGCGAATGTATGTCGGTGCGGGTTCGGCGCCGATGCTAGAGGCCGCGGCCGCCTGGAACGGGTTGGCGGCGGAATTGGGTTCGGCCGCGTCGTCGTTTTCATCGGTTACCTCGGGACTGGTAAGTCAGGCGTGGCAAGGCCCGGCGGCGGCGGCAATGGCGGCTGCGGCGGCACCGTATGCGGGATTCTTGAGCGCCGCCTCCGGCCAAGCTCAGGGGGCCGCCGCGCAGGCCGAGACGGTCGCCAGCGTGTTTGAGACGGCACGCGCTGCAATGGTTCACCCACTGGAGGTGGCGGCCAACCGCAGCGCGTTTGTACAGCTGGTCCGATCGAATTGGCTGGGTCTCAGCACACCGGCGATCATGGCAGTCGAGGGCCTATACGAAGAAATGTGGGCTGCCGACGTGACGGCGATGACGGGCTATCACGCCGGGGCGTCGATGGCAGCCGCTCAACTCTTCCCGATACCGGCCAGTCTGCAGCAATTCCTCAACACCCTGCCCAACTTGGGCCTGGGCAACATCGGTAACGCCAACCTAGGCGGCGGCAACACCGGAAGCGGCAACGTCGGTGACGGCAACACCGGCAGCTCCAACCTGGGCGGCGGCAACCTCGGCAACAACAACATCGGCAGCGGAAACTACGGCAGCGACAACTTCGGCTCCGGAAACCGTGGCAACGCGAACGTCGGTTTCGGCAATTTCGGTCTCGGCTCGGATCCCGGCCGCAACGTGGGCCTGGGCAACCGTGGCAATAACAACGTCGGCTTCGGCAACGCCGGCAATTTCAATCAGGGCGGCGGTAACGCCGGCAACGGCAACACTGGTGCGGGCAACACCGGCAACAACAACTTCGGCTTCGGAAACACCGGTAACGGAAACATCGGAATCGGACTCACCGGCGACAATCAGGTGGGCATCAACCTCGCCGGCTTGCTGAACTCGGGCAGCGGCAACATCGGCTTCGGAAACTCGGGCACCAACAATATCGGCTTCTTCAACTCCGGCAGCGGCAACATCGGTATTTTCAATACCGGCGCATTCGTCGGTGAGCCCGCCCCCAACAATATTGGCTTCGGAAATTCCTCCGTTGACAACTTCGGCATCGGGAATTCGGGAGGTGCAAACTTCGGCTTCGGAAACGCAGGAGAGCTGAACACCGGTTTCGGTAATGCGGGCGTGCTGAACACGGGTGCGGGGAATGCCGCCAGCTACAACACGGGCTTCTGGAACTCCGGCTTCACAAATACGGGGATTGGAAACTCCGGCATCGTCAACACGGGCATGTGGAACTCGGGCGACGTGAACACGGGTTTTGGTGCGATCACCGACACCGGCCTGACCCGCTCGGGCTTCAATAACGTCGGAACCTCGGTATCGGGCTTCTTCAACACGGCCAGCGGCGGCAGCGGCACGAACGGCATCATCTCGGGCATTGGCAACACGGCCAGCGGCGGAACAGTTCTTAACGGACAGATGTCGGGCTTCTTCAACAATGCTTTCCCGGGGAGCATCAGCCCGTTGTTCAGCGGGTCGCTTTCCGGTTTGGCCAATATGGGCACCGGATTAGCAGGCTTCTTCAGCCTCGGTCGGCTGTGGCAATCCGCCTAGGTCGCGCATCCAGCTAACTCGGCGACGCGGCTCAGGCCGAGATCAGCGAGTAGCTATTGGTCAGGTCGTCCTGCAGCACCTCGGCGGCCTGCGTGGTGGTGTCCACGCGCAGTGTCTCGGGAAGCACCCGCGAGTGGTAGGTCCATCCCGCCGGCAGGTTGAGCCGGTCGCCCAGCTTGGGGAGGTCGGCCCGCGACAGCGTGGGGTCGACGACCTGACTCCAGGTCTGCATGACCCACTGCCGCCCGTGCGGGTCCTGAAGTTCGTAGATCTCCTGGCCGGCGTCGAACACGAACACCGTGTTGCGGCTGACCTGATTGACGCTGTAGGGCGTCGGATTCATAGAGGCCAGCAGCACCGTGGCCTGCAGAATCATGTCGATGCCGCCGAAGTTCTTGATGATCTGCGGGCCCTGCTGAGTCTTTTCGATGCTGTTCATCAGCCAGTAGCGCGGGCCGTTGAGCAATGCCGTGGCGGCACCGTGCTCGGTCGCGATGGCGTGGGCATCCAGCGCCGACCACAGCTCGGCAGGGCAGTCGTTGAGCGGAAAACTGTTGTAGACGGTGGCTTGGGGGCCTGCCTCGCCAGGCGTTACGAGAAGCACTTCGCCGTAACGTTTTCCGGAAAGGTCGCCCGAATCTTGGTGGGCTGCTGAGGGAGATTGAGGGGCTGACACCAGGGTGAACCTAATCACCCAGGTCAGCGGCGTCAACACTGGTCACCGGCGGGTTTGCCACCCTGTTGCGGTAGCGGTTGCGGGCGGTCAGCGTCGCGTGCAGATCGTCGATCAGCGGGTCGACGAAATTCGAGCGGTAATCGTCGTCGCCGGCCGCACGGGCACTGATGTACATGAATGTCAGCGCGCCCAGGAACAGGCACAGGTGGATCAGCGAACCGGGCACCGGCACCGTCAGGCCCAGCATGGTCGCGTCGTAGTCGGTGGTGTGCGCCCACTCTTTGAGCAGGGCGGGCGTCAGCACGATCAGGCCGAGCAGCACATAGATGCCAGCGGTAAGCACCGCGACCACAGCGATCTGTGCCAGCTGCGACGCAGCAAGTACGAAGATCACATTGACGCGCTCGGCCCGGGTCAGCGGGGGGCGGCCGGGCGGGTCAGCCATTGACTCGAAGGGCGTACCGGCAAGGCGCTCAGCGTCTTTGGGTGCCACCGCCGACGACCGAAGCATCGGTCTCACCCGCTCCGCGGTCGCGGAGACGACGAACGCGGCGGCGATGCCGACGAGGAAGAGCACCGCCAAGGCCAGACGGTCGCCGCTGATCGTCGCCGACATCAACCAGACGTTTCCGTTGAAGAACACCAGCGTCGTCAACAACACCACGGGCAGGGCGCGGACCGCGAGGCTGCCGATTGAGGCAAGGTGCGACAGCGTCATCCGTGTCGTCCAGCCGACTACGGAACCGACGCCGCAGCCGGTCAACACCATGAAGACGACCGCGGTGATCACCGTGTCCGGAAGATGGGCCGCGCCGGATTCGATGACGACGACGATGCCCACGACGGTGACTGCCGCCGTCGCCGCCAGCGCACGGTACCGGCGATCGGCGATGCGGGACACCGACCACCCGGCAGCGGCCATCGCCACGGGTGCCAGTCCGATGAGCCCGAGTAGCGCCCACTCATGGGCTGACGGAGTCCCCTCGATGACGATCTCCTGCTTGCCGTCGGTGAGGAAAAACATTGGCAGGCTCCAGCAGTGCAGGCCCGCATAGGCCGCCAGGACGGGCGCCGACCGCGACCACAGCCGCCGCCACCTGCCTCGCGTCGTCAGGACCGAGGGCAGACCGCGCTGCAGAAACCAACTCTCAGCGTCGTCGGTGACCGTCGCCCGGCGTGTCCGCGAGCGCAGTGAAGGGCTCATGGCGGCTCAGATTAACCGGGTATGGCCGGGTCGATTTCGGTGCGAGGCACCCACTGCTGATCGGGGGCCGTAGCGGGACCGTAGTCTTTAACTCATGCAACGGATTATCGGGACGGAGGTCGAGTACGGCATCTCCTCGCCGTCGGACCCGACGGCCAACCCGATCCTCACTTCGACACAAGCAGTGCTCGCGTACGCGGCCGCCGCGGGCATCCAGCGCGCCAAGCGGACCCGCTGGGACTACGAGGTCGAGTCGCCGCTGCGCGACGCCCGCGGCTTCGATCTGAGCCGCTCGGCCGGGCCGCCCCCGGTCGTCGACGCCGACGAGGTCGGCGCGGCGAACATGATCCTCACCAACGGCGCGCGACTGTACGTCGACCACGCGCACCCGGAGTATTCCGCGCCCGAGTGCACGGACCCGATGGATGCGGTGATCTGGGACAAAGCCGGCGAGCGCGTGATGGAGGCCGCTGCCCGGCACGTGGCCAGCGTCCCCGGCGCGGCGAAGCTGCAGCTCTACAAGAACAACGTCGACGGCAAGGGCGCGTCCTACGGGTCGCACGAGAACTACCTGATGTCGCGGCAGACGCCGTTCTCGTCCATCATCGCCGGGCTCACCCCTTTCCTGGTATCCCGGCAGGTGGTGACCGGCTCCGGGCGGGTAGGCATCGGCGCATCGGGGGACGAGGCCGGCTTCCAGCTCTCACAGCGCTCGGACTACATCGAGGTCGAGGTCGGCCTGGAGACCACTCTCAAGCGCGGCATCATCAACACCCGTGACGAACCGCACGCCGACGCCGACAGGTACCGCCGGCTGCATGTCATCATCGGCGACGCCAACCTGGCCGAGACGTCGACCTACCTCAAGCTGGGCACCACGGCGCTGGTTCTCGACCTGATCGAAGAAGGCATCGATCTGGCCGACCTGGCGCTGGCGCGCCCGGTGCATGCGGTGCACGCGATCAGCCGCGACCCGTCGCTGCGTCAGACCGTGGCGCTGGCCGACGGCCGGGAACTGACCGGGCTTGCGCTGCAACGGATCTACCTCGATCGGGTGGCCAAGCTGGTCGACAGCCGGGACCCGGACCCGCGCGCGTCACACGTGGTGGAGACCTGGGCCGAGGTGCTCGACCTGCTCGAACGTGACCCGATGGAGTGCGCCGAGTTGCTGGACTGGCCGGCCAAGCTGCGGCTGCTCGAAGGTTTCCGGCAGCGGGAGAACCTGAACTGGTCTGCCCCCCGCCTGCACCTGGTGGACCTGCAGTACTCCGACGTCCGGCTGGACAAGGGCCTGTACAACCGGCTGGTCGCGCGCGGCTCGATGAAGCGGCTGGTTACCGAGCCTCAGGTGCTGGCCGCGGTCGACAATCCGCCGACCGACACCCGGGCGTACTTCCGGGGCGAATGTCTGCGCCGGTTCGGGGCCGACATTGCAGCGGCGAGCTGGGACTCGGTGATTTTCGATCTCGGTGGCGACTCGCTGGTGCGGATCCCGACGCTCGAGCCGCTGCGGGGCAGCAAGGCGCACGTCGGCGCGCTGCTCGATTCGGTGGACAGCGCGGTCGAACTGGTCGAACAACTGACCAGCTGAGCCGGGAAACGTCGGTGCTGACCGGTAGGGTAGAGAAAAGCCATCGGGCGAATGGACACACGCCCGCGGCGCACGACGAAGCAGGAGGCGGCGATGGCGCAGGAGCAGACTAAACGCGGTGGCGGTGGCGGCGACGACGACGACATCACCGGTGCGACGGCAGCAGGCCAGGAGCGTCGAGAGAAGCTGACCGAGGAGACCGACGATCTGCTCGACGAGATTGACGATGTCCTGGAAGAGAACGCCGAGGACTTTGTGCGCGCTTACGTCCAAAAGGGCGGCCAGTGACCTGGTCGTTTCCCGATCGCCTGTCCCTCAATTCAGCTCAACCCGGATCCGTAGACCTGTCGTCGTTCGCTGACTTCTTGCGTCGCCAGGCCCCTGATCTGCTGCCCGCGAGCCTCAGCAGCGCAACCGTGGGTGACCAGTTGCCGCATGGCACCACAATTGTGGCGCTGAAGTATCCCGGTGGTGTCCTGATCGCCGGCGACCGCCGCTCGACGCAGGGCAACATGATCGCCGGCCGTGATGTCCGCAAGGTCTACATCACCGACGACTACACCGCCACGGGCATCGCCGGCACCGCGGCGATCGCAGTCGAATTCGCCCGGCTCTACGCCGTCGAACTCGAACACTACGAAAAGCTCGAAGGCGTACCCCTGACCTTCGCCGGCAAGGTGAACCGCCTGGCCATCATGGTCCGCGGCAATCTGCCGGCCGCGATGCAGGGCCTGGTGGCGCTGCCGTTGCTGGTCGGGTACGACATCCACGCCGCCGATGCCGAATCAGCCGGGCGCATCGTCTCCTTCGACGCCGCAGGCGGCTGGAACATCGAGGAAGAGGGATATCAGTCGGTGGGGTCGGGGTCGATTTTCGCGAAGTCGTCGATCAAGAAGCTGTATTCCCAAGTGTCCGACGCGGATTCGGCACTCCGTGTGGCGGTGGAGGCGCTCTATGACGCCGCCGACGACGACTCCGCCACCGGCGGACCGGACCTGGTTCGCGGTATCTACCCGACCGCGGTCACCATCGACGCCGACGGGGCGATGGAGATCCCGGAGCGGCGCATTGCCGAGCTGGCCCGGGGCGTCATCGAAACTCGTTCGCGCGCAGACACTTTCGGCCCTGACGGCGGTGAGAAGTGAGCTTCCCGTATTTCATCTCGCCTGAGCAGGCGATGCGCGAGCGCAGCGAGCTCGCGCGGAAAGGCATCGCCCGCGGCCGCAGCGTCGTCGTCCTGGCCTACTCCGGCGGCGTGCTGTTCGTGGCGGAGAACCCGTCGCGGTCGCTGCAGAAGATCAGCGAACTCTACGACCGGGTGGGGTTCGCGGCGGCCGGCAAATTCAACGAGTTCGACAACTTGCGTCGCGGTGGAATCCAATTCGCCGACACCCGCGGCTACGCCTATGACCGCCGCGATGTCACGGGGCGCCAGCTGGCCAACGTTTACGCGCAGACGCTGGGCAGCATCTTCACCGAACAGGCCAAACCGTACGAGGTCGAGTTGTGCGTGGCCGAGGTGGCGCACTACGGCGAGACGAAAGCCCCTGAGCTCTACCGGATCACCTACGACGGGTCGATCGCCGACGAGCCGCATTACGTGGTGATGGGTGGTACGACCGAACCGATCATCAACGCGCTCAAGGAGTCCTACACCGAGAACGCCGACCTGGGCGATGCGTTGAAGGTGGCGGTCAACGCGTTGCGGGCCAACAGCAGCGACAACGCAACCAACGGCCAGCCCTCTCTGGACGTGGCCAGTCTGGAAGTCGCGATCCTGGACGCCAACCGTCCGCGGCGGGCATTCCGCCGGATCAACCGGGCGACCCTGGAATCGCTGCTGCAGGACGGGGAGTCCGGCAAGGCGGCCGCCGAGGAGTCCTCAGAGGGTGCGGAGCAGCCGGAAACCCCGGAGAAACAAGCCGAGCCGAACGGCGACTCGTCGGCTTAGCCTCCGTTACCGCCAGCTGCTCGGCAGCATCGGCGTAGTCGGGCCATCACCGAATTCGCTGTGGCTCAGCCTCGCCAAGCCGGCAGCCTCGGTCGCTGTATCCCGGCTGACTGTGCCGGCCAATCCGAACCGCTCAGCACCGTGATGTGACGCCGTCGAGACGACGCTGCCGGGCGGTTCGTCCCAGTCCGGGTCGACGTCGACGCCCATATCCATATACTCGTCGCCGGGTTGACGCTGGGTGGTGCGCGCGCGTTGCCGCGCCCGTGCCCGACGGCGTTCTGCGGCCCGGGCCTCATCCGCGGCCGGAGCTTGCTCCGGCTCGGACGCCTTTTTCCTGGCACTTGCGCCGGCGCTCGCCGCCATACCGGAACCGAATCCGAGACCAGGAGGTGCGACCGCATAGGGAGGCGCGAAGCCGGCTCCCGGCGCGGGCGGAGTGGGGGCCGCCGTGCCGACGGGTGCGGGACTGTTTGTCGGGGCAGGAGTGGGCGCCGGTGCACTCGTCGGTGCGGCACCCACAGCGGGTGGCGGGGCACTCATCCCGGCCGCGGGCCAGGCGCTGGGCGCAGCAGGCCCAGGCAGCGTGACTAGAGCGGAAGCCGATGGAGGTGCCGCGGTCAACCCGGCCAACCCGGCCAACCCCCCGGCCGACGCGGCCGGCACCAGCATTGCGCCGCCCGCCGCGGCCAGCAGTAGCGGGGATTGGCTGATTGCGGTGCCCAACTGCGCTATGTGAGTGGGCCAGTCGAAGATGGCGAGCGCCACCATGTACTGCAGCGCCTGCGCCGGGTTCTGCGACATCTGCATGGAGTCCCCGATCAGTTCGAGGCCTCGAGCGAGGTACCACATCGGTTGTGTGGCGTCGGCGTAGTACTCGTAATCGAGTCCGTTCAGCATTCCGGCGGCGGGGTCCCAGTACACGCCGAAGTACTCCAGAATGTCCGCGATGAACGAGGTGACGACGTTGGAGACCAACGGATTGCGAATCAGCGGGTTGATGCCGAAGCTGTTCAGGACCGGTTCGAGCGCGTTGAGCGCAACCCGCACCGGATCGAGCGATGCTGCGGGTTGAGCTTGCGCCGCCCCGGCAGAACGCAGGATTTGCGGGGCAGGGACCGCAAGTGGGGTCGACGCGACCGACGCGGCCGAATCGGCTTCGTAGACGGTCATCGTGGTCGCGGCCTGGATCCACATCCGGACGTAGTCGGCTTCATTGAGCGCGATCGGGATCGCGTTGATCCCGAAGAAGTTGGTCGTGACCAAGGCGGCATGCATCAAGTGGTTGGCGGCCAGTTCCGGCAGGGTCGGCATGGCGGCCAAGGCGGCCGAGTACGCCACCGCGACCATCTCGTGCTGCGCGGCGCGCGCGACGCTGTCCGCGCTGGCCTGCAGTAACCACGCCGCAAAAGGCGCGTGGGCCTCCGTCCATGCTGCGGCGCCGGAACCCTCCCACCAGCCCGGCCGCGTGGCCATCAGTTCACCGACCTCGTCAGCCGCGGCGGCGTATTCGGTGCTCAGGGACCGCCACGCCGCCGCGGCCGCCAATATAGGCCCTGGCCCCGGCCCCTGGCTCAACAGCGCGGAGTGCACCTCGGGTGGGAGGGCCATCCAGACAGCCGCCGTCATTCAGCCAGGCCTCCGAAGACTCGGTAAAAGTTTCGGACAGCCTAACTTTTAGATTCGTCCTGGCGATACCAGGGTGTGCGGTTTCTAGTGGGCGCTGATAGCCAGCAGGGCGATGTCGTCCTGCGGACCCAGCTTGGGGATCAGGGTGGCCAGTTCGTCGATGAGGCTTGAAGCATCCGGTCCGGCGTGCTCGGCGGCGAAGGCAGCGAGGCTGCCCTCATTGAACGGCTTCGCGCCGCGGCGGGCCTCGACGATGCCGTCGGTATAGAACAGCAGCGTCTGGCCCGGGTGCAGGATGACGTCACAGGTGTGGAACTTCGCGTCCGCTCGCAGCCCGACCAGGGTTCCCTCGTCGGAGCGCACCTCGGCCGCCGTGCCGCTCGTAGGGTCGAGCAACAGTGCCGGCGGGTGACCGCCGGTGGCGATGGTGATCGAGAAGCCCCGGTCGTCTGGGCGCCGCTGCAAGGTCCCGAACAGGACCGTACAGAAGCGCCGTGGATCCAGCTCACGCAGCAGCACCGCGTTGAGTTCCACCAGCCCGTCAATCGGGTCGCTGTAATGCAGAGCGGCAGACCGCAACGTATACCGGATCAGCGATGTCACCACCGCGGCGTCCACCCCGTGGCCTTCGACATCGCCGATGAAGAAGGCCCACCGGTCGTCGCCGAGGGCGAACACATCGTAGAAATCTCCGCCGACCCGGCGCGGGGACGCCGGGTGATAGTGGGCGGCCAGGGAAGCGCCCTCGACGGTCGGCAGCATCGGCGGCAGCAAGGTTTGCTGCAGCACCGCAGCGTATTCCTCCGTCAGGTCGCGGTCATACTCCGCGGTGTTGCGGTCGCGGATAGCGACATCGCGATCCTGCCGGGCGTCATCGCGCTCGCGCTGTGCAACGTCCCGCGCCTCCTGGGCCCGGTACCGCTGGAACCGGGCGTCGTCGCGGGCGTCTTCGGCGGCACTGCGCAGACCGCGTTCCATCCCGAGTGCGTCCAGCGACGCCAGCCGCAAGTCGAGTTGCTCCATCACGATCGCCGCCAGGTCCTGCAATACCGACAGCTTTTCGTCCGAGACCGTGCGGACATCGGTATCCATCACGGCGACCGTGCCGAGGCTGAATCCGTCGAAGGTCACGATGGGAGCGCACGCGTAAAACCTGACTCGGTGAGCGCGAACAAACCGGTTTTCGGCGGTGCGGGGATCAGAGGCCGCGTCGTGCACAACGTAAGGCACGCTGTTCGTCACAGCTGACGCGCACAACCCCTCCTCCCGCGGTATGTGCCCGACGGCCGGTGGGCCGTGCGTGGCGATGAGGAAGATGTCGTCCTCGGCGACGATTGACACCGCCGCCATTGGCATGCCGAGGGACCGGGCCGCTAATCCGGGTATCCGCGCCACCAGCCGATCTGGCGGCATGTCGAGCACGCGATAGCGCTGGAGCGCTTCTAAGCGCAGGTTCTCTGAAATGGTTCGTCACATTCCACACCGGAGGATCATCTGACGCCCCGATTGCCCGAGGGGGCATGCCAATCATATCCAATGCCCACCCCGGCAGCTGCCGGTCTCAGCGACCAGTCACCACCCACGGGCGTGGCTTGCGCACCGCTGCAATTCGACAACAAGTACCCTCGATTACGTGCAGCGACGAATTATGGGCATCGAGACTGAGTTCGGTGTCACCTGCACCTTTCACGGGCATCGCCGACTGTCTCCGGACGAGGTGGCCCGCTACCTTTTCCGGCGGGTGGTGTCGTGGGGTCGCAGCTCAAATGTTTTCCTGCGGAATGGCGCACGCTTGTATCTCGACGTGGGCAGCCACCCCGAGTACGCGACCGCCGAATGCGACAGCCTGGTCCAGCTGGTCACCCATGACCGCGCCGGGGAGTGGGTCCTCGAAGACCTGCTGATCGACGCCGAGCAGCGCCTCGCCGATGAGGGCATCGGCGGCGACATCTACCTGTTCAAGAACAACACCGACTCGGCGGGCAACTCCTACGGCTGCCACGAGAACTATCTGATCGTGCGGGCCGGCGAGTTCTCCCGCATCTCCGATGTGCTGTTGCCGTTCCTGGTCACCCGTCAGCTCATCTGCGGGGCGGGCAAGGTGTTGCAGACTCCCAAGGCCGCCACGTTCTGTTTGTCGCAACGCGCCGAACATATTTGGGAAGGCGTCTCGAGCGCTACCACCCGCAGCCGGCCGATCATCAACACCCGCGACGAGCCGCACGCCGACGCCGAGAAGTACCGACGGTTGCACGTCATCGTCGGCGACTCCAACATGTGCGAAACCACCACCATGCTCAAGGTGGGCACCGCGGCGCTGGTGCTCGAGATGATCGAAGCCGGGGTCGCATTCCGCGACTTCTCCCTGGACAACCCGATCCGCGCCATCCGCGAGGTCAGCCACGACACCACCGGTCGCAGACCGGTCCGCCTGGCCGGCGGTCGTCAGGCCAGCGCCCTGGACATCCAGCGCGAGTACTACAGCCGCGCCGTCGAGCATCTGCAGACCCGCGAACCCAACGCGCAGATCGAGCAGGTGGTCGACCTGTGGGGTCGCCAGCTCGACGCCGTCGAGAGCCAGGATTTCGCGAAGGTGGACACCGAGATCGACTGGGTGATCAAGCGCAAGCTGTTCCAGCGTTATCAGGACCGATACAACATGGAGCTCTCGGACGCCAAGATCGCTCAGTTGGACCTCGCGTACCACGACATCAAGCGGGGCCGCGGCGTGTTCGACCTGCTGCAGCGCAAGGGCCTGGCGGCCCGGGTGACCACCGACGAGGAAATCGCCGACGCCGTCGACCGTCCGCCGCAGACCACCCGTGCCAGGTTGCGTGGCGAGTTCATCAGCGCCGCGCAGGCTGCCGGGCGTGACTTCACCGTCGACTGGGTGCACCTCAAGCTCAACGACCAGGCGCAACGCACCGTGCTGTGCAAGGACCCGTTCCGGGCCGTCGACGAGCGGGTCAAGCGACTGATCGCGAGCATGTAGCCCTTAACCTGAACCAGATGCCAATCAACAAAGTCGAGCGACTGGTCAACCTGGTCATCGCCCTGCTGTCCACCCGGGGCTACATCACCGCCGACAAGATCAGGTCAAGCGTCGCGGGATACGCCGACAGCCCGTCGGCGGAGGCGTTTTCGCGGATGTTCGAACGCGACAAGAACGAGTTGCGTGACCTGGGCATCCCGCTGGAAGTCGGCAAGGTCTCCAACCTGAATCCCGCCGAGGGTTACCGCATCAACCGCGACGCCTACGCTTTACCGCCCGTCGACCTCACTCGGGAGGAGGCGGCCGCGGTCGCGGTAGCCACCCAACTGTGGAAGTCGCCCGAGTTGATCACGGCCACCCAGGGGGCGCTGCTCAAACTGCGTGCGGCCGGCGTGGATGTCGACCCCGTCGATACCGGGGCGTCGGTGTCGATCGCGTCGCCGACCGGCGTGCCGGGGTTGCGCGAATCCGAGGAGGTCCTCGGAATCCTGTTGTCCGCCATCAATTCTCGGCAGGCCGTACAGTTCCCGCATCGGCCGTCGCGCTCGGCGCCCTACGCCACGCGCACCGTCGAACCGTGGGGCGTCATCACCGACAAGGGACGCTGGTACCTGGTTGGCCATGACCGCGACCGCGACGCCACCCGGACCTTCCGGCTCTCCCGCATCGGCGCCGACGTAACACCAATCGGCGACCCCGGCGCGGTCACCGTCCCTGACGACGTCGACCTGCATCAGGTCGTCGCCGACGCGGTCGCCGAGGGGCCGACCGGAGCGCTGGCCACGGTGTGGGTTGCCGAGGGTCGTGCCACAGCACTACGCCGCGCGGGACGATCCATCGGGCCCCGGCAGTTGGCCGGCCGCGACGGTGAGGTGCTCGAACTGGACATCGGATTCAACGACCGGCTGGCCCGCGAGATCGCGGCCTACGGAGCCGACGCGATCGTGCTGGAGCCGGCGTCGTTGCGTGAGGACGTGCTGACCAGGCTGCGGGGAGCGGCAGGGGAGCGCTCGTGACACCCGTCTCCGACCGACTGGTCCGGCTGCTCAACATGGTTCCGTACCTGCAGGCCAACCCCCGGATCACCAAGGCCGAGGCGGCCGCTGAACTCGGCGTCTCCGAAGACCAGCTGCAAAAAGACCTCGAACAGCTCTGGATGTGCGGCCTGCCCGGCTACGACCCCGGCGATCTCATCGACTTCGAGTTCTCCGGTGACACGGTCAAGGTCACGTTCTCCGCCGGCATCGACCGGCCGCTCAAGCTGACGTCTCCGGAGGCCACCGGACTGCTCGTTGCGCTGCGGGCGTTGGCGGACATTCCCGGCGTGGTCGACCCGGAAGCGGCGCGCAGTGCGATCGCCAAGATCGCGGCGGCGGCCGGTGCCGCCGGGCACGACGACGCCGCGTCTGCCGTCGACGAACCGGCCCCGCTGGAGAGCCGAGCGATCGCGACCGTGCGGGCCGCCGTGCGCGGCAAGCGAGCCCTGACCATTGACTACTACGCCGCCTCGCACGATTCGCTCACCAGCCGCGTCGTCGACCCCATCCGCGTCCTGCTGGTCGGTGACCACAGCTACCTGGAGGCCTGGTCACGCGAGGCGGAGGGGGTCCGTCTTTTCCGCTTCGACCGGATCGTCGACGCCGCCGAACTGGGCGAGCCGGCCGCGCCCCCGGAACCGGTGCTGCAGTCGCCACCCGATACGTCGTTGTTCGACGGCGACCCCGCGCTGCCGGCGGCGACGTTGCGACTGGCCCCGTCGGCGTCGTGGATGTTCGAGTACTACCCGCTGCGGGATGCCGGGGAGCTGCCCGATGGATCGTGCGATGTCACCATGACCTACGCCTCCGAGGACTGGATGACCCGGCTGATTCTCGGTCTCGGTTCGGCCGTGCAGGTCCTGGCGCCGGAGTCGCTCGCGCAGCGGGTGCGCGCGGCCGCGGTAGCGGGCGTCGAGGCCTATCAAGCTGTGCAAAACAGCTCTGAACAGGCCTGACGGCGCGGGCCGAGCGGCGCGCGGCGCTGCAACCGTTCGCACGTCCCGGACAGGCCCTCGTGCTGCGGTAGCATCGGGTGAACGTCTGGAGGTAATCAAAGTGGGCAGTCTTCAACCGTGGCACTGGCTGATCCTCGCTGTCGTGGTGATCGTTCTGTTCGGTGCCAAGCGGCTTCCCGATGCGGCGCGCTCGCTGGGCAAGTCGCTGCGCATCTTCAAGTCCGAGGTCCGTGAGCTGCAGAGCGAGAACAAAACCGACTCCTCGATCGAGACCCCTGCTGCGGCCCCCACCCCGGTGCAGTCTCAGCGTGTCGAGCCGCCAGCCCCTGCCGAGCAGGGCCACACCGAGGCGCGGCCGGCGTAGTCCGTCCCCACTTCTGACCGAATGTCGTGAAAGGTCCCAGGGTTTCAGCGCGCGCTTTTGGTCCTCTCAAACGCCTCAACCCGCGCAATCGGCGCAGCCGGGTCAACCCTGACGGGACGATGTCGCTGGTCGACCATCTGACCGAACTGCGCACCCGGTTGTTGATTTCGATGGCCGCGATCGTGGTCACGACGGCGTTCGGCTTCATCTGGTACTCGCACCCGGTCTTCGGAATGGAGAGCCTGGGCGAGTGGCTGCGGCACCCCTACTGCGCGCTGCCGCAGTCGGCGCGGGCGAGTATCAGCGCGGACGGCCAGTGCCGGCTGCTGGCCACCGCGCCGTTCGACCAGTTCATGCTGCGGCTCAAGGTCGGGATGACGGCCGGGGTCGTCTTGGCGTGCCCGGTGTGGTTCTACGAATTGTGGGCGTTCATCACCCCCGGCCTCTACAAGAAGGAGCGCCGCTTCGCGGTGGCGTTCGTGATCCCGGCGGTTTTGCTGTTCGTCGCGGGCGCCGTCCTCGCCTACCTGGTGCTGGCCAAGGCTCTGGGCTTCTTGCTGACCGTCGGCAGCGACGTGCAGGTGACCGCGCTGTCGGGCGACCGGTACTTCGGCTTCCTGATCAATCTGCTGGTGGTGTTCGGAGTCAGCTTCGAATTTCCCTTGTTGATCGTGATGCTCAACGTCGCCGGCATGCTGACCTACGAGCGGCTCAAGGCCTGGCGCCGCGGGCTGATCTTCGCGATGTTCCTGTTCGCCGCGGTGTTCACGCCGGGGTCCGACCCGTTCTCGATGACCGCGCTCGGTCTGGCCCTGACCGTGCTGCTGGAATTCGCCATCCAGATCGCCCGGATACACGACAAGCGGAAGGCCAAGCGGGAAGCCGCCGCAATCCCCGATGACGAGGCATCGGTCATCGAACCACCTTCGCCGATACCGGCGCCGTCGGTGATCGGCGGAACGCATGACGACGTCACCTGAGATCGGCCTGCCCGAGCTGGCCCGGTTCGCGGCCGAGCTGGCGTTCCCCCTTGACGACTTCCAGCGGCGGGCCTGCGCCGCCCTGGAAGGCGGTCACGGGGTGCTGGTCTGCGCCCCGACCGGTGCGGGTAAGACGGTCGTCGGTGAATTCGCCGTGCACCTGGCGCTGGCGGGTGGCGGCAAATGTTTCTACACCACGCCGCTGAAGGCGTTGAGCAACCAGAAGCACACCGATCTGACGGTGCGTTACGGCAAGTACAAGATCGGGCTGCTGACCGGTGACCTGTCCGTCAATGCCGACGCCCCGGTGGTGGTCATGACCACCGAGGTGCTGCGTAACATGCTCTACGCGGATTCGGCTGCACTGCAAGGTCTTTCGCACGTGGTGATGGATGAGGTGCATTTCCTGGCCGACCGGATGCGCGGTCCGGTGTGGGAGGAAGTCATCCTGCACCTGCCCGAAGAGGTGCGTCTGGTCAGCCTGTCGGCGACGGTGAGCAACGCCGAGGAGTTCGGCGGCTGGATACAGACGGTGCGCGGCGACACCACGGTGGTTGTCGACGAGCACCGACCGGTGCCGTTGTGGCAACACGTCCTGGTCGGCAAGCGGATGTTCGACCTGTTCGACTATCGCTCCGACGGCGCCGCCAAGGACAAGCCGCACGTCAACCCCGAACTCCTGCGCCACATCGCAAACCGCCGTGAGGCCGACCGGATGTCGGACTGGCAGCCGCGCCGGCGCAATCCCGGACGCCCCGCCCGGCCGCGCTTCTACCGGCCGCCGGCGCGTCCGGACGTCATCGCAGCCCTGGACTCGGCCGGGTTGCTGCCTGCCATCACCTTCGTCTTCTCCCGGGCCGGCTGCGACGCCGCGGTGCAGCAGTGCCTGCGCTCGCCGCTGAAGCTGACCACCGAGCAGGAACGCGCGCAGATCGCCGAGGTCATCGAGCACCGCTGCGGAGATCTGGCCGATGCCGACCTGGCCGTGCTCGGCTACTACGAGTGGCGCGAGGGGTTGTTGCGCGGCATCGCCGCCCACCACGCCGGCATGCTGCCGGCCTTCCGGCACACCGTGGAGGAGCTCTTCACGGCCGGGTTGATCCGGGCGGTCTTCGCGACCGAAACGCTGGCGCTGGGCATCAACATGCCCGCCCGCACGGTCGTGCTGGAGAAGCTGGTCAAGTTCAATGGTGAGCAGCATGTGCCGCTGACCCCGGGGGAGTACACCCAGCTGACCGGGCGTGCCGGGCGCCGGGGAATCGACATCGAGGGCCACGCGGTCGTGCTGTGGCACCCGGACGTCGAGCCGTCGGAGGTCGCCGGCCTGGCATCGACCCGCACGTTCCCGCTCCGCAGCTCGTTCGCGCCGTCCTACAACATGACGATTAACCTGGTGCACCAGCTGGGCCCGGAACAGGCGCACCGGCTGCTCGAGCAGTCGTTCGCCCAGTATCAGGCGGACCGTTCCGTCGTCGGTCTGGTGCGCGGCATCGACCGCGGCAAAACGATGCTCGACGAGATCGCGGCCGAGTTGGGCGGGCATGAGGCTCCGGTCCTCGAATATGCCCGGTTGCGGGCACAGATCAGCGAGGTGGAACGGTCCCAGGCCCGCGCGTCCAGACTGCACCGACGGCAGGCGGCCAGTGATGCCCTGGCTGCCCTCAAGCGCGGTGACATCATCAACATCAACCACGGGCGGCGGGGTGGGCTGGCGGTGGTCCTGGAATCCGCACGCGACCGCGACGACCCGCGACCCCTGGTGCTGACCGAACATCGCTGGGCCGGCCGCATCTCGTCGGCCGACTATTCGGGTGCAACGCCCCCGGTCGGGTCGATGACGCTGCCCAAGCGGGTCGAACACCGCCAGCCGCGGGTGCGCCGTGACCTGGCCTCCGCGCTGCGCTCAGCGGTGGAGGGCCTGACGATTCCGGCAGGCCGGCGTCCGAAGGACGATTCCCATTACGACCCGGAGCTGACGTCGTTGCGCGAGCAGCTGCGCCGGCACCCTTCCCATAATTCCCCCGGTCTGGAGGAGCAGGTCCGCCAGGCCGAACGCTACCTGCGCATCGAACGCGACAACGCGCAGCTGCAGCGAAAGGTGGCCGCTGCCACCAACTCCCTGGCTCGCACCTTCGACCGGATCGTCGGACTGCTAACCGAACGCGAGTTCATCCAGGGGCCGCCGACGGACCCGCACGTCACCGATGACGGCCGGTTGCTGGCCCGGATCTACAGCGAGAGCGACCTTTTGGTGGCAGAGTGCCTGCGCACCGGCGCGTGGGCGGGGCTGAAACCCGCCGAGTTGGCCGCGGTGGTGTCGGCCGTGCTCTACGAGGCCCGCGGCGGTGACGGTCCGGGGGCGCCCTTCGGCACTGATGTGCCGACGCCGCGGCTGCGGCAGGCGCTCGGGCAGACCGCGCGGTTATCCGCGGCGTTACGCGCCGACGAGCAGACCCATCGGATCGGTCAAACCCGCGAACCCGACGACGGCTTCGTCCAGGTGATCTACCGCTGGGCGCGTAGCGGCGACCTGGCCGCGACGCTGGCGGCCGCCGATGCGTACGGGTCGGGATCTCCGCTGTCAGCAGGAGATTTCGTGCGCTGGTGCCGCCAGGTGCTCGACCTGCTGGACCAGGTGCGCAACGCGGCGCCCGACCCTGACGTGCGGTCGACGGCCAAGCGCGCTATCAATGACATTCGGCGCGGCGTCGTCGCAGTTGACGCCGGGTAGGCTAGGCCGGAGCTACGGTTACATCCGGAACGCGTACAGGGGCCACCAGGGGCCGATGGTGGCGAGGATAAATCAGACTGAGGAGCAACGATGAGTGGACCGCAGGGGCCAAACCAGTCATGGCAGCCGCCAGGGGGTTCCTCGGACCCGACCGTGGCGGGCTCGCCATGGCAGCAGCAGCCGGGGGGTCAGGACGCGACCTGGCATGCCCAGTCGTACCCCGCCGCCGAGTATCCCGGATACCAGCAGCCGGCTGATCCCGCATACCCGCAGCAGTCGCCGGGGTATGGCTCAGACCTCGGTTCGCAGGCGACCCAGTACGGCGCCACCCCGCAGTACGGTCAGCCGCAGCAGTACGGTCAGCCACAGCAGTACGGTCAGCCGCAGCAGTACGGTCAGCCACAGCAGTACGGACAGCCGGGCCAGTACCCGCAGCAGCCTTACGCTCAGGCGCCGCAGGGCAAGAAGCGTTCCAAAGCCTTCCTTGGCGCCGTGATCGGCGGCATCGCGCTGCTTTTCGTGATCGTCATCCTGGTGCTCGGTTTCGTCGTGCCCGGGTTCTTCGTCACCACCAAGCTCAACGTCAACAAGGCCAATACCGATGTGCAGTCGATTCTGACCGACGAGACCAACGGCTACGGCGCCAAGAACGTCAAGGATGTCAAGTGCAACGGCGGTTCGGATCCGGTCGTCAAGAAGGGCGGCACGTTCGACTGCACCGTGAGCATCGACGGCGCCAACAAGCACGTGACGGTGACCTTCCAGGACGACAAGGGCACGTACGAGGTCGGCAGGCCTCAGTAAGTCACAGGGCGTCGAGCGCTTTCTGCAGGCGAGAGATCGAGGATCCGACGCCGTACCGGTTGGCAAGGTCGGCGGTGCGCTTCGGGTCGGCCGCGTGCAGCGGCAGCTCGTCGGTAGGTGTGGAGATGGTGACCGGCGCGTCCGTGGCCACGCGCACCACCTTTTCAGCCGCCTCGATGTAGTCGGTCGCGGATTTCAACTTGGTGCGTAACCCCTTGGCCATCTTGGACTTTGGGTCTTCGGCCGCCGCCACGATCTGCTTTAGGGAGCCATGCTGGGCGAGCAGCGTGGCCGCGGTCTTCTCGCCGACGCCCGGCACGCCCGGCAGGCCGTCGGACGGATCACCGCGCAGCAACGCGAGTTCGGCGTAGGCCGGTCCGGCTCTGTCGACCGGGACCCCGTACTGTTCGGCGACCTGGGCGGGTCCGAACAAGGTGGCCTTGGACAGGCCGCGGCCCAGGTAGAGCACCTTCACGGGGACGGGTTCGTCGGCGACCACCTGCAGCAGATCGCGGTCTCCGCTGACCACCACCACCGGGTCGTTGCGTTCCTGGGCGGCCAGGGTTCCCAGCACGTCGTCCGCCTCGAAGCCCGGGGCGCCGGCCGTGGGGATTCCGAAGGCGTCCAGCAACTCCATGATCATGTCGACCTGTGGGGTGAGGTCGTCGGGAACTTCTTCCACGTCAGGTTCGCCGGCCGGTTCTTCTTCGGCGACGCGGTGCGCTTTGTAGGAGGGGATGAGGTCCACCCGGAACTGTGGGCGCCAGTCCAGGTCCAGGCACACGGCCAGCCTGCTCGGCTTGTGCTGGGTGATCACCACTGCCATGGAATCGATGAATCCGCGCACGGCGTTCACCGGTCTGCCGTCGGGAGCCTTGATGGATGAGGGCACGCCGAAGTACGAGCGAAACCACATGCTGGCGCCGTCCAGCAACAACAGGGGTGCGGGCATGCTGACAATCCTGCCAGGCCGTCCGGTTAGCCTGGCTGCCATGGACGCTGACCGATTCGAGGCCGAGGTGTACGCCCGACGGCTGGGTGCCGCAGCTTCGCTGGCGGCGCGGGCCGGCTTGGCCGGGCTGGTGATCACGCCGGGCTATGACCTGCGCTATCTGCTCGGGTCACGCGCGGAGACGTTCGAGCGGTTGACTGCCTTGGTGGTCCCTGCCGCCGGCGAGCCGACGGTGGTGCTGCCGCGGCTCGAGCTGGCGTCATTGAAGGATTCGGCGGCCTTCGAACTGGGTTTGAGCGTGCGGGACTGGGTCGACGGGGAAAACCCGTATGCGTTGGTTTCCGGTGCTCTGGGCGGGGCTGGCGCGGTTGCGGTGGCCGACGGGATGCCGGCCTTGCACCTGTTGCCGTTGGCTGCCGAGTTGGGTGTATTGCCCGTGCTCGCCACCGAAGTGTTGCGGGAGTTGCGGATGGTCAAGGAGACGGCCGAGATTGACGCGCTGCGGGCGGCCGGTGCCGCGATTGACCGCGTGCACGCGCGGGTGCCCTCGTTCTTGGTGCCGGGCCGGACCGAGGCCGAGGTCGCCGCTGATATCTCGGAAGCGATTGTCGCAGAAGGGCATTCGGAGGTGGCGTTTGTTATCGTCGGGTCAGGCCCGCACGGCGCCGATCCGCATCACGGTTATTCGGACCGTGTGCTGGCGCAGGGCGACATCGTCGTCGTCGACATCGGCGGTGTGTATGCGCCCGGTTATCACTCGGATTCGACCCGCACCTACAGCATTGGTGAGCCGGATTCTGCTGTTGCTCAACAATATTCGGTTCTGCAGCGGGCTCAGCGCGCCGCGTTCGAAATGGTCCGCCCAGGTGTGACGGCGTCGCAGGTCGATGCTGCGGCCCGCGACGTATTGGACGAGGCCGGCTTGGCGGAGTATTTCGTGCACCGCACCGGGCATGGCATCGGATTGGGTGTGCATGAGGAGCCCTACATCGTTGCCGGCAACGAACTGCCGCTGGCCGCGGGTATGGCGTTTTCCATCGAGCCGGGCATTTACTTTCCGGGGCGGTGGGGTGCTCGCATCGAGGACATCGTGGTGGTGACGCCGGACGGAGCGGTGTCGGTCAACAACCAGCCGCATGAGCTCGTCGTGGTGCCGGTCTCGTAGGCCTCAGCCGTCACACCTGCACCGGAATTCCGGGGCATGACTCCGGCTGAAAAGCGATATCGCATGCGATATCACGGACTTGTGACCTGTGCCTGAAGGAACCACGCGAGATGGTAATTGGCGGTCGCCCTGTCGCCGCCCACCAGGGCATCGATAGCAGCGAGTAGTTGCCAGTTGCCCACTTGGTGGGTGTCGACGTGGTCGGGATAACTGTCCAGGACGCACTTGCTTGTCGTTGCCAGATGCTCTCGCAGAAGGTCGATCTCGGAGTCCAGCACGCCGGTGCCGGCGGAGGTCGCTTTAGCGAGGGTGTGTGCCAATCGTGGTAAGCCGTCGCGCCACTGGGTGGCTTGGCTGAGTTCCCAGCCGAGGTCGGTGACGTCTGGGACGGACCGGGGTCGCGATGAGGTGGGGTTCGGTTCAAGGTCGTCGGGCAGGAGATGGACCGGGGTGTAGCTGGCGGTGACGGTGGCGTCGCCGAGTAGGGCTTCCAAGTTGCCGCGGCGCCGTGCCGGCGGTAGCAGGGTTACCGCCGACGGCAGGTCGATGCCGGGAGGGATCCATCCGCTGGCCAGATCGGTCACCAGCAGGGTCGTCTTATCGGCGCGGTCTCCGGCAGCCCAGGCCAGGCGAGGTTGTTGACGGGCGACGGCGTTGATCAAGCGCTGCAATCGTTTTCGCGCAGTGGCATCGGCCGAAGCAGTTCCGATCGCGGCTCCGGTTGCGGTGGCGGCGACGGCCTGGGTTCCTTGCGCTGAAGGGGGCAGCGGGGTACTTGTGGGGACGGATTGACGCACGACAGCCGGCTGGTTGGCGGAGGATTGGCCCGCAGAAGGCGTCACCGGCGCGGAAGATGGCGTGGCCGACGGGGGGAGCGGTGCGCTCGGTGGAGGCGGCGGGTTGATCGTTGTCGCGACGGGAGGCCGTAAATCGGAACCGTAGGTCGGCAACGGACCTACGGCCTGCGGCGTTACGGTCGGCGAAATTGGTTGTGGTGCAGCGACTATCGGAGTAGATGGCGCTTCAGCGGGCGGCGCGTGGTGTACCGGCGGCGGGGAATCGACTACTGGAACGTGCACCTGTGGATTCGCGACCGCGGACGGGATTGTCTGCGCGGCATGGGAAATCTGCGGTTCGGTCGATGTGATCGGGACAGACGGCGTTGCGTGCGCGGCTGCCGAGAATGGCGCGCCCGACTCCATGCCTTTGTTGAAGCTTTGGGCTAGTTCGGTGGGGGAGATGGTTGGGGTGGGGGGAGGTTCAGGCAATCGCGCCCAGAGGGCACTTGTCGTGGCGGCAGTTGGGTTGGACACAGATGGCGGCGGAGTCTGCGGCAATACACCTGCGCCCGAGTGGGACGCTAACGCAGGTGTTTGCGCTGGTGGAGGGGGCGCAGGGATTGTAGTGGTTCCGGCAGATCGGGGTGGGGCCAGAGGCGATTGAGATGGCGGGTGGTACTGCGCTGGGATGCCCAGTGCACTGCCGGGGTTGCTTCGATTTGCCTGCGGGGCCGGGGAGCAATCTGGCGGCGAGAAATTTCTGCCTGTGCCTAGGAATGAACCTGGTGTTTCGGCGGCGCCTTCTACCGCTCCTAGAGAGAGTTTTGAGCCTGGCACTGGCTTGGTGACTATCCCGGCCGCGGTACCTGGTTTAGACAACATCGCGCTTACCTGGTCCCGAAGAATGCTCCCGTCACGGGATTGTCGAAACATTTCACTAAGCTCTAAGCCTTGCGAAGATGTGAATTGACGTGCCGATTCACCTGTTTCGTCTGTGTCTAGGACCAGTTGAATTGCTTCTAGTATGTTTGCGGAGTATTTGGCTGAAAGCATGTTGGCGAGCGCACGAAATCGTTGTATGGCGGCCGTTATCTGAGTTGTCTTTATAGCCTCAGGCTCTCTTGAAGCTTCGATTCCCTGGATCTCACAATTGGCTTCCTCAACCAAAGCCGTCAGGTCGTGTCGCAGATTCAAAACACTGTTATAAGCGTCTGCGTACGATTTCTGCTTACGCCGATTTCTGTCGGCCACCCTCTTGGCATGTTGCTCACCCTGATGACAAAGGGTACGCAGATCTTCTACGGTGTGTCCCTGCTGCTCGGCTAGCGGTCCGATTTGGGCATTGCGCAACGCTTCCGAAAAGCGCAGAAAATTAGCCGCGATGTTGCTTCGGTTTGTTTGGGCGTCCGTGAGTGCGGCCAGATCAGCATCATCCGGCCATTGATCACCGATCAGAAGCCATGACCATTTACCCGGAGGAAAGCCGGTCACTTGCAGATTCCCTGGATCGCCAGAGTAGCGGCGTCTCCTTCTCGGAGTGACGAGTCGACCTCGGGACTGCCGCGCCCATTGAGATAATCAATAGCAAGACCTTGGAAAACATCAATCAACTTTTGGACTTGCGCAGCAAGGTCGGATGGGGTCGCTGGTTGCCTAGACAATGTTGTCTGAAGGAACAAGCTTCCGGCTGTCAGCGCCTGCTGGCCGGCTAGCGCCACGACGAGCTGCTGGTTAGGGTCAGTGCCTTGATCTCTTGCGAAATTATTCCGGACCGCTTGGTGCACGTTGTCGAAAGCAGCGCACACCTTCGACTTCGCGTCCGCGACCTCCTGACTTGAGTACGTCGGCGCCCGCGGAGGCTCACTCTTCGGCAGCGGCCGGAACCAGGCACCGATAGCGATGCCGATCGCCACGAAAGCAATCACAAGCGACACGATCGCGAGCCCGCGCGAGGGACGGCTACCTGCAGACGACGGGGCTGCCGCCCACGCTGGTGGCGCAGGCTGCGGGGGAGGCACATTCGACACGCGTGGATCGTAACGTTCCTGCGAAAATTCGCCAGTCAGGATTTGCTGATCGAACAAGCATCAGGGCCTATAAACTGCAGATAAATCCCAAGAAACCATCGATAGATATTTGCTGACGGCCCCGTCAGCGCCCCTCGTCATCGCGCTTGACGTCCGGCAGTGAAATCCGCCGCGTAGCAACCGGCTTGCCGTCAACATGCTTGGTCACCGCCGGCGCGGGCGGCGGAACAGTGATGCGTCCCTGCACCGGCGCCCCGTTTTTCACTGTCGGCCCCACGATGCGCTTGGTGTCAGGCTTGGCCTCACCGCTCGC
>NZ_LKTM01000318.1 GCF_001417955.2 Mycobacterium gordonae | reverse complement strand
CGCCGCCGTTGCCGGCCAGCAACCCGCCCCAGCCGCCGGCGCCGCCGTTACCGCCGCCGGTGGCACCGAGCCCGCCGGCGCCACCGCCCCCACCCGCGCCCAGCAGGATGGCCTGACCGCCTGCACCGCCGAGGCCGCCGGTACCAGTCGGCGCGTCACCGCCGGCACCGCCGGCCCCGCCGTTGCCGAAGAGCCAGCCGCCGTTGCCCCCGGTGCCGCCGACCGCGCCCGCGGCACCGGCACCGCCGGCTCCGCCATTGCCCAACAGCCCTGCGGCGCCGCCCCTTCCACCCGCTGGGTGGGCACCACCGCCGGATCCGCCGGACCCGCCGTTACCGAACAACAAGCCACCGGCCCCGCCGTCTGCGCCGGTTCCCGCGGCGCCATCGGCGCCGTTTCCGATCAGCGGGCGGCCCAACAACAGTTGGGTGGGCAGGTTGATCAGGTTGAGCAGATCGTTGAGGGGGCCCAGCGCAGCCGCGTTGACGGCTTCGGCACCGGCATAGGATGCGGTGCTCGCGGCGAGGGCCTGCACGAACCGGGCGTGGAAGGCTTGCGCCTGCTCCCCCAACGCCTGGTAGCCGGATGCGTATCGGCCGAAAAGTGCGGCGATCGCCGCGGACACCTCATCGGCGCCGGCGGCGGGTATCTGTACGGTGGGGATCGCGGCAATTGCGTTGGCGGCGTTGACCGCTGCTTCGATGGTCATCAATTCTGTTGTGGCAGAATCGATTATCTCCGGCGTGACCCACACAGACGACATTGCGCACCTCCCCCGGGCCCGGCCCGATGTGAAGCACAGGGTATCGCGGTCAGGGCTCCAGCAGCCGTATTTCGCCGGTGGCGCCGTCCACTTCGACCAACGCACCTTGCGGCAGCGACCGGGTGGCGCCCTGGACGTCGACCACACACGGGAAGCCGAACTCGCGGGCGACCACCGCGGCATGCGACATCGGCCCGCCGAGTTCGGTGACCACCGCGGCGGCGTAACAGAACGCGGCCGTGTATCCGACGTCGGTGACCTCGGCCACCAGGATTTCGCCGGGTAGCAGATCGTCGATGGTCTCGGGCCGCACGATCCGCACCCGGCCACGCACCCGCCCGCCGCACACGCCGACCCCGCGCAGGGTGTCCCCGCCGCCCAGGACCACCGGCGCCGATGTGGTGGGCTCCCACTGGCCGCTGAACACGGTCGGCGGGACGACGGCCACCAGCCGGCGCTGCTCGGCGCGGCGCCGGGCAATCAGCTCGGAAACGTTGGCGGGCAACGCGTCGAGTTCGTCGACCAACAGGTAGAACACGTCGTCGGCAGCCTGGAACACCCCCGATTCGGTCAACCGGCGGCCATACTCGCGCAGCAGTCCGCGCAGCACCCAGATGGCGCGCACCATCCGGTCGCGCCGCACCTCCCGGTCGCGTAGTTGTCGCGCCGCCAGCAGCGCAACAAGTTTGGCGCGCAACGGAATCGGAGCATGACGAGGCTCCGGGGCCGGCGGGGCGCTCAGCGCCTTGGTGACCATGCGGATCAGCAGCTCGGGATCGTCGGCGTAGCTGGTCGACAGCATCTCCACCTCGGCCGGACCCCGGTGTCCCATCAGTGCCAGTTCGTCGAGCACCGCACGATGAAACTCCGGCGCCTCGACGGCGAGCTTGTCCAGGCGCTCGCCGGGTTCGGCGAGCACCCGGAGCACGGTCGGGTCCCGGCGGGCCGCCAGTGCCAGCCGCTGCATGGCTTCCACCGACCGGGCACTCACCAGTTCCGGTCCGGCCGACGGCGCGGTCTCGCGCCCGCACAACCCGCGCAGCAGGACGTTGAAGGCCGCGCACAGCATGAATGATCCCGACGCCAGCAGCCACCCGTGCACCACGTGGTCGCGCGCCAGCAGGATCAGGCTCAGCAGCCGGCGGTCGTCCAGGCGGGCGACGTCGTCGCCCACGAGTTGCTCGAGTCGTTCGATATCGCCGCGGTAATCGCCGGTGTCGAGCGGAGAACCGGCGCTCAGGCCCACCAGATTCACCCCGAAGACGCCGATGTTGCGGACGGTGCGCAGCCGCCTGCGGACGGGGTTGGTTTCCGAAGGCGGACGTTCGTCACCGAAGATCGGCAGCGAGGCCATGCTGGGACCGAAGAACCCGCTGTTGCTGACGATGGTCGCGGGCTTGGCGAACGGCACCGTCTCGGCCATGAAGTGTGCCGACGTGATGGCGCCGTAGAGCCGGTGGGCGAACACCGCGACCGTGCGCATCGCGATTTCCTTCTGCACCACACCGCCGGGTCGCAGCCGCTCGGCGATGCCCACTCCGCCGGCGCGCAGGCCGCGCACGGTGACCGACGCCGACGACGGCGAAAAGGGGCCCGGTAACGCCTCGGAGAGGTTGGTGGCCAGGAAGGTCGGGAAGCGCGGGTCGATCGGAGTGTCGAACTCGCCGTTCTCGGCTTCCGGCCCAGCCAGTTTCGGCTCGACGCCGTCATCGGCCGGAGTGTCGACGGCCGGCAGATCCTGGATCGGGGCCAGCCGCCAGGGCAGTGCGAGCACCCGGTTGCCCAGCCCGAGCCGCCCGCGCACCGCGAGTGAAAAGTCCTCCAAGGATTCCTGCGCGGTCCAGGCCGGTTCGAAATGCCACTCGTCCCGCAGCCGCGCGGTGTCCATCAGCGGAACCGCACACCTGGGCCCGACCGGCACCATCGGTCGCCGCAGCGCCGCCGCGACCTGCCGCACGGTGGGCGCCCCCGGTGCGGCGAGATTGACTGCGCCACTGATGATTTCGTCCTGCAGGATGGCCTGGTTGAGAAGCCGCAGGGCGTCGTCGGTGTGCACGACCTGGATGCGGTGATCGGCGGACCCGGTGAACAGCACCGGAAGAGCCGCCAGAGTCCGCAATCGGTTGTCGACGCCGCGGCCCACCACGAGCGGCAAGCGGACAGCTACCCATTCGAATCCGGAGTCCGCCAGCATCCGCTCCACCCGGGCCGCGTGCAGCCCGCCGGACGTCGTCGGGTCCAACGGGTCGTCCTCGGTCGCCGGCCGCGGCGCAGCGCCGTAAACCTGCGCGCAGGAGGTGAAAACGATTCGCCCGCCGCTGTTTTCGGCCATCGCCGCGAGCACGTTGGCGGCTCCCTGGATGTGGTCGTCGCCCCGTGCCGCAACGCAGTGCGCCACGGCGTTCGCACCGGTGATCGCACGGCCGACCGCGTCGGCGTCCCGGATGTCCGCGGCGACGAAACGGGCGGCGCTCGGCCAGCTCTCGGGGCGCCGACGGGCGATACCGGTCACCTCGTGACCCTCGCTGAGCAGCCTGGCAACCAGGCCGCGGCCGAGCACGCCGCCCGCGCCGGTGACGGTGATTCTCACTCGTCGTCGTCCATGAAGGCGGCGTTGACCAGGTCGTCGAGGTCCATGTCCGCGAGGTCCTTGCCGGCCGACTGGTCCTGCGGCGCGCCGGCAGCGCCGTTGCGGTCGCCGTCGCTCTCGTTGGCCAGCGCCAGCAGCAGCTCCAGCACGCCGGCCTGCCGCAGCCGCTTGACCGGGATGGACGCCACGACGCGCCGCAGCTCCTCTTCGCCGGGCGCCGCCGCGGGCTGTGCATCCTGGTGCGCCGCACCGAGCAGTTCCTGGTGGAAGTAGCCGGCCAGGGCCGCCGAGTTCGGGTAATCGAAGATCAGCGTCGGCGAAAGCCCGAGCCCGGTTGCGGCTTTGAGCCTGTTGCGCATCTCGACCGCGGTGAGCGAGTCGAAGCCCAGTTCCTGGAACGCCCGGTCGGGGTCGATGGCCTCGGGTGTGGTGTTGCCCAGCACGGTGGCGATGTGCGACCGCACCAGATCCAGCAGAACGGCGTGCTGTTCCTCCTCGTCGAGGCCTTCCAGCCGTTGCAGCAGTGCCGATTTGGACTTGGCGGCAGCCAGCGAGTCGTCCACCTGACGGCGCGCCGGCGCATTGATCAGGTCGACGAACATCGGTGGCAACGTTCCGGCGTCGAACTTGGCGCGCAGCGCCACCAGGTCGATGTGTGCCGGGAGCAGGAACGGCTCGTCGACAACCAGAGCGGTGTCGAACAATTCGAGGGCTTCCTCGGACCCCATCGCCACGATCCCGTCGCGGGCGAACCGGGCGAGATCGGCCGCACCCAGCGCTCCGGTCATGCTGCTGGCCTGATCCCAGAGTCCCCATCCGAGCGAGACGGCAGGCAGCCCGTGCTGTTGGCGGTGCAGGGCCAGCGCGTCCAGGAACGAGTTACCCGCAGCATAGTTGGCCTGGCCGGAGGCCCCGGCCAGTCCCGCGATCGACGAGAACATCACGAACGCCGACAGTTTGAGGTCGCGGGTCAACTCGTGCAGGTTCCACGCCGCATCCACTTTGGCCCGCATCGCCGCATCGACGCGTTCGGGAGTCAACGACGTGACCACCGCATCGTCGAGCGTTCCGGCGGCGTGGATCACCGCCGACAACGGATGCTGCGCCGGGACATCGGCAATCACCTCGGCCAGCGCTGCCCGGTCGGCCGCATCACAGGCGACCACACGAACGTCTGCGCCGGCGGCCTTGAGTTCGGCGGCCAACTCCGCCGCGCCCGGGGCATCCGGGCCGCGACGACTCACCAGCAGCAGCCGGCGCACCTGATGCCGGTGCACCAGATGCCGGGCCAAGGCCGATCCGGCCATCCCGGTGCCGCCGGTGATCAGCACGGTGCCCTCGCCCACACCGGAGGTCATGCTCATCACGACCTTGCCGACGTGGCGCGCCTGGCCGAGGTAGCGCAGCGCCGCGGCCGCCCGGCGCACGTCGAACACCGTGGCCGGCAACGGCTTCAGCACGCCGGCGGCGAAGAGTTCGGACAGTTCGGCGAGCATCCGCTGGATGTGGTCGGGCCCGGCTTCGAACAGGTCGAAAGCGCGGTAGCGCACCCCTTGTTCGGCGACCTCAGCCGCGTCGCGGATGTCGGTCTTGCCCATCTCGAGGAAAACCCCGCCCGGCGCCACCAATCTCAGGGAGGCGTCGACGAAGTCGCCGGCCAGTGAGTCCAGCACCACGTCCACACCACGCCCACCGGTGGCGGCGCGGAAAGAGTCCTCGAAGTCCAGGCTTCGCGAATCGCCGATGTGTGCATCGTCAAAGCCCATGGCACGCAGCGTGTCCCACTTGCCCTTGCTCGCGGTCGCGAAAACCTCGACACCCCAGTGCCGGGCCAGCTGGACGGCCGCCATACCCACACCCCCGGCAGCCGCGTGCACCAGCAGCCGCTGTCCGGGCTGCACATCCGCCAGCACCTTCAACGCGTAGTAGGCGGTGGCGAAGACGACCGGCGCGGTGGCGGCGTCGGTGTCCGACCACCCGGCCGGAACCTTGATCAGCAACCGCTCGTCGGTGGTCGCCACGGCCCCGGTGCCCTCCGGGAACAATCCCGTGACCCGCTCCCCTACCTGGAAAAGAACGGCATCCGAGGCGGTTTCGATCACCGTTCCCGACGCTTCGACACCCATGGCCGCGGCTTCGTCGGGATAGAGGCCGAGCGCGATCATGACGTCGCGGAAGTTGGCGGCCATGGCACTGGTCGCGATTCGCACCTGCCGCGGGCCCAGCGGGGCGTCCGCGTCGGGAATGGGCTCCATCCGCAGGTTCTCGAACGTACCCGGGCTGCTCATGCCCAGTCGCCACGGAACGTCGCCCGGGGGCGCCAGCAGCCCGCGCACCGCGCGGCTGCCGTGTACGCGCGCGATGTGCGGAGTGCCGTTGCGCAACAAAACCTGTGGCTCACCGACCGACAGGACCGCTGCCGCCTCCTCTTCGGTGATGGGCACATCGGTGTCCACCAACACGATTCGGCCGGGATGCTCGGTTTGCGCGGAACGCACCAGACCCCAGACCGCGGCTCCGGCCAGGTCGGTGATGCGCTCACCGGGTAGGGCCACTGCACCGCGCGTCGACACCACCAGAACTCCCGAGTCGTGCTCAGCCAGCCAGGCCTGCACGGCCTCCAGCGCGCGATGGGTGGCGGTGTACACCCCGGCCAGGGTGTCGCCCGCGACGGGTTCGGACGCGAAGACCTGGTAGGGCGGGGTTCCACCGGTGGCCAGGGCAGGTGCGGGCGACCAGTTCACCTCGAACAGTCGGTCACCGGCCGAGCCCGACAGCGCGGCCTTGAGCTGTTGCTCGGTCACCGGACGGGCAACCATCGAGGCCACCGACAGGACGGGCAACCCCAGCGCGTCGGTCAACTCCACCGACACCGACGACGGTCCGGTCGGCGTGATGCGGGCCCGCACCGCCGACGCGCCCGCCGCATGCAGGCACACGCCCTGCCAGGCGAAGGGCACCAACACGCCGTCGGCGCGCTCCAGGCTGTCGTTGGCGCCCGCGATGATCGCGTGCAGTGCCGCGTCCAGTACGACTGGGTGCACGCCGAAGCCCGTGGGCGACAACCCCGCCGTATCTGGCAGATTCACCTCCGCATAGAGGTCGTCGCCGCGACGCCACATGGCGGTCAGTCCCTGGAAGGCCGGGCCGTAGCCGTACCCGCGCTCGGCCAGCCGCTCGTAAGTTCCGGTGACGTCGACCGGGCTGGCGCCCGCCGGCGGCCAGGTCGACAGATCCGTGACCGGTTGTGCGGCAGCGGTACTCACCGAACCTTCGGCGTGCAGCAGCCAGCCGCTCTCGGCCCGCGAAAACACCGATACGCCACGCGAGCCGGATTCGTCGGCGGCATCGACGACGACTTGCACGGCGACCGAACCGGATTCGGGCAAGATGAGCGGGGCAGCCAGGGTGAGTTCGTCGACGGTCGTGCAGCCGACTTCGTCCCCGGCACGGATGGCCAGCTCCACGAATCCCGCGCCCGGGAAGATGGCGACGCCACCCACCGCGTGGTCCCGCAGCCAGCCGTGCGTCGCCGCCGACAGCCGGCCGGTCAACACCACCCCGCCCGAGGACGGCAGGTCGACAACCGCCCCCAACAGGGCGTGCTCACCGGGAGCCAGGCCCAGGCCCTCGGCATCGACGGCGGCGTTGCCGCTGGACAACCAGAATCGGCGTCGTTCAAAGGCATACGTCGGCAATTCGACGAAGTTCGCCTGTCCCAGGACGGCACGCCAGTCCACCGCCGCACCCGCGACGTAAACCTGAGCCACCGCGGTGGTCAGCGTGGCCGGTTCGGGCCGGTCCTTGCGCAGCGCGGAGGCGGTGGTGATCGCGACGTCGGGCAGCGACTCCTCGATCGACGCGGTCAGGCCGCCGTTCGGACCGACCTCGAAAAACCTTGTCGCGCCGGCTGACTGCGCGTAGCGGATGCTGTCGGCGAAACGCACCGCTTCCCGGACGTGACGCTTCCAGTAGGCGGCTGAGGCGAAGTCGTCGCCGGCCAGTTGCCCGGTCAGGTTCGAGATGACCGGAATCGTGGGTTGTCCGATCGGCAGTCCGGCCGCAACCGAGCCGAATTCGTCGACCATGGGATCCATCAGCGGGGAATGGAAGGCGTGGGAAACGGCGAGCTGGTGCACCCGGCGGCCCTCGGCCCGCAGGCGCTCGGAGACTTCGAGCACGGCCTGCTGCTCACCCGAAATGACCAGCGACGCCGGGCCGTTGACCGCGGCGATGCTGACCTCGGCCGTCAGCAGCGGCCGCACCTCATCCTCGGTGGCCTGCACGGCGACCATCGCGCCGCCGGCCTCCAGCCGCTGCATGAACCGGCCCCGGGCGGCGACCAGGACGGCGGCGTTCTCCAGCGACAGCACGCCGGCAACGTGCGCGGCCGACAGTTCGCCGACGGAGTGCCCCATCACGAAGTCGGGCCGCACTCCCCAGGATTCCAGCAGCCGGAACAACGCGACTTCCACCGCGAACAGCGCCGGCTGAGCGAACTCGGTTGTGTTGAGCACGCTTTCGTCGTGGCCCCACATCACCTCGCGCAGCGGCCGAAGCAAGTGGCGGTCCAGTTCGCCGACGACGGTGTTGAACGCCTCGGCGAACACCGGGTAGGTCGCGTGCAGGCCCATGCCCATGCCCAGCAGCTGGGAACCCTGGCCGGGGAACACGAAGACGGTCTTACCGCCCGGTTGTGCCACACCGCGGACGACCGTGCGGAGATCGTCGTCGTCGGCCAGCTCGGACAGCCCTGCCAGCAGCCGGCCCCGGTCGTCGCCGATGACGACGGCGCGGTGCTCGAAGGATGATCGGCCGGCCAGGGACCAGCCGACGTCGGCGGCGTCGAGTTCGTCGTGCCGCCCCAGGTATTCGGCCAGCCGGCCCGCCTGGGCGCGCAACGCCGGGGCGGACTTGGCGGAGATGACCCAGGGCAGCATCGCGGGTTTCGGCCCCGCAGTTTCGACTGCGGGCGCCGCGGGTCCGGATTCGATGATCACGTGCGCGTTGGTGCCGCTGATCCCGAACGACGAGACTCCGGCTCGCCGGGCACGTGCCGCCTCGGCAGGCCACGGCTGCGGCTCGGTCAGCAGCGCAACCGATCCCGTCGACCAGTCCACGTGCGGGCTCGGCGCGTCGACGTGCAACGTGGCCGGCAACACCTGGTGACGCATCGCCTGCACCATCTTGATCACTCCGGCCACACCGGCGGCGGCCTGCGTGTGGCCCATGTTCGACTTGATCGACCCCAGCCACAGCGGTGCGGTGCGGCCCTGCCCGTAGGTGGCCAGCAACGCCTGTGCCTCGATCGGGTCGCCGAGCATGGTGCCGGTGCCGTGGCCCTCGACCACGTCGACCTCGGTGGCCGTCAGGCCCGCGCTGGCCAGCGCGGCGCGCACCACCCGTTGCTGGGAGGGACCGTTGGGAGCGGTCAATCCGTTGGACGCGCCGTCCTGGTTGATGGCCGACCCGCGCACCAGAGCCAGTACCGGGTGCCCCAGCCGTTGTGCATCGGAAAGCCGTTCCACCACCAGCATTCCGCCGCCCTCGGAGAATCCGGTGCCATCGGCGGCGCCGGCGAATGCCTTGCACCGTCCGTCGGCCGACAGGCCCCGCATGCGGCTGAATTCGATGAAGATGTCGGGCGTCGCGTTGATCGTGACACCGCCGGCCAGCGCCAGGTCGCACTCCCCCGACCGCAGCGACTGCACCGCCATGTGCAACGCCACCAGCGAGGACGAGCACGCGGTGTCCACTGACACCGCGGGCCCTTCCAGCCCGAGCACATAGGCGACGCGACCCGAGGCGACACTGGACGACTGCCCGGTCAACCGGAAGCCTTCCGCCGCCTGTGCGGCGCCGATGCCGTAGCCCTGGGTGTACACCCCGGCGAACACTCCCGTGGCGCTGCCCCGCAGCGAGCCCGGCTCGATGCCGGCCCGTTCCAGTGCCTCCCAGGACAATTCGAGGTACAGGCGTTGCTGCGGGTCCATCGCCAGCGCTTCGCTGGGTGCGATTCCGAAGAAGGCGGGATCGAAGTCGGCGACGCCGTCCACGAAACCGCCGGTGCGGGTGTAGCAGGTGCCGGCGACGTCGGGATCGGCGTTGTACAGCCCGGCCAGGTCCCAGCCCCGGTCGGCCGGGAAATCCGACAGCACGTCGCGCCCCTGAATCACCATGTCCCACAGGTCTTCGGGCGAGTGCACGCCACCGGGGTAGCGGCAGGACATGCCCACGATCGCGATCTGGTCCGCACCGGTGACCCGCACGGCCGGGACGTCGGTGGCCTCCTGCGGCAATCCGGCGAGTTCGGTCCGGATGTAGGTGGCCAGGCCGCTCGGGGTCGGGTAGTCGAAGATCAACGTGGGTGAAAGCGAGAGTCCGGTGGCGGATTTCAGCCGGTTACGCATCTCGACGGCGGTCAGCGAGTCAAAGCCCAAGTCCTGGAACGCTTTGTCGGGATCGATCGCTTCGGGCGCGACGTTGCCCAGCACCGTGGCGATGTGGGAGCGCACCAGGTCCAGCAGCAGGGCGTGCTGCTCGGCCTCCGCCAGCCCGTGCAACCGGTGCGCGAGGGCCGATTTCGACTTCGCCGCCGCCAGCGACTCGTCGACCTGTCGCCGTGTCGGTGCGTTGACCAGGTCCCGGAACATCGGCGGCACCGCTACGGCGTGGGCACGCAGCGCGGCGAGGTCGATCCGGGCGGGCGCCAGGAACGGCTCGTCGACGATCAGCGCGGTGTCGAACAGTTCCAGTGCCTCGTGCGAGGACAGGGCCAGGACGCCTTCGCGCCCCAACCGGGCCAGGTCCGCTTCGTCCAGTCCGCCGGTCATGGCGCTGGCCTGGTCCCACAGTCCCCAACCCAGCGAGATTGCGGGCAACCCGTGTGCCCGGCGGTGTGCGGCCAGCCCGTCGAGGAAGGAGTTGGCTGCCGAATAGTTGGCCTGCCCCAACGAGCCGACCAGGCCGGCCATCGACGAAAACATCACGAAGGCAGCGACATTCAGGTCCCGGGTGAGCTCGTGCAGGTTCCACGCGGCGTCCACCTTGGCCCGCAGCACCGAATCGATCCGGTCCGGTGTCAGCGAGGTGACCACCGTGTCGTCCAGCACGCCGGCGGCATGAATCACCGCGGAAAGCGGCCGCTGCACCGGGATGTCGGCGATCACCTTGGCCAGCGCCGGGCGGTCGGCAGCGTCACATGCCGCCACCTGAACCTGCGCACCCGCGGCCTCGAGTTCAGCCACCAGCTCGGCGGCACCGGGTGCGTCAGGGCCGCGCCGGCTGAGCAGCACCAGATGCCGAACGCCGTGCTGGGTGACGACATGGCGCGCCAGCGCCGAACCGGCCATGCCGGTGCCGCCGGTGATCAACACCGTGCCGCGGGCCCACAGGCCCGGCAGGGTCATGACGACCTTGCCGATGTGGCGGGCCTGGCTGAGGTAGCGCAGCGCCGCCGGCGCGCGCCGGATGTCGAACGTCGTCACCGGCAACGGCCGCAACACCCCGGCGTCGAAGAGTTCGGCGAGATCGAGCATGTACTGGTGCATGCGCGGACGCCCCGGCTCGAACAGGTCGAAGGCGCGGTAGCGCACACCCGGGTATTGCTGGGCGATCACCCCGGGGTCGCGGATGTCGGTCTTGCCCATCTCCAGGAACACCCCACCGGGGGCAACGAGACGAAGGGAGGCGTCGACGAATTCGCCCGCCAGCGAGTCCAGGACGACATCCATGCCCGCCCCGCCGGTAACGGTCCGGAATTTTTCCTCGAAGTCGAGGCTGCGCGAGTCGGAGATGTGGTCGTCGTCAAAACCCATGGCGCGCAGCGTGTCCCACTTGCCCTTGCTGGCAGTGCCGAACACCTCCAACCCGAGATGCCGGGCCAGCTGGGTGGCCGCCATCCCCACACCACCGGCGGCGGCGTGGATCAACACCCGCTGCCCCGGCTTGACGGGTGCCAGGTCCATGAACGCGAACCAGGCGGTGGTGAAAACCGCTGAAATGGCCGCCGCTTCGGCGTATGACCAATCCGACGGCATCGGCAGCAGCAACCGGACATCGCCGGGGACCAGGGTGCCGCTGGTGTCGGGGAAGAAGCCGCACACCGAATCGCCGACCGCGAACTCGGTGACGCCGGGTCCGACCTCGACCACCACGCCGGCGCCCTCGCCACCCAGCAACGCTTCGTGGGTGAACATGCCCAGCGTGATCATGATGTCGCGGAAGTTGGCCGCGATGGCGTGCAGGGCGACGCGGACGTAACCGGGCTCCAGCGGCGCGTCGGCGTTTGGCACCGGCTCCAGCCGCAGGTTCTCGAATGTGCCCGCACTGCTCAGGCCCAGCCGCCACGGCCCGTCGCCGGGCGGTTCAAGGATGTGATCAACCGCGCGGCTGCCACGAACCCGCGGGGTGTAGATCTGGCCCGCGCGCACCAGCAGCTGCGGCTCGCCCACGGCCAGTGCCGCTGTCAGCGCCGAATCATCCAGTGGCGCATCGGAATCGATCAACAACAGACGACCGGGGTTTTCGGTTTGCGCCGAGCGCACCAGGCCCCAGACCGCGGCGCCCGCCAGATCGGTGACGTCCTCGCCCGGCAGCGCCATCGCGCCCCTGGTCGCCACCACCAGCACACCCGTCTCGTGCTCGGTCAGCCACGACTGCAGCGCGGCCAGCGCGCGGTGCGTACGTTCGTAAGTTGCGGTGACCGGATCCTCGTCACCGACGACGGATTCGAAGATCTCATACGGCGGCATAGCGGCACCGCCGGTGGCGGTTGCCGGCGTCCAGACCAGTTCGAACAGCCGGTCCGGTCCGGATCCGGAAAGTGCCGCGCGCAAGCGCTTTTCGTTCACCGGGCGGGCCACCATGGCAGCGACCGACAGCACCGGCAGACCCAGGCCGTCGGCCAGCTCGACAGAAACCGCGGACTCGCCGGCGGGGGCGATCCGCACCCGTACCCCGGAAGCGCCCGCGGCGTGCAGCGTCACGCCCTGCCAGGCGAACGGCAGCATGAGTTCGGCTGCCGGATTGGCCAGTACCGCGGCGTGCAGGGCGGCATCGAGCAGCGCCGGATGCACCCCGTAGGCGGCCGAACCGCCTGCCGCCTCCGGCAGCGTCACCTCGGCGAACAACTCCTGACCCCGGGACCACAACGCCGTCAACCCGCGGAACGCCGGACCGTACCCGTAGCCGTGCTCGGCCAGCCGCTCGTAACCGCCGGCCAAATCGATGGCGACAGCGCCCTTCGGCGGCCAGACCGACAGATCCGCGCCGGGCTCGACGGAGCCCGGACGCAATGTGCCCTCGGCGTGACACACCCACACCGAACCGCCGTCGACGTCGGCGTGCGAGTAGATCGACACGCCCCGCTGCCCGGTCTCGTCGGCGGCCGCCCCGACAATCACCTGTACCGCAACCGATCCCGAAGCCGGGATCACCAGCGGTGACCGCAACGTAAGCTCGTCGACCGCCGAACAGCCGACCTCGTCCCCGGCGCGGATCGCCAGTTCGACGAAGCCCGTGCCGGGGAACACGGCCATGCCGGAGACCGCGTGGTCGGCCAACCATCCCTGCGCACTCGCAGAAAGCCGGCCGGTGAGGACGACACCGCCCGAGTCGGGCAACTCCACTACTGCGCGCAGCAACGGGTGTTCGCTGGCGGTCAGCCCCAGACCGGAGGCGTCAGCCCCAGTGCCCTCGCTGGACAGCCAGAACCGGCGCTTGTCGAACGCGTAGGTCGGCAACTCGACAAACCCGGCACCGTCCAGCACTCCACGCCAGTTCACGGCCACGCCTGCGACGAAGGCAGCCGCCGCCGAGGACAGGAACCGTTGCAGTCCGCCGTCTTCGCGACCCAGGGTGGGGACCACGACGGGTTCGGTGTCGCACGCGCTGACGGTGCCCTCGATACCGGCGATCAGGGCCGGATGCGGACTCGATTCGATGAACACCCGGTAGCCGTGTTCACAGGCACTGCGCACCGCCTGGTCGAGTTGCACGGTCTGGCGGATGTTGCGGTACCAGTACTCGGCATCCAAACCCGCAGTGTCCAAACGATTTCCGGTCACGCTGGAGAAAAAGGCGATGCGCGACGAGGATGGCTCCAGTCCGGCCAGCACCTCGGTGAGCTCGCTGCGGATAGCCTCGACCTCCGCCGAGTGCGACGCGTAGTCGACGTCGATACGGCGAACACGTAGCTCCCGCTCGACGCAGACCGCACTGAGTTCGTCGAGCGCGGCCCCTTCGCCGGACACCACGACCGCAGACGGGCCGTTGACGGCGGCGATGTCGAGCCGGCCACCGAAGGGCGCCAACAACTCTCGCGCTTGCTCGGCGCCACAGGCGATCGACAGCATTCCGCCCGGCCCGGCCAGCCCGGTCAGCAGCTTGCTGCGCAGCGTCACCACCTTCGCGGCATCGTGCAGCGTCAGCGCACCGGCGACATAGGCCGCGGCGATCTCACCCTGGGAGTGACCGATGACCGCATCCGGGCGCACCCCGATCGACCGCCACAGCTCGGCCAGCGACACCATCACCGCGAACAGCACCGGTTGCACCACGTCCACGCGATCCAGGCCCGGAGCACCGGGGGCGCCGCGCAGCACGTCGAGCAGCGACCAGTCGACGAACTCAGCGAAGGCCTCCGCGCATGCGTCGATCTGCCGCGCGAATACCGGTGCGGTGTCCAGCAATTCGACCGCCATGCCGGGCCACTGAGAGCCCTGGCCGGGGAAGACGAAGACAGTCTTGCCGGTCGGGTGGGCCACGCCGCTGACGAAGTCGCCCGGTTCATCGTCGGCCAGGGCGGCCAATCCGGCCAGCAGTCTGTCGCGGTCTCCCCCGACGATGACCGCCCGGTGTTCAAACGCGGTGCGGCCGGCCAGCGACCAGGCGACATCGGCGATGTCCAGATCGTCACGCCCACCGATGTATTCGGCCAACCGGGCAGCCTGCGCCGTCAAAGCCGGGGCCGACTTGGCCGAGATCGTCCACGGCACCGCCGGGCGCTGCGGGCCGGCTTCGCGCAGTTGCGCGGCCGGCGCCGACTCGATGATCACGTGCGCGTTGGTGCCGCTGATCCCGAACGAGGACACCGCCGCACGGCGGGCACGGGCCGACTCGGTGATCCAGGGCTGCGGCTGGGCCAACAATTCCACTGCCCCCGCCGACCAATCCACGTGCGGGGACGGCACATCCACGTGCAGCGTCGCCGGCAACACCTCGTGGCGCATGGCCTGGACCATCTTGATCACGCCGGCGACGCCGGCGGCGGCCTGGGTGTGACCCATGTTGGACTTGATCGACCCCAGCCACAGCGGCTGCCGTCCGGACTCCGCGCGTCCCTGCCCGTAGGTGGCCAACAACGCCTGCGCCTCGATCGGGTCGCCGAGCGTGGTGCCGGTGCCGTGGCCCTCGACCACATCGACGTCGGTCGCCGACAGCCCGGCGTTGGCCAGAGCGGCGCGCACCACCCGTTGCTGGGAGGGACCGTTGGGCGCGGTCAACCCGTTGGATGCGCCGTCCTGGTTCACCGCGGTTCCCCGCACCACTGCCAGCACCGGGTGTCCCAACCGCTGGGCGTCCGAAAGCCGTTCCACCACAACGACCGCGCCGCCCTCAGACCATCCCACTCCGTCGGCGGCGCCCGCGTAGGCCTTGCACCGGCCATCCGGAGCCAGGCCCCGGTGCCGGCTGAACTCGACGAAGACCGTCGGGGTGGCGTTGACGGTCGCGCCGCCGGCCAGCGCCAGGTCGCACTCCCCCGACCGCAGCGACTGCACCGCCATGTGCAACGCGACCAGTGACGAGGAGCACGCGGTGTCCACCGACACCGCAGGCCCTTCCAGGCCCAGCACATAGGACACCCGGCCGGAGGCGACACTGGACGTCATACCGGTGAGCCGGTAGCCCTCGATCTCCTCAGCAAACATTCCGTAGCCCTGGGCGATGATTCCGGCAAACACACCCGTGGCGCTGCCCCGCAGCCCGCCGGGATCAATCCCGGCCCGTTCCAGGGCCTCCCAGGACAGCTCCAGCAGCATCCGGTGCTGGGGGTCCATCGCCAGCGCTTCGCTGGGCGCGATGCCGAAGAAGGCGGCGTCGAAGTCGGCCACACCGTCCACGAAGCCACCGGTGTTGGCGTAGGTCTTGTGCTGCGCGTCCGGGTCGGGATCGAACAGCTGGCCGACATCCCATCCCCGGTCGGTGGGGAACTCCGCGATGACGTCGCGGCCCTCGGCGACCATCTGCCACAGGCTGTCCGGGGAGTCGACGCCGCCCGGGAACCGGCACGACATTCCGACAATGGCGATCGGCTCGCTGGTCCGCTCCAGCAGCGCGCGGTTGGTCTTCTTCAGGCGTTCAACCTGGACCAGCGCTTTCCGCAATGCTTCAGTCGCATGCTGGAGCTGATCACTCATTACTAACCCCTCGCCTAATTTGGTCGTCTCTGACCCGCCGGATGCGGCTCTCGCCGAGTCACAGAAACTGCTGCGCGAAGCGATGCCTTGGCGCAGCATTCCGACCCAAGAATCTCGCTCGTGAGTATCGCCAACTCCGGCAGGATTTCAAAAACGTCGGATACTCCCAGCAGCGAGCCGAAGGCCGGCCGGGCACCCCGCGTACCGTGAGCCTTCTGCACTCCCTTGTACACGCGGCCCGCCGTTCATGGCGCGACTTTACCGGTCCGGGCGGCACCGGCGTTCCGCGAGCGCGTCAGACTCCCACGCGACGCCAGCCGTCCGCGGCCCTGGCCGCGCGCAACAACTCATCACACAATTCGCGCAGTTCAGTCGCCGCCGCGCCTTCATCCAGGGCAGTGACGACGTCCTCCGCGGCACATCTGACCTGATAGACGCGATCCGAAAGGTCGGCGGCCTCGTCGGCGGACAACACCACGGCGTCGACGGGCAGGGCAGCCGTTTCACCGCGGGAAATCATCGCCCGCTGCTCATAAGCCCGCTGCCGGCACGACTGTCGGCAGTACTGTCGGCGGCGGCCCATTCCGACGTCGGTCACATCACGACCACACCAGCGACAGGGCTGGGGCCGAAGGCGACGACTCACGCCTGACGACTTTAGTCCGATACCGGCCGTGATCCCGGTATCATGGACAGTCGCGTCGCGCACCGCGCAGCAACGTGGAAAACCGGGAACTTGTGCAGACGGTCTTAACGTTTGCTTAGACAGATCCAGAATTACGGGAGCAGCAGCAGCTCGCCGGACCCAAAGGAGCAGCACCAATGGCTGATCGTGTCCTACGAGGTAGTCGCCTCGGAGCCGTGAGCTATGAGACCGACCGCAATCACGACCTCGCGCCGCGCCAAATTGCTCGGTACCGCACCGAGAACGGCGAGGAGTTCGAGGTCCCGTTCGCCGATGACGCGGAAATTCCCGGCACGTGGCTGTGCCGCAACGGCATGGAAGGCACCTTGATCGAAGGTGACCTGCCCGAGCCGAAGAAGGTCAAGCCGCCCCGGACGCACTGGGACATGCTGCTGGAGCGCCGCTCGGTCGAGGAGCTCGAAGAGCTGCTCAAGGAGCGCCTGGAACTGATCCGGTCCAAGCGCCGCGGCTAGCGAGCCGGGCGAAGCGGGTCGCTGCCGTCAAATCACGTGTGGGCGCGGCTGGACCGGGTGCGGTTGCGCCGGCCCTCGATGCCCCACTGCGCAACCTTGACCAGCGCCTCGCGGATGTTCGAGCCGCTCATCTTCGACACACCGATCTCACGCTCGGTGAAGGTGATCGGCACCTCGACGACGACGAAGCCGGTGTTCACGGTTCGCCAGGTCATCTCGATCTGGAAGCAGTAGCCCTTGGAGTCGACGCTGGCCAGGTCGATCGTCTCGAGCACCTCGCGGCGATAGGCCCGGTAACCGGCGGTGATGTCGTGGACCCCGACGCCCAGGGCGAGGCGCGAATACGTGTTGGCCGTCCAGGACAGGGCCCACCGGCGCCACGGCCAGTTCCGTACGGCACCGCCGTGTACGTAGCGTGAGCCGATTGCCAGATCGGCGCCGGCCTCGACCGCCTCCAGCAGCCGGTAGAGCTGCTCGGGCGCGTGGCTGCCGTCGGCGTCCATTTCGACCAGGACCTGGTAACCGCGGCTCAGACCCCACGCGAAACCTTCCAGATATGCCGCGCCCAGACCGTTCTTCACGGTGCGGTGCAGCACATGGATGCGATGGGGATCGGCCGCGGCCAGCTCGTCCGCGAGCCGGCCGGTGCCGTCGGGACTGTTGTCGTCGACGATGAGGACGTGCACGTCGGGGCAGGCGTCGGTGACGCGCCGATGGATCAGTGGGAGGTTCTCAAGCTCGTTGTAGGTGGGGATGATCACCAGGACGCGCTGGCTGGGACTGTTGCCCGCAACCTCGGGCCCAGACTGGCCGGTGGTCATGTAGCTCCTTCATTTCGCCCGATAGACGTTCGGTCGCCCTCGTCGGACTGGCCTTCGTTCGCAGTCTCAACGTGTGCCGTCGCTGATTCGTTCGCAACTTCCTCGTTGTCCGTTTCAGCTGACGGCGTATCGGAATTGTCAGGTTCGCCCGCCGGCCCCGACCGCCTTCGCAACCGAGGGCGCCTCGGACGTGGGAACCAGCCGGAGGAAGAACTATTGTGCCGTATCGCGAAGACTATTACCGCGCCAGCTGCCCCGACCAGCACCCATTGCAGTATCGGAGCCCACCGGGTGGCGGGTGTGAGCCTGGTCTTGAGGCGCACCTGGATATCGATGTAGTCGGGCGTGAAGAAGTCGGTGCGCTTGAGTTCGGCTCCGTCCGGGGCTATCACGGCGCTGATTCCGGTGGTGCCGGCCACCAGGACGTACCGGTCATGCTCGACGGCGCGGACCTTGGCGAACGCCAGCTGCTGCTCACTCATCGCCTTGGTGAAGGTGGCGTTGTTGCTGGGCACGGTCAGCAACTGCGCGCCGTTGAGGACGGAGTTGCGCGCCGCGCGGTCGAAGACCACTTCCCAGCAGGTGGCGACCCCGACCGGAATGCCCGAGATGTGCACGGTCCCGGTACCGGGCACCGGGACGAAGTAGCCGGCGCGGTCGGCGTAACCGGAGAGATGCCGGAACAGCCACCGCATCGGCAGGTACTCGCCGAACGGCTGCACGATCGCCTTGTCGTGCCGGTCAGCGGGCCCGGTGCCGGGGTTCCAGACGATCATCGTGTTGGTGTACTCGGGGTTGTCGTTCGTGCTGCCTGGCTTCACGAGCAGCGTGCCGATCAGGATCGGCGCCCCGATGGCGTCGGCGGCTTTGGAGATCTCCTGGCCGGCGTCGGGGTTGACGAACGGATCGATGTCCGAGGAGTTCTCCGGCCAGATGACGAACCGGGGTTGCGGCGCCAGGCCGGCCCGCACGTCTTCGGCCAGCCGCAGCGTTTGGCTGACGTGGTTGTCCAGCACTGCGCGGCGCTGCGCGTTGAATTCGAGGCCGAGTCGGGGCACGTTGCCCTGCACGACGGCGACGGTGACTGTCGGTTCACCGCCGGACCCGACGCCCGCGTGCCGTACCTGCGGCCAGACCAGGATGGCGCCCAATAACACCAGGCAGATCGTGACGCCGGGCAACATGACGGCCGGCGGTTGGGATTGGTCTCGTGGCGTGGCGGTACCGCTGCCGGCTCCAAACCACTTCCCGATCTCGATTGCGATCGCCGTGAGGCTCGCACCGATCAGAACCACCGCAACCGACAACAGCGGGACGCCGCCGAGCTGAGCCAGTGGCAGTAGCGGGCCTTCGGCCTGACTGAAGGCAACCGCTCCCCACGGGAATCCGCCGAACGGAAACGTGCATTTGAGCCACTCCTGGGCGCCCCAGAGCACCGCGAACCAGATCGGCCATCCGGGCAGCCGCCGCACCACCACGGCACACAGGCCGAATAGAGCTGGGTAGGTTGCGCACACCGCCGCCAGTACCAGCCACGGCATGTCGCCCACCAGCGTGCTGATCCACGGCAACAGCGGCAGGTAGAACGCGACACCGAACAGGAAGCCGTAGCCCAGCCCACCCGCCGGCGTGGTGGCGGGATGCTTGAGCACCCAGCTCAGCAGGGCGATGGCGACAGCGGCGGCCCACCACCAACTCAGCGGCGGGAAACTCGCATACATGAGCAGCCCGCCGGCGAGCGTGGCGGTCAGTCGTGTCAGCCTCGGGCGCAGCCGGACCCAGGCGGCCGGGGTCCGCGCCATCCCGCGGCGGGCCAGCCCGCCGAGCCGGGCCGGGACGCTGGGCCGAGCCGCTGGCAACTGCTCCGGTCCGGCATCCAGCGAATCACTCGTTGTTTGCTCCGGGTCCGGCGTGCCGTCAGCCATAGATGACCGAACCCCGGTGCACGGTTTGACGGCACTGCGGCAGGGTGTCGTTGTCGTCCAGCCGGGGTAGTGCGGGGACCCGGGAACGCGGGTCGGTGGACCAGCGTTGGACGGCGTCGCGCGGCGCGCTGACGTCGAGGACGCCGGCGTCCCACACCGCGTAGGAGGCGGGCGCGCCGGGGACCAGGGTGCCGGACACTCCGTCGCGGACGCCACTGGCCCGCCAGCCGCCGCGGGTTGCCGCGGCGAATGCCGCCCGTGCCGACACCGCGCTGCCGGGAGTGCGGTGGTGGATCGCGGCGCGCACACCGGCCCACGGCTGGAAACCGGTGACGGGCGCGTCAGAGCCGAAGGCGAGGGGCACGCCTTGGGATGCTAACAGCGCCAGCGGGTTAAGCCGGCTACCTCGCTCGGGGCCGAGTCGCTGCGCATACATGCCTTCCCGGCCGCCCCACAGCGCGTCGAAATTGGGCTGGACACTGGCGATGACGCCCCAGGCTCCCAACTTGGCGGCCTGTTCTGCGGTGACCATTTCCAGGTGCTCCAACCGGTGTCCGCACCGAGCGACGGCCGCCACCCCGAGGTCGTCCACGACCCGCGTGAAGGCGTCGACCACCGCGGTGACCGCCGCATCGCCGATGACGTGGAATCCGGCAGTCACACCCGCCTCGGTGCACGCGCGGACGTGAGCCTCGATCGCCTGCGGGTCGAGATGACGGGTGCCGGTGCAACCGGGCTCGTCGGCATAGGGTTCGTGCAGCCACGCGGTGCGCGACCCCAGCGCACCGTCGATGAACAGATCGCCCGCCAACCCCCGGGCGCCGGTCTCGGCGATCAGGTCGCGGGCCTCGGCGGCGGTGGTCACCGGCTCACCCCAGTACCCGACGACCTCGACGCCCTGGCTGAGTCGACGCAGGGCGTGCCAGTCGTCGAGCCCGCCGATCTGCGGCCCGGCGCATTCGTGGACTGCGACGACGCCCGATGCGGCCAGCGCTTCCAGTGCGGCCACGCGGGCCTCGGCTAGTTGATCGTCGGTCAGCAGGCCGCGGGCGACCGCCCGCACCTGGTGATGCGCATCGCCGGTCAGTGGCTGCTCAGCGGCGAAACCGGCCACCGCCGTCAGGTCGGGCACGAGCCGCCTCAGCGCGGTAGAGGCCAGCGCGGAGTGCACGTCGACGCGGGCCAGGTAGGCGGGACGGTCGCCGAGCACCCGGTCGAGGTCCTCGGTGCTGGGCGCGGTGTTCTCCGGCCACGCCGACTCGTCCCAGCCATGGCCCCACACCGGCCGACCCGGGTGAGCCGCCGCATGGTCGGCGACCATCTGCAGAAATTGCGCCCGGGAACCGGCCGCCCGCAGATCCAGCCCGCTGATGGCCAAACCTGTTGCGCTCACATGGATGTGGCTGTCCACGAAGCCTGGGGCCACGAACGCTCCGGCGAGGTCCTGGATGTCGGCGTCGGGGAATTGTCGACGACCCACCTCGTCGCTGCCCAGCCACGCGATGACATCACCCCGCACGGCCATCGCGGTGGCGTCGGGATGACTCGGGCTGTGCACCCGGCCGTTCACGAGCAGCGTGGTAGACGTCACGGCAAAACCCTAGATGGCGGGCGGAAAGCCTGAATAGCTACCAGGGCGGCCGGTCCGCGCGCGGAGCGCGGGTCAGGGTCGGTGGCTCGCCGTCGATGACGTCGATCACCTCACCGTCGATGTAGTCCCGACGCGGCGCGTCGGCCGGGGTGGCGCCCACCAGCGGGACGCGCCGGAGGAATCCGCGCAGGGCGACGGCGGTGAGGGCCGGACGTGCGGCCGCCCGGATCGGCGGCACCAGCAGCAACAGCCCCAGCAGCGTGGTGGCCAATCCGGGGACGACGACCAGCCCGGTCGCCAGCGCGGTCAGCGCACCGTCGCTGAGCGCGGTACGCGGTTCCTGCGCACCGGACCGCAGCTGCATGAACTGCCGGGTGAGCTGCAGCCCGCCCATCGGAGCCCCCAGGCCCAGTCCCAGAACCAGGGTGCCCAGCAGCACCACAACGGTCCAGCCGACGCCGATCGCCGCCGCCAGCCCGACAGTCACCATGAGCTCGACGACGGCATAGATGAGAAACAGCCGTCCAACCATGTGACGCCAACGTCCGCGGTGCACGCCGGAGTTCCTCGAACGGTCGCGCCCCGGCTGCAGTTAGATGACGCTATGACGACGATTGAGCTCAACACACCCGCGGGACCGATCGATGCGATGCTGAATGTTCCCTCCGGTGAGGGGCCGTGGCCGGGAGTGGTGATAGTCCACGACGCGATCGGCTACGCACCGGATAACGAGGCGGTGTCGCAGCGGGTGGCTCGCGCGGGCTACGTGGCGCTCACGCCGAACCTTTATGCGCGGGGCGGCCGGGCGCGGTGCATCACCCGGGTGATGCGGGACGTGCTCACCAAACACGGTCCGGCCATCGACGACGTGATGGCGGCGCGCGAGCATTTGCTGGGCATGCCCGAATGCTCCGGCCGGGTCGGCATCGCCGGCTTCTGCATGGGTGGCCAATTTGCTCTTGTACTGTCGCCCAAAGGTTTTGGTGCTTCCGCGCCGTTCTATGGGACGCCGCTGCCGCGCAAGCTCAGTGAGACACTGGACGGCGCCTGCCCGATAGTGGCCAGCTTCGGCAGCCGCGACCCGCTGGGAGTCGGCGCGGCGGAGCGACTGCGCAAAGTGACCACGGCCAAGAACATCACCGCCGACATCAAGTCCTATCGCGGCGCCGGGCACAGCTTCGCCAACCAGCTGCCCGCCCAGCCGCTGTTGCGTGTCACCGGGTTCGGCTACGACGACGCCGCCACTGAAGACGCCTGGCGCCGGGTGTTCGCATTCTTCGGCGAGCATCTGGGATGACCCGGATGCGCTGGGCCGGTGGCTGCTCGGCTGCCCTGGCCCTGGCCCTGGTCGCGGTCGCACCCGGCCGGGCCGACGCCGAGCAGTTCACCGCCGCTGAGCAGCAGGTCATCGCAATGCTGCCGCCCGGGTACAGCGCCGCCTCGTGCAGCCGGGCCGACAATGCCTTTGCGGCGGGGATCGCGAGCCTGGACTGCACCGATGACCTGCACACCGATACGCCGGACTATGCGCGCTTCACGCTGTATGACTCTTTGGATGCGCTGACGGCCGACTTCTACGCCAGCGTGGCGAGCATGTCGGTGTCGTCCTGCCCGGGTGCGAATGCCTCGCCGGGCACCTGGAATTACGGACCGCACCTGACCAGTCCCGGCGGCAAGGTCGTATGCGGAATCGTCGAGGATCAGCCGGTTGTCGCCTGGACCCGCGACTCCCAGCTGCTGCTGGCGACGGTCAACGGCTGGCCGGACCTCGGCGAGCTGTACCAGTGGTGGCAGCGCTACGGCGCCGCAACGGGTTGAGTCGCCGGCACTTCTCGCTATGCCACTCGCAGCTCGAGGCCCACGTTGTTGTCCATGCCACCGCGCAGCTTGCTGAAAAGATTGAAGACCTTGCCGATGATGCCGTAGCGCTTCCCGATCGCGTCATAGACGAGCTTCGTCTGCGATTTGTCGAGAATGGCCGCCGTGCCGTCGACGGGTTCGCTCTTGGGGCGACCGCGCATGTCGCAGATCGCCAGTTGCACGTGCGGCGTGTTGCGAATTCGCTTGACCTTCCACGACTTTCCCTCGGTGATGACCAGCAGGCGGTCGCCGCTCTCCTTGTCCAAAGCGGCCCAGACGGGGACCGGCTTGGGCCGGCCGTCCTTGGTGAAGGTGGTGAGCAGGATGTATTGCGCTTTGGCCAGGTCGGCGAAGGTGGGTGTCACGGGTGCCAATTTACCTGGCCGTGGCCTGCCGAGCAGACGCGAAATCGCACCCGGAAGGGCTTCAGCGTGCGATTTCGCGTCTGCTCGCGGGGCTAGGTGGTGGACCAAGGCACAATCGCACACTGAGCGACGGAGGAGCTTGCATGGATCTGGGCTTTGCGGGATCGACCGCGGTCGTCACGGGCGGCAGCAAGGGGATGGGCCTGGCCATCGCCGAGACACTGGCGGCCGAAGGAGCCAGCGTGGCCGTGATGGCGCGGGGTCAAGAGGCACTCGATGCGGCGGTGGCATCACTGCGCTCGGCGGGGGCTCCGGACGCGGTGGGGATCAGCGTGGACATGGCCGACGCTGACTCGATTGCCGCGGGCTTCGCGGCCGTGGCCGAACGGTGGGGGCGACTGAACTGCGTGGTGCACACCATCGGACCCGCTGACGGTTATTTCGAGCAGATAGACGACGCCGACTGGGATGCCGCGTTTGCCTTGGGCACCATGTCGGCGGTGCGATCGATCCGCGCCGCGCTGCCTCTGCTGCGGTCCGCCGACTGGGCACGGATCGTCACCCTGGCCGCGCACTCGATCCAACGGCAGAGCCCACGTCTGGTCGCCTACACCGCGTCCAAGGCGGCGCTGGCCAGCGTCACCAAGAACTTGTCCAAAAGCCTTGCTGCGGAGGGCATTCTGGTCAATTGCGTGTGCCCGGGGACCATTGTGACGGCCAGCTTCACCGAGAACCTCAAGGACATCCTCGCCGCCGACGGGCTCGATGCCACCAATCCGTGGGACGTAATGAGCTGGATCGACACGAACTTCCACCACCCCTGTGACCTTGGACGCGCCGGGCTGCCCGAGGAGATCGCCTCCATCACCGCGTATCTGGCATCTCGCCGCAACGGATATGTCACCGGGGCGACTGTGAACGTGGACGGCGGGTCGGATTTCATCTAGGAGACCGCCCGGCCAGTGAACCGGGGTCACATTCCCCGGAACTTTTGGGTGGTTCGAGCCGACTTCTTCCATGTGAGGGATTGCCCGCGGTCATCTGTGCGCGCGATCTGCCTCCGCCGCAAGCTTTCCAGTTCCCGCACGAACGAGCTACGCACTACTGATTCATGGAGGAGATCACGTGTCCTATGTGCTCGCAGCACCCGAGTTGATGTCTCTGGCGGCAGCAGATCTCACCCAGCTGGGTTCGAAGGTCAGCGCAGCCGGCGCAGCGGCACACCAGGCCACGACAGGGGTGCTGGCGGCGGCGGCCGATGAGGTGTCGTCGGCTGTGGCCGCGCTGTTCTCCGGGCACGGCATCGAGTTCCAATCGGCCAGCATCCAAGCCGCCACGTTCCGGGACCGATTCGTTCAGCTGTTGAACAGCGCCGGCGCGAACTATGCCTCCGCCGAGGCGGCCGGCGCTTCGCTTCTGGGGTTGTCCCCCAGCGTCGGCCTGCTGGGTCTGGGCAATGTGGGTGACCTCAACCTCGGTAGCGGCAACACCGGCAGTTACAACTTCGGCAATGGCAACCTGGGCAGCGGAAACTTCGGCAGCGGCAACCTGGGCAGCAACAACCTGGGCTTGGGCAACCTCGGTCTGTTCAACTTCGGTCTGGGCAATGCCGGCTATCTCAACGTGGGCTTCGGCAACGGAAGCCTGGCTCAGGCGGCTCTGGAAAACAAGATCTCGTCGATCAATTTCGGCAGTGCGAACCTCGGCACCTACAACTTCGGTGACGCGAACGTCGGCAACAACAACCTCGGTCTCGGCAACCTCGGCAACGGCAACGTCGGCGTCGGCAACAACGGCCTCAACAACGTCGGCTTCGGCAACATCGGCACCGGCAACATCGGCATCGGTTTGTCCGGCAACAACCAGATCGGCATCGGTGGGCTGAACTGGAGTGGCAGCGGTGGGTGGAACATCGGGCTGGCCAACAGCGGTAGCTTCAATTTCGGTTTCGCCAATACCGGAGACAGCAACTGGGGTCTGGCCAATACCGGAAGCCACAACATCGGTATCGGTTTGACCGGTGACAATCAGGTCGGCTTCGGCGGATTCAATTCCGGGACGGGCACTTCCGGCCTGTTCAACTCCGGAACCAACAACACCGGGTTCTTCAACTCCGGCGGCGGCACCTTTGGCGGCGGTCAGAACTGGGGTCTCTTCAACTCGGGCACAGCCAATTCCGGTGCGTTCAACGGGGGCAGCTTCGACACAGGCCTGTTCAACGGCGGCGACCACAACACCGGCCTGTTCAACGCGGGCAGCTACAACACGGGAGTGCTGAACACCGGCTCGTTCAGCTTCGGTGCTCTGAACGCGGGCCAGGGCAATATGGGCCTGCTCAACCCGGGCACCGGCAATGTCGGCATCGAGAACTCCGGCACATTCAACTCCGGCTTCGCCAACGCGGGCTACACGAACTTCGGCCTCTATAACGCCGGCTACTCGAACATGGGGATCTTCGATTCGGGCTTCGGCAACGCCGGCGCCTTCAACTCCGGCGGTGTCGACTTGAACACGCTCACGGTCGGCGGCGGCAATGTCGGTTTCTTCAACTCGGGCGCCCTGAACACCGGATTCTCGAACTCGGGGAACCTCAACACCGGGTTCTGGAACGGCGGCAGCGTCAACACCGGCTTCGGCAGCGCGCTCACGCAGGCCGGCACCGTCTCGGGCTTCGGCAATTCGGGCGACCACATCTCCGGCTTCTACAACATCGGCAGTTACAACGCCGGCTACGGCAATGCGGGCCAGTACAACTATGGCTTCGAGAATAAGGGGAACGGGCAGGGCGGCTCGATGATGCTGACCCCGGACCTGTCCCCGAACGTGGGATTCTTCAACACGGGTACCAACGGGGTGGGCTTCTTCAACACCGGCCAGTACAACGTGGGCATCTCCAACTCAGGCTTCAACGACGTCGGATACGGCAACTCGGGAATGGTCAACACGGGGTTCCAGAACACCGGCAGCTACAACATCGGCTACGCCAATTCCGGCACCTGGAACTCGGGCTTCCGCAACTCGGGCAATTACAACTCGGGCGGCTACAACACCAGCGACAACACCTCGGGCTTCTTCCGGTAGCCGCCCTTGCGCGAGCAGACGCAAAAGCCCCCAAAACCGTTGGCTTTTGGGGGCTTTTGCGTCTGCTCGCCAGGCGAAATCAGCCCTCGAGGTCGCCTTCGGTTTCCAGCAGCACCTGGCGCAATCCGTCGAGCGTGTCTGCTTGGGGCTCGGCCCACATGCCCCGACCGGCGGCCTCGAGCAGTCGCTCGGCCATGCCATGCAGCGCCCAGGGATTCGACTCATTCATGAATTTGCGGTTCTCCGCATCCAACACGTAGCGCTCGCTGAGTTGCTCGTACATCCAGTCGGCCATCACACCGGCAGTGGCGTCGTAGCCGAACAGATAGTCCACCGTCGCGGCCATTTCGAACGCACCCTTGTAGCCGTGCCGGCGCATCGCCGACATCCAGCGTGGGTTGACCACCCGGGCCCGGAACACCCGAGTGGTCTCCTCCGACAGGGTGCGGGTGCGGATGGCGTCGGGCCGGGTGTTGTCGCCGATGTAGGCAGCAGGAGCCTGGCCGGTGAGCGCGCGCACGGTGGCCACCATGCCGCCGTGGTACTGGAAGTAGTCGTCGGAGTCGGCGATGTCGTGTTCGCGCGTGTCGGTGTTCTTGGCGGCCACCGCGATTCGCCGGTATTGCCGGTTCATGTCGTCGACGGCTTCGCGGCCGTCCAGGTTGCGGCCGTAGGCGAATCCGCCCCAGGCCGTGTACACCTGCGCGAGATCGGCGTCGTCGCGCCAATTACGGCTGTCGATCAGTTGCAGCAGTCCGGCGCCGTAGGTGCCCGGCTTCGATCCGAAAATCCTTGTGGTGGAGCGTCGCTGGTCACCGTGCTGAGCCAGGTCGGCTTGCGCGTGGGCGCGGACGTAATTGTCCTCGTCCGGCTCGTCAAGGGCGGCGACCAACTGGACCGCGTCGTCGAGCATGGTGACGACGTGCGGGAATGCGTCCCGGAAGAAACCGGAAATCCGCACGGTGACGTCGATGCGGGGCCGGCCCAATTCAGGCAGCGAGATTGCGGCGAGGTCAACCACGCGCCGGGACGCGTCGTCCCACACCGGTCGAACGCCCAGCAACGCCAGCACTTCGGCGATGTCGTCACCCGCGGTGCGCATCGCCGAGGTGCCCCATACCGACAGCCCGACCGATTGCGGCCACTGTCCGTGATCGGCGCGATAACGCTGCAGGAGCGAGTCCGCCAGCGCCACACCGGCTTCCCAGGCCAGCCGGGATGGCACCGCCTTGGGATCGACCGAGTAGAAGTTACGCCCGGTCGGCAGCACATTGACCAGCCCCCGCAACGGTGACCCTGAGGGACCGGACGGGATGAACCGGCCGTCCAGCGCCCGCAGCACCTGCTCGATCTCCGATGCGGTGCCGGCCAGGCGCGGCACCACCTCGGTGGCGGCGAAGCGCAGCACGGCCGCGACGTCGGCGTTGTCGGTGAGTCGATCCGCCGCGTGCGGGTCCCAGCCGGATTCCTGCATCGCCGCTATCAACCCGCGTGCGGCGGCCTCGGTCTGGTCGACCGAGATGCGTTCGTCGGTGCCGTCTTCGGCCAGGCCCAGCGCCTGGCGCAGGCCCGGCAACGCGTGCGTGCCGCCGAACAGCTGACGGGCCCGCAGGATGGCCAGCACCAGATCGAGTTCACCGTCCCCCGTGGGCTTTTGACCCAGGATGTGGAGGCCGTCGCGGATCTGGACGTCTTTGATCTCGCACAGCCAGCCGTCGACGTGGAGCAGCATGTCGTCGAAGGTGTCTTCTTCGGGACGTTCGGTGAGCCCGAGATCGTGGTCCATCTTGGCTGCCCGGATCAGGGTCCAGATCTGCTGGCGGATGGCGGGCAACTTGGCGGGATCGAGTGCGGCGACGTTGGCGTGCTCGTCGAGCAGCTGCTCCAGACGCGCGATGTCGCCGTAAGTTTCGGCGCGGGCCATCGGCGGGATGAGGTGGTCGACGAGCACCGCGTGCGCGCGGCGCTTGGCCTGGGTGCCCTCGCCGGGGTCGTTGACCAGGAACGGATAGATCAGCGGCAGATTGCCCAGTGCGGCGTCGGATCCGCAGGCAGCCGACATGCCGAGCGTCTTGCCGGGCAGCCATTCCAGGTTTCCGTGCTTGCCCAGGTGCACGATCGCGTGCGATCCGAACCCGGCATCCAACCAGTGGTAGGCGGCCAGATAGTGGTGGCTGGGCGGGAGGTCGGGATCGTGGTAGATGGCGACGGGGTTTTCGCCGAAGCCGCGCGGCGGCTGGACCATCAGCACCAGGTTGTCGGATTGGATTGCGGCGATGACGATTTCACCGTCGGGGTCGTTGGTGCGGTCGACGAACAGGTCCCCGGGCGGGGGACCCCAGTGCCGGGTCACCGCATCGGTCAGTTCGGCGGGCAGGGTGGCGAACCACTCGCGGTAGTCGGCGGCCGACACCCGAATCGGGTTGCCGGCCAACTGCTCCGAGGTAAGCCAGTCGGGATCCTGTCCCCCGCGTTCGATCAGGGCGTGGACCAGTGCGTCGCCGTCGCCGGCTTCAACGCCGGGCAGATTTCCCACCTGGTAACCGGCGTCACCCATGGCCCGCAGCAGTGCGACCGCACTGGCCGGGGTATCGAGGCCGACGGCGTTGCCGATGCGGGCATGTTTGGTGGGATAGGCCGAGAACACCAGCGCGACGCGCTTGTCGGCGGGGGCGATGCGGCGCAACATCGCATGCCGCACCGCCAGACCCGCCACCCGGTCGCAGCGCTCCGGGTCGGCAACGTAGGAGATCAAGCCGTCGTCGTCGATCTCCTTGAATGAGAACGGGACGGTGATGATGCGGCCGTCGAACTCGGGCACCGCGACCTGAGTGGCGACGTCGAGTGGGCTCAGGCCGTCGTCGTTGTCGCTCCACTGTGCCCGGGAACTGGTCAGGCACAGCCCCTGCAGAATCGGAATATCAAGCGCTGCAAGGTGTTCGACGTTCCAGCTGTCGTCGTCCCCACCGGCCGACGCCGCGGCGGGCTTGACACCGCCCGCAGCCAGCACGGTAACCACCATCGCGTCGGCTGCACCGAGGGTCGCCAGCAATTCGGGTTCGGCGGTGCGCAGCGACGCACAGTAGACGGGCAACGCTTTGCCGCCCGCGCGTTCGATCGCCTGGCACAGTGCCTCGACGTACGCGGTGTTGCCGGCCAGCTGCTGGGCGCGGTAGTACAGCACCGCGATCGTCGGACCCGGCGCCGGCGCGGCCGTACGCTCCAGCACACCCCAGGTCGGGGTCGCCACCGGCGGCGAGAAACCGAACCCGGTCATCAGCACCGTGTCGGACAGGAATGCGTGCAACTGGCGGATGTTGTCCACTCCCCCGTGCGCCAGGTAGATGTGCGTCTGCACCGCGATGCCCGCCGCGACGGTGGAGCGGCCGGTCAGGTCCGCGTCAGGGGCCTGTTCGCCGCTGACGAGCACCGTCGGCACCCCGCTGGCCAGCACCGTCTCGATGCCGTCTTCCCAGGCGCGGTACCCGCCGAGGATCCGCACCACCACGATCGACGCGTCGGCCAGCAGGTCCGGCAACTCGACCTCAGACAGCCGTGCCGGGTTCGCCCACCGGTAGTTCTTTCCGCTGGAGCGGGCACTGATCAGGTCAGTGTCGGACGTCGACAGCAACAGAACGGTCGGCTCAGCCACCCCTCATTCGTACCGCAGCGCGGTCGCGCTACCGAATCGGCACGTAGGGTTCGGAGTATGAGCAGGGGTTTCGTCGTCACCTTCGCGGTCGGGTTGATCATCGCGCTGTTCGGTCTGATCTGGGCCCTGCAGGGATTCGGAGTGCTCGGCGGTAGCCCGATGAGCAACACCACCACGTGGTCCGTCATCGGTCCGATCACGGCGCTGGTCGGCGTGGCGATCGCGGTATTCAGTTGGCGGAAGCTGTCTTCGAAGTAGCCTCATTTTTCCGTCACGGAGAAACTCACGCTGTGCCAGCCGGTAGCGCCGTCGGGGACCGGGTCGGCTCGCTGCTCGGTCTGGACGGCGCCCGTGTTGTCGATGGCGCGCACGGTAATGGTCTGCTTGCCAGGGCTTTTCGCCTGCCACGGAAAGCTCCACAGCCGCCACGTCTCGTTGGAGTAGGCGGCGCCGAGTTCGGCGGGCTGCCACGCCCCGTCGCCGATTCGGACCTCCACGGCACGCACGCCACGGTTCTGCGCCCAGGCGACCCCGCCGAACACCACCGGCCCGAGTGGCACCTGCTGACCTCTCCTCGGCACGTCGATTCGGGACTCGGTCTTGACGGGCGCCTGCGCGGCCCACCCCTGCCGCGTCCAATAGGCCTGCGCCTTGTCGAAGCGGGTCAGCTCGAGCTCGACGACCCACTTGGTGGCCGACACGTAGCCGTAGAGTCCAGGCACCACCAGACGGGCCGGGTAGCCATGCTCGACCGGCAGCGGCTGACCGTTGAGGCTGACGGCCAGCAACGCTTCGCGGCCATCGGTGAGGGCCTGCACCGGCGTGCCGGCGGTGAAGCCGTCGATCGAGGTCGAGAGCACCATATCGGCGTCCGTGTGCACACCGGCCGCCGCCAGCAGGTCCGCCACCCGGTACCCCGTCCAGATGCCCGTTGAAATCAGTTTTCCACCAACTGGATTCGACACACAGGTCAGCGTTGCCGCCGTTTCGACGATGTTGAAACGGGCGAGGTCGTCGATGCTGTATGTGGTTTCGCGGTCGACCATGCCGTGGATGCGCAGGCGCCAGTCGCGGTGACTGATCTGGGGAACACTGAGCGCGGTGTCGATCCGGTAGAAATCGGTGCTGGGTGTGATGAAGCTCGGGAGCGCAACGCCTTTCGGTTGCACCTCCGCCGGTATCGGCGGTGCCGACGACCGAGGTGGCGGGAGGACGAAAGTTCTGCGGTCGGCGGCCACCGACTGCGCCAACCGGGCGATGACGGCACCCGCGACACCGCTGACGATTCCGAATCCGAGCACGCCCAGGACGAGCAACCCGCGCCTGCCCGCATCCGTCTGGTCGCTGCTCTCGTCGGGGTGCCCGGGATCAGGCGTGATTCGACGAGTGAGCAGGCGCAGGGCCGCCACACCGCAGGCGGTGCCGACAATGGTGGGGATCGTGTCGAGTGCTGTCGCACCGGGCCGCGACAGCACGGCGACGCATCCGAGCACACCGCCCGCGACGATCACTACGCTGCCGACCGGACGGCGCCGGGTCTCGAGGGTCCCGGCGATCGCCGCCAGCGTCGCGATCACGATGAGCACCACGACGGCTAGGAACGGCTTGTCCAGTGTTCCGAGGGTCTGAATCGCCCATTCTTTGACTGGTCCGGGTGTCAGGTCGACGACTGCAGTGCCGACGGCAGTCCGGGCATCGGCCCGCCCACCGAACGGGATGCTGACCAGCTGGGCGACGCCGAGGGCGACGGCTGCCGCCGCGACCCCGGCAAGCATCCGTTCTTTCGATGAGGCGGCGACCACCGGCGCTACTCTACCGCTTTGCCGTGACTGCGATGTAAAAGTCTGTAGCACAGTTGAATTCAACAAATCTTTGCGTCACCGCCGGTCATCGGCGCGACGATGCGCTGCCTACCGCAAATCAGCAAGGGATTGGGGGGACGGCGAGGGTCGCGACGTCGTACCGTGTAGCGATGACATCCTCGGTTGCCGGAAAAGTCGTCGCCATCACCGGAGGCGCTCGCGGAATCGGCCTGGCCATTGCCAGCGCGCTGCACAGTTCGGGCGCCAAAGTCGCCATCGGGGACATCGACGAAGCCGGCGCGCAGGCAGCGGGCGAGCGCCTCGGGTTGCCACTCGCTACACGATTGGACGTCACTGATCGCGCGTCGTTCACCGAGTTCCTGGACGCCGCGGAGAATCAGCTCGGTCCCCTCGACGTGGTGGTGAACAACGCCGGCCTGATCACGGTGGGCAGCGCGGTCGAGGAAAGCGACGAGGCCACTCAACGCCTGTTCGACGTCAACGTCCATGGGGTCATCCTGGGCACTAAATTGGCCGCGCAACGAATGCTGCCCCGCCGCCGCGGCCACGTCGTCAACATCGGGTCGCTGGGCAGCGTGTTGCCCACCGAGGGCATCGCAACCTATTGCGCGACAAAGCATGCCGTGCTCGGCTACACCGACGCGGTCCGCATGGAGACCCGCGGCAGGGGTGTCCATTTCACCGTGATCATGCCGACGCTCACCAACACAGACATGGTCGCCGGCGTCGGGCATGCGAAGGGCTTCAAGAACGCCGAACCGGAAGACGTCGCACGGGCGGTCGTCGGCGTAATTGCAAAGCCGGAACCACGGGTGGCCATCCCTCGTTCGCTGGGGCTCACGGTGTGGGCTCAGCGTCTGATGCCGCTGGGTGTCGCCGAGGCCCTCGGCCGCGCCCTGGGCACCGGGCGCGTCTTCACCAGCGACTTGCAACGCGAGCAGCACGACGTTTACACCCGGCGGACCGGCCTCTCCTGAACCCGGAGATAGTTCAGGGCCAAAGTCGTTATCTCTGAGAGGAACTCGTCTCGGGAGATGTCCGGACGGTCGAGGATGTAGCGGATGGTGAGATGCTCGACCATCCGCACCAACATCCATGATGCGGTATCGAAGCGGACATCCGGGCGCACCTGACGGCGGTTCAGCATCAGGTACGCCATGGTCAATTCGCTGATGCGTTGCTCGAAGGCGACCAGTTTGCCGCTGGAACCCAGGCGTGGAGTCTGTTCGATCACCGCACGCAGGAACTCCGGGTGCACGTCGAGCGCATCCAGCAGCGCAGCCACCGAACTTCGCACGTGATCGGGCGCAGGTTGATCCAGCGACTGCGCCAGCGTGGATGCGACCGCCGCTGCCAGCTCGTCGCTGTAGCGGTCGATGACCGCGGCGACGATGGCGTCCTTGTTCGGGAAGTACTGATAGAGCGAACCGGGGCTGACCCCCGCGGCGGCGGCGATGCGGTTGGTGGACGCCCCGTCGTATCCGTGGGCGATCAGAACCTCCTGGGCCGCGTTCAGGATCCGTTCCACCATGGTCCGGGAACGGTCTTGGCTGGGCGTTCTTCGGGCGCCGCCCTTGTTGGCTCTGGCCATCAGAACGCGAATTGAACGTGAATAAAAGCTCGTGTCAGCATTGTCGTCATGGTGGCACACCCCGAGGTTCTGCTCAAGACGGAGCTCAACCCCACCGAGGACGCCGGATATCCACGACGCTTCCTCGGCGCCGAGGGCCGTAACCGCCGACTGGGGCGACCTCTGAAACTTCTCACCCGAACCACACAGCCCGACACCGAGCTCATCGAGCGCATCGGCCGCCGGCTGATGCAGCGCGACGAGTGCGGCGCCGCCCTGGTGCAGGCGATGCGAGCCGGCGAGGTGTCGATGGGCCAGTTCAACCTCGCGCTGGAGTCCGGTGTCGGTGCGGTGCCGGACTGCCCTGCGGCGCTGCGCGCGTTCTTCACCGTCGTCGAGCGCACGCCGGACTGGGTCGACTTCGACCTGCTCAACCGTGGCGCCGCGGCCTACCGGCGGCTGGGCAGCAACGCCGCTGACGTCATGCTGCAGTTGGCGCTGATCGGCGGATACCGGTTCGGCGGGCCGACCGACCTGCTCGTCGAGACCGGCGGCCTGACCGGGTCTACCACCGTGCGCCGACTTGCCGAAACCCAACAGTGGGCCGTCGCGATCTCGGCACCGGACGGCATGCGCCGCGACCAACCGGGATTCAAGCTCACCGTGCATGTCAGGCTGATGCACGCGCTGGTCAATCAGCGTTTCGAGACCAACGGACGATGGGACGCCGGGCAATGGGGGTTGCCGATCAACCAGGCCGACCAGGCCGCAACCCTGGGGCTTTTCAACGGGGCACTGCTGCTGGGCGTTCGACTGCTCGGGGTCCGGGTGACCCGCGACGATTCCCTCGCCATCATGCATCTGTGGAAGTACGTCGGATGGCTGATGGGGGTCGACGAAGACTGGCTCTGTGACACCGAGCGTCAACAGCACCGGCTCAACTACCACCTACTGCTGACGCAGTCCGATGTGAGTTCGGCGGGTCCGCCCTTGGCCAATGCGATCGTCGAGGCGCAGCGCGGGCTGCACTTTCCCAACCTGCGCCGGGTGCGCGGCGCCTACGCGCGCGCCCGGCTGCTCAGTATGCTGCGCTACTTTCTGCGTGCCGAAGGAATGCGCGATCTAGAGCTGCCCTCGGCACTGCCGGTGGCGGTACTGCCGGTCTTGGCTGCCAATGTCGTTCGCTATCAATTACTTACCCGTACCCGGTGGGGTACCGCCTACGTCCAGCGGTGGGGCGACAAGTCACGGCGAAAAGTGCTGCGCCAATATTTCGGCGACCAGGCCCACGACGTGGGAAAGTTACCGCTGTGAGCACTCGCATCGACCTAGGCCCGCGGTCATTGCTGTGGCGCTGGGCGGGCGACATGCGGATCGCGTTCGAAGGGGGTACGGCCGGCCTGATGCAGACGATGCATCCCGCCATCGGCCAGGGGCTCATCGACCACTCGAATTTCTTCGACGATCCCGTGGATCGGGTATTCCGTTCCCTACCAGGCATTCTCGGTACCATCTACGACGGACCCGAGGCTGACGAGACCGGGCTCAGGGTGCGGGATTTTCACCGCGACATCAAGGGAGAGATGCCCGGCGGAGAGCGTTATCACGCCCTCAAACCGGAGACGTACTGGTGGGCGCACGCCACGTTCCAGGTGATGGTGCACCGCCTCGCGGAATACTGGGATGTGCACCGCCTCACCGACCGCGAGCGTGAGCAGCTCTACCAGGAGGGCTGCGAGTGGTACCGGCGCTACGGCATGTCGGAATCGGTACTGCCACCGACGTTGCGCGAGTTCAACCGCGAATATGAGCGCTACTGCGCAGAAGTGCTGCAGCCCAACGCTGCTTCGGACTTTCTGATCGAGTTCATCCAGCGCACCGCGATCCCCGACATGAGCGCGTCACCGGATTATCCGAGCACTCCCCTGCTCAAACCGATCATGGATATTCTGCTGCCGACCATGCCCGTCCGCACCGCGCTGGCGCCGCCGATGCGCCTGGTGATTTTCGGCGGCCTGCCCCCTATTGTGCGCGAGCGCTTCGGGATTGGCTGGTCCGGCGTCGACGAGACCAGTTACCGCGCAGTGCGCGCGACCATCAGACAGGGATGGCGCGCCGTACCCGCGGCATTGAAATGGCACGATGCCGCCCGCAAGGGCTGGCTGCGCGAACTGGGCAGCGTTCCCCGTCGCGTGTAGCCGGGTTCAGGCCCTTCGCACGTCGAAGTCGGCGAGCTCGGGCTGCCGCAGCAGCTCATGGTGGGTCTCCGGCGTCCACGGGAACAGTTCCGGCAAGCCGTCTTTGCCGAGATACCAGCTGTTGCAGCCGCTCACCCAAATGGTCTGCGGCATAGCTGCTTTCATGTCTTCGTTGTATTGCTTGGTAGCGGCCTCCGTGGGCGCGGCCGCGACCACCCGCCCGGCGCGCAACTGCTCGATCCACCACATCACGTAGTTCGCCTGGTCCTCGGCGATGGGAATCAGGGATTGGTTGCCGATCGGCGAGTGCGGTCCCATCATCATGAACAGGTTGGGGAAGCCCGGTACAGCGATGGACCGGTACGCCATCGGGCCGTCGGCCCAGGCTTCGTCCAGGGTCAACCCGCCTTCCCCGATGATCTCCATCGGCCGCACATAGGCCCGGGCGTCGAACCCGGTGGCGAACACCAGCAGATCAAGTTCGTGCAGGACGCCGTCCGCGGTGACGATGCCGCGCGCCTCGATGTGATCGATCGGGTCGGTGATGATTTCCACGCCAGGCTTCTGCACGGATTTGTAGAAGCGCCCAGCCATCACTTGCCGTTTGCACATCGGCTGGTAGTTCGGGGTGAGTTTGGCGCGCAATTGCGGGTCGCGCACCGAAAGCCGTAGGTTCCAACGACATTCGGCGGTGGCAAGGCGCCGTTGCCAACCCGGCTGGATCGGGGCGCGGCCAAAGATCAACCGGAAGAACCAACCCCAGAACAAGTAGGGCAACCGATTCAGCCCCGCGAAGCGCGACAGCAGCGCCTGCGTCAGCTTCGAGTAACGGGGATTGGGCAGCGGGTAGACCCACTGGGCAGTGCGCTGGAAGACCTTGAGCTGCCGCACCGTGCCGCCCAGCTCCGCGGTGATCTGCACTCCGGTGGATCCGGTGCCGATCAGACCGATCCTCTTGTCCGGCAACGACACCGAGTGGTCCCAGCGTGACGAGTGGAACGCGGGCCCGGCGAATGAGTCGCGGCCGGGGATGTCCGGGTAGCGCGGCACCCGCAGCACTCCGGTCGCGGTGACCAGGACGTCGAACGTCTCCTGCCCTGCCTCGGTGGTGAGCCTCCACTTTCCATCGTCGTATTCGGCCCGGGTGACGGTGGTGCCGAACCGGATGTGCGGACGAATACCACGCTCGTCGGCCACCTGCTGAAAGTAGCGCTGGATCTCCCCTCCCGGCGGCAACCAGTGCGACCAGTTCGGGTTCGGCCGGAAGGAGTACGAGTAGTAACGCGACGGCACATCACAGGTGAGTCCGGGATAGGTGTTGTCGCGCCAGGTGCCTCCGACGTCGTCAGCCTTCTCGAAGATGGTGAACGATTCGATGTCGGCATCCTGCAGTTTGGCCGCCATGCAGATGCCGGACATGCCGGCGCCGATGATCGCGACCTTCAGTGCACATTGCTGCATGACAGCCTCCCGGTGTTGGCGATGACGTGCACGTTACGCCGATCGGGCCGGCGTCCCCAGAGATTCGCGGGTGCCCACAACTCCGCCGGACCCCTCGTGGACGGACCGCACGTCCGTCCGGCGGTGTTGTGCCCGCGCGACCCGCAGCAACATGGCGGGCCGCAGCAATTGAGTCGGCGGGTCGATCATCGCGGTGACCCGCATGAACTGCGCGGCGACGACGGGGTCGGACTCCGCCGCAGTCATCACCGGTTCGAGGCAGGAATTGTTGAAGCGAATCCACAGCGGTCGCGGACCCGGCACCTCTGGCAGCGCGAGATCCGACGCCACGGCGGTCTGCCAGGCGACCCGCACCTTTTTCGCAGCAGTGTGAGTGAAGCGGCGGACCAGGTGATGACCGCCGCGTCGCAGACAGTCCCGCAACACCGTCGCTTCGACGGCGGCAACCGTCATGCCCTGCCCGTAGATCGGGTTGAAGCTGCACACGGCGTCTCCCAGGACCAGCAGACCATCGGGGATCCGCCGCATCTTGTCGTAGCGCCGCCACCGGTTGGAGGGCACTCGATGGTGCACGATGTCGCCGACCGGCTCAGCGTGGCGCATCGCCGCCGCGACGTCGGGCGCAAATTCTGCTGCGTAAGAGAGGATTTCGGCGTAATCACGCGGCGGTTCGAGCCCGGCCATGGTGCCGGCAGCGATCATCCAGGAGTTGTTCTCGTATCCGATCATTGCGAACATCCGCGGCCGGCCCGGTCGCGGGAAGTGGGCGATCATGTGTTCTTTGATGATGCCGGGCGGTATGTGAACGACTTGACTGGCGTAAGCGAGTTGTACCTTGACCTCGTCCTCCGGTGGGCGTCCGTAGCCGAGTTGCTCGAGGAAGACCGGCGTGCGGGACCCGCGTCCGGTGGCGTCGATGACGAGGTCAGCTGCGAGGGTCTTCTCATGGTCGGCCGGGCGGTCGATCACCCGCACCCCGTTGACACGCCGGCGATCTGGTGTCGCGGTCAGACCGACGACATCGTGTTGCTCACAGAAGGTCACCTTCGGAATCATCCGAACTCGTTGTCGCACATTCCATTCCAGCATCGGACGACTCGGTGACACGATCTGGGGCGCGGCCGCAGACCGGCCCGAGCGCACCAGCGCATGCCCGTTGAACGACCAGTCCAGCTTGGCGAAATCCCCGTCGTCCCAGGTGGTGGCCCCCTGAGCGATCAGATCGTCCCGGATGCCGGGGAAGAGCTCTTCGAGCACCCGGGTCAGCCTCGCCAGGCAGGCGTGGATCAACCGCCCCTGCGGAACCCCACGGCGGTTGACCGGCTCGTCGGGCAGGACGTCACGTTCGACGACCGTCACCCGGTCGTAGTAGTCGGACAACACCCGGGCCGCCAGCAGGCCGCCCATGCTGGCACCCAGCACCACCGCATGACCACCGTGTCGCACCATTGCACACTCCTTTGTCCATGGACTGCCACGAAGTGTGCTGCGGCGCCGCGCGGGCGCTTAGAGTAGTCGACTACTTAAATTCGGCGCGGGCGAGCACTGCAATCCGCTCCGCGACGTCCCGGGCCACCTGCTGCGCGCCGTCGCTTTCGCCCGGCACGTAACGATCGGCGGCCGCGTCGTAGTCGGCGCCGGCGATCGAACCGTGATCGGCCGCCAGTGTCACCACCTGCACCGGCCAACCGGCATGCTGCAGCGCCGACGCGAATTCTTCACTCGCAGTGGGCGGTACGACGTCATCGGCCAGACCGTGCAGCAGGGTGAAGTGAGTATGCGCCTGGCCGCCGGACAGCAGCTCGGTGACGGTACGTCCAGAGATCGGGTCGGTGGCCATGAAGGCGCCGGCCAGGCAGACGGTGTGCGCGATCGCGACGTTGAGGCGCTGCGCATCCAGCGTCAGGCCCGCGGCCGCGGCACCACCCATGGACCATCCCACCAGCACGATGCCGCCGGGTGCCCGCTCGCGGGCGAAGTCGACCGAGCGCATCAGGTCTGCGCGCCCGCCATCGTCGGCGTGAGAATTCCAGTCCGGCGCGATGACGGTGGCACCGTGTTCGGCCAGCCGCCGCGCAAGGGGCCGGACCGCAGCGCGCGCGTCACTCTGCATCCCATGCCACAGCAGGATGGTCGGCTGCGCCTGGTCGCCGAAGACATCGACCGACCGCCCCCGGGCGTATTCGAGCGTCTGCACAGACACCGGTTGCCCGCGGATCGCGTCGACAAACCAGGCCCGGCGGGGTCGTACAAAACATGTGCACATTCTTTGAGTCAGCGTCACCCACTTGTTAATGACAATCATTTTCAATAACCATTGGCCGTCACTGAAACGAGAGGAGCAAACCAGATGCGCACGGCGTCCAGGAAATTCAGGCTGACGGCGAGAGTGGTGGTCGTCGCGGCGGCGGCGATTTTCGCCGCTTCGACCCTGTCCGGTTGCGACGCGTTGTATTCGCAGCTGCACCAGACGGTCCCGCACGACCACGAGGGCCACATCCACTGAGCGTCGATCCCGAAGTCCGGGCGACGTCTGCTCGGACTTCGGGACCGGTGCCGGGTTGTCAGTAATCTGGGCAGGTGGCCCGACTCCGCGACTCCGACGCCTGCCCGGGCGCGCTGCAGGTGCACCAGGCCGCAGATGGCCCGCTAATACGGGTTCGGTTGCCAGGCGGCACGCTCACCTCCGCGCAATTGGCGACGCTGGCTCGCCTGGCTGCCGATTTCGGGTCGGCGACCTTGGAGCTCACCGGACGGGGCAACGTTCAGCTACGCGCGGTCACCGACGTCGTCAAGGTCGCCGAGGCCATCGCCGAAACCGGGCTGCTGCCCTCACCCACCCATGAACGCGTCCGCAACATCGTGGCGTCCCCGCTGTCCGGCCGGCTCGGCGGAAACGCCGATCTGCGGGGTTGGGTTGCCGACCTGGACGCGGCGCTTTGCGCGGAACCCGGCCTGGCCGGGCTGGGTGGCAGGTTCTGGTTCAGCCTGGACGACGGCCGCGGTGACGTGTCGGGTCTGCACGCCGATGTCGGGGTGCACGTGTTTCCGGACGGCCCCAGACTGCTGCTGGCCGGTCGCGATACCGGCATCCCCGTCACCGATGTCTGCCAGAGCTTGATCGACGTGGCGTTCGAGTTTGTCAAGATCCGTGGAAAGGCCTGGCGGGTAACCGAACTCGATGATCTCGGTGATCTGTTGCCGGGCGCCGAGCTGGGTCCCGCCCTGCCCCCACTCGGCAAGGCGCCGGTGGGCTGGATCCCGCAGGACGACGGTCGGGTCGCGCTGGGAGCCGCCGTGCCTCTCGGAGTGCTGGCCGCCCGCGTCGCCGAATTCCTGGCCGCCATCGAGGCACCGATCCTGATCACACCGTGGCGGTCTGTGCTGGTGTGCGACCTCCCCGAAGAACGCGCGGACGTCGCACTCCGCGTGCTGGCGCCGCTGGGTCTGATATTCGACGAGAACTCCCCCTGGCTGGCCGTCAGCGCGTGCACCGGCAGCCCCGGCTGCGCCCACTCCGCGGCAGACGTGCGGGCAGACGCCGCGCAAGCACTGGACGCCGATTACCCCGGGCACCGGCACTTCGTCGGCTGCGAACGGGCGTGCGGCAGCCCGGTGGATGGTGAGGTGCTGGTTGCCACCGGCACGGGGTACCGGCTGCTGAGGTCTTAAGGTGAGCGAGTGCTCGACTACATCCGCGACGCCGCGGAGATCTACCGGCAGTCGTTCGCGACCATCCGCGCCGAGGCCGACCTCACCCGATTTCCCGCCGACGTCGAACGCGTGGTGGTCCGCCTGATCCACACCTGTGGCCAGGTCGACGTCGCTGAGCACGTGGCCTACACCGACGATGTGGTCAGCCGGGCCCGGGCCGCCTTGTGCGGCGGCGCGCCGGTGCTGTGCGACTCGTCGATGGTGGCTGCCGGGATCACCAAGGCGCGGCTGCCGGTGGGCAACGAGGTGGTGTCGTTGATCGCCGATCCACGTGCGGCCACGTTGGCCGCCGAGCAGGGAACCACCCGCTCGGCGGCCGCCGTCGACCTGTGGGCCGATGAGTTGGACGGCGCCGTGGTCGCGATCGGCAACGCCCCGACCGCGCTGTTCCGCCTGCTGGAGTTGGTCGACGAAGGGGTTGCCCCGCCCGCGGCAATACTGGGTGGGCCCGTCGGTTTCGTCGGCTCCGCCCAGTCCAAGCAGGAGCTCATCGAGCGCCCGCGCGGCATGTCCTATCTGCTGGTGCTGGGCCGCCGCGGCGGCAGTGCCATGGCCGCCGCGGCCGTCAACGCGATAGCGAACGAGCGCGAATGACGGGCACGCTATGGGGGGTTGGGCTGGGTCCCGGCGATCCAGAACTGGTGACGGTCAAGGCGGCGCGGCTCATCGGCGAGGCAGACGTGGTGGCGTATCACAGCGCCCGCCACGGTCGCAGCATCGCGCGCGGCATCGCCGAACCGTACCTGCGGCCCGGTCAGATCGAAGAGCACCTGGTGTATCCGGTGACCACCGAGACGACCGACCATCCCGGGGGGTATGCGGGCGCGCTGGAGGACTTCTACGTCGCGGCCACCGAGCGGATCGCCGCACACCTGACCGCCGGGCGCAACGTGGCACTGCTGGCAGAAGGCGACCCGCTGTTCTACAGCTCCTACATGCATCTGCACACCCGTCTGACGGAGCGGTTCAACGCGGTGATCGTGCCGGGCGTCACGTCGGTGAGCGCCGCGTCGGCCGCCGTCGCCACTCCCCTGGTGGCCGGCGACGAGGTGCTCTCGGTGTTGCCGGGCACGCTGCCGATAGCCGAGTTGACCCGCCGGCTCGCCGATGCCGACGCGGCGGTGATACTCAAACTCGGTCGCTCCTATCACAATGTGCGCGAGGCACTTTCGGCTTCCGGACAGCTCGGCGACACGTTCTACGTGGAGCGGGCGAGCACCAAGGGCCAGCGGGTGCTGCCCGCCGCTGACGTCGACGAGACCGGCGTGCCGTACTTTTCACTGGCCATGCTCCCGGGCGGCAGGCGCCGCCGTAGTGCGACCGGCTCCGTCGCCGTGGTGGGACTGGGGCCGGGTGGCACCGACTGGATGACACCGCAGAGCCGGCGCGAATTGGCCGGCGCCACCGACCTGATCGGCTACGCCGGATATCTCAACCGCGTCCCGCCGCGCGAAGGGCAGCGGCGCCACGCCAGCGACAACACCGACGAACCGGCCCGCGCCCGCCTGGCCTGCTCGCTGGCCGAGCAGGGGCACGCGGTGGCGGTGGTGTCATCGGGTGACCCGGGTGTGTTCGCGATGGCCACTGCGGTTCTCGAGGAGGCCAAGCAGTGGCCGGACGTGCAGGTCCGGGTGATCCCCGCGATGACCGCCGCCCAGGCGGTGGCCAGCCGGGTGGGCGCGCCCCTGGGCCATGACTATGCCGTGATCTCACTGTCGGACCGGCTCAAGCCGTGGGACGTCATCGCAGCACGCGTGGCTGCCGCGGCGGCCGCCGATCTGGTGCTGGCGATCTACAACCCGGCGTCGAAGTCGCGGACCTGGCAGGTCGGCGCCATGCGGGATCTGCTGCTGGCCCATCGTGAACCGGGCACGCCGGTGGTGATCGGCCGCAACGTGTCCGGGCCGGACGAGGAGGTACGCGTGGTGCGGCTGGCGGACCTGAACCCCGCCGACGTCGACATGCGCTGCCTGCTGATCATCGGTTCGTCCCAAACACAGTGGCATACAACAGATTCCGGTGACCGAGTGTTCACGCCCCGCACCTATCCGGGCTAGTCCCTCAAAGCGGAGGCCACGATGCGCGCGGCGTCGGCGACGAATGCCTCGTCGGGCTGAGCGTCGTATCCGCCGGCGGCCATATCGGTGTAGATCGCGATGACGTGGGGAACGCCGGCCGGCGACCATACGACGGCGACATCGTTGGCTCGCCCGTAGTCGCCCGACCCGGTCTTGTCGCTCACCTTCCAGTCAGCCGCGAACGCGGCACGGATCCGCTTTCCGCCGGTGGTGTTGCGGGCCATCCAGTCAATGAGCAGCGTCCGCTTGTCCTGCGGCAGTGCGTCGCCCAGCACCAGCTGCTGGAAGACACCGGCGATCGCGCGCGGCGTCGTCGTGTCCCGCTCATCGTTTGGCGGGTTGCCGTTGAGCTCCGGCTCCGCCTGGTCCAGTCGACTCGTGCTGTCCCCCAGGCTGCGCAGGTAGGCGGTCAAGCCCGCGGGTCCGCCGATCCGGTTGAGCAACAGGTTAGCGGCGGTGTTGTCGCTGTAGCGGATGGCGGCATCGCACAACTCGCCGACGGTCATCCCGGTGTCGACGTGTTGCTCGGCGATCGGCGACGGCGAGGTGATGTCGGCCTTGGTGAAAGTCACGCGCTGGTCCAGGTAGGCGAGCGGATACTGGTGCAACACCGCCGCCACCAGAGGCGCTTTGAACGTGGAGCAGATCGCGAACCGTTCGTCGGCGCGGTAGGCAATCGCCGCGGCCGTGCCGCTGGCGGGCACGTAGACCCCCACCCTGCCCCGGTAGCGTCGCTCGATTTCGGCGAACCGATTGGACTGGTCCGGCGCTGGGCTCGAGGTGGCAGTCGGCTGCGTGCGACGGGCACCGTTGGCACACGCCGCCAGCGGCAGCACGGCGGCCGCCGTCAACAATTCGCGTCGGCGGAATCGGGGCGAGCTCACGGTGTACATACCTCCATTACCCAGCGCGCGGCTGCCGCGACGCTGCCGACCGTCCTGACTCCCTCGGGTAACGGCGGTCGCTCCACCATCACCACCGGAATCCTGAGTGCCGCGGCGGCATCCACCTTGCCGCGGGTCATCTCGCCACCGCTGTTCTTGGTCACCAGCGCGTCGATGCGGTGTTGGGCGAGAATCTTCACTTCGTCGTCGTACCGGTACGGGCCGCGCGAGAGCAGCAGCCGGTGGTGTCGCGGCATCGCGGTGTGATCGGGAGCGGTGACGGCGCGGATCAGGAACCAGGCGTCGCTGTCGGCGAAAGCGGCGGCGCCGGATCGTCCGGTCGTCAGAAAGACTCTCGAATAGCGTCGCGCGGCAACTTCTTTCGCTGCTGCGGTGTCTGACGCGACGACGGTGGCCGAACCCGGATCCCAGGGCGGGCGGGCCAGCACCAGGTGCGGAACCCGCAACTCGGCGCACGCCCGCGCGGCGTGCGCGGTCATGGTGGCCGCGAACGGATGGGTGGCGTCGACGACGGCGTCGATGCGTTCGTCGCGCAGCCACTGGCGCAGTCCCTCGACACCGCCGAAGCCGCCGATACGCACCGGGCCCACCGGCAGCGCTGGGTCGGGAACCCGGCCGGCCAGCGAGCTGACGATATCGACATCTGGGTGCAGGGCTTTCGCCAATGCGCGCCCCTCGGCGGTACCGCCGAGCAGCAAAACCCGCATCAGTGTGGCCCTTTGTCACGCCGCGCTACCGAATACAGATAACTGTCGGTGAAACCTTCGGCCCCCAGCACGTCGCCGACCACGATGACGGCGGTCTTGGTGACGTTGGCCTGATGCATCTGCCCGGCGATGTCGGCCAACGTGCCACGCAGCACAATCTGCTTGGGCCAGCTAGCGAAAGCGACTACAGCCGTGGGGGTTTGAGCGCTATAGCCACCAGCGAGGAGCTGCGGGACGATGCTGTCGATTTGCGCTGCGGCCAGATGCAGAACCAGCGTGGCACCGGATCGGGCAAGGGCCGTGAGGTCTTCGCCGGGCGGCATGGCGGTCGACAGGGTCGAGACTCGGGTCAAAGTGACGGTTTGCGCGACTCCGGGGACGGTCAATTCCCGCTTCAGCGCGGCCGCTGCGGCGGCGAAAGCCGGTACGCCCGGCACGATTTCGTAACCGACGCCGATGGCGTCGAGTCGCCGGCACTGCTCGGCGAGCGCGCTGTAGAGCGACGGGTCACCGGAGTGCAACCGTGCGACGTCGCGGCCGGCGGCGTCGGCCTCGGCAAGCTCGGCGATGATCTGATCCAGCGTCAGCGGGCCGGTATCGACGATCTTGGCGTCGCGCGGGCATTGCGCGAGAAGGTCGGTGGGCATGATGGAGCCGGCATACAGGCACACCGGGCAGCGTTGCAGGAGCCGCTGGCCGCGCACGGTGATCAGATCCGCGGCGCCGGGCCCGGCGCCGATGAAGTAGACCGTCACTGCTTGGTCACCGACCATTGCGTGACGGGATACTGGGGCCGCCAGCCGGTGAAACCACCCAGCGGTTCGCCCTGGTAATGCTGGAACCGCCGGAGGTCACCGCCAAGTCTCGAATAGAGTTGCGCCAGAATGGCTTCAGACTCCACGGTGACGGCGTTGGCCACCAGGTGCCCGCCCGCGGCCAGGTGTTCCAGACAGGCGTCGAGCAGGCCCGGGCGGGTCAGACCGCCGCCGACGAAGATCGCCGACGGGTGCGGCGTCCCGGCGAAGTCGTCAGGCGCGGCCCCGCGCACCTCGACGCTCACCCCATTGGCCGCGGCGTTGAATCCGATGTTGAGCCGGCGTCGTTCGTCGAGTTCGAACGCCGCCGCGGTGCAACCCGGCGCGCTGCGGCACCACTCGACGGCGATGCTGCCCGAGCCCGCGCCGACATCCCACAATCGCCCGCCCGGCCGCGGGTCCAGGGCCGCCAGTGTCGCCGCCCGGATTGCGTGCTTGGTGATCTGTCCGTCGTGCATGAAGGCGTCGTCAGGTAAGGATGCCCTGCGACTGTCGGGCAGGTAACGGATCGCGATCACGTTGAGATCGTCGACGTCGTGGCCGGCGTCGTGCGCCCACGTGCGGGCGGTGCCGTCGCGGCGGCGTTCGTCGGGCCCGCCGAGCAGTTCCAGGACCGTGAATTCGGAGTCGCCACGACCGTAGGCGTCCAGCGCCGCGGCCAGGGTCTTCGGTGTGGTGTGGTTGCGCGACAACACGATCGCCTGGCCGCCGCGCCGGATGGCGGTGTGTGGTTCGGCCGTAACCAGACTGATCACCTCGGTGTCGTGGACGTTCCAGCCCATCCGCGCACACGCCAGGGTGACCGACGATACGTGCGGCATGACCCGCACCTTTTCCGCACCGAAGAGACGGATCAGCGTGCCGCCGACGCCGTGCAGCAGCGGGTCACCGCTGGCGACGATGTGGATGTCCGGCCCGTCGGCCGGCAGGGCCTGCAACGCGGGCAGCATCGGGGACGGCCACTCCCGGCGCGGCGCCGCGATGGTGTCGTCGATCAGTTCGAGCTGCCGCTTTGATCCGTAAATGGTTGCGGCCCGCTGCAATTCGGATCTGGAGGCCGCGGACAGGCCGGCGGTTCCGTCGGCGCCGATGCCGACCACGATGATCATCGCGGCATCCTGCGCCATACCGGCTGCGGTAACAGTCGCAGCGCGAAGAACATCGGTCGCAGCGCCCACGGAATCCAGACCGTGCGCCGACCCTTGGCCAACGCTCGGGCTGTGGCGGCAGCGACCTGTTCGGGAGTGCTGGACAAGGGTGCGGGCGTCATGCCGTCGGTCATGCGTCCGATGACAAACCCGGGCCGGGCGATCAACAATTGGACCCCGCTGCCGTGCAGCGCGTCGGCCAGTCCGTTCGCGAAGCCATCCAGGCCGGCCTTCGCCGAGCCATAGACGTAATTGGCGCGCCGCACGCGCACCCCGGCCACCGAGGAGAACACCACCAGCGATCCCTGTTGAGCAGTGCGCATGGCTGACGCGAGATGGGTGAGCAGGCTGACCTGGGCGACGTAGTCGGTATGCACGATGGCGACGGCGTGCGCGGCATCGTGTTCGGCGCGGCCCTGGTCACCGAGGATTCCGAACGCCAGGACCGCGGTGCCGATGGGGCCGTGTTCGGCGATCAGTGCCTTCACCAACGGGCCGTGCGAGGCCACGTCGTCGGCGTCGAATTCCTGGGTGTGCACGGCGCTGGCGCCGGCGGCGAGCAGCGTGGATTTCTGATGCTCGAGCCGGTCGGCATTACGGGCCGCCAGCACCACGGTCGCTGCCGGCGCCAGGCGGCGGGCGAGTTCAATGCCGATCTCGCTGCGACCGCCGAAAATTACCACCGGACCAACGCGGGTGTCGTCCACGGCTGTGATTATTGCCTGCGCTAGCGTGAAGGGCGATGGCCAAGACCACGACCCGTCTCACCGACGATGCGCTGGCGTTCCTCTCCGAACGCCATCTGGCCATGTTGACCACGCTACGCACCGACAACTCTCCGCACGTGGTGGCGGTGGGATTCACCTTCGACCCCAAGACTCACATCGCCCGGGTGATCACCACCGGTGGATCTCAGAAGGCACTCAATGCCGAGCGCGCTGGCGTGGCGGTGCTCAGCCAGGTGGACGGGGCGCGGTGGCTGTCCCTGGAGGGCCGCGCCTTGGTGAACAAGGAACTCGACGCGGTCCGCGACGCCGAGCTTCGTTATGCCCAGCGATATCGGACGCCGCGCGCCAATCCCCGGCGGGTAGTGATCGAGGTCCAGATCGAGCGGGTGCTGGGCTCGTCGGATCTGCTGGACCGCGGCTAGACGGTATGGAGGCGACTTGAGGCCGAAGGCCTCGGGCTGCAATCGGACGTGGGTTGCCGATGGCGGGTGAACA
>NZ_LKTM01000315.1 GCF_001417955.2 Mycobacterium gordonae | reverse complement strand
ATCCCGCCTGCCCCGCCCGCACCGCCATTGCCGAACAGGCCGGCATCACCGCCGGCGCCACCGGCACCGCCGCCGGTAGTCCCGGACCCGCCGCTACCGCCGTTGCCCCACAGGATCCCGCCCGCTCCACCCGCCTGACCGGTCCCCGCCGCGCCGTTGGCGCCGTCACCGATCAGGGGGCGTCCCAGGAATGTGTTGGTGGGCGCGTTGATCAGCCCCAGGATGTTCTGCTCCAGTGTCTGCAGCGGCGTAGCGGCAGCTGCATCGGCGGCCCCGTACATCAACCCGCCCGAGCTCAGCGCGCGCACGAACTGGTCGTGGTAGGCCGCGACCTGGGAACTCAACGCCTGGTACTCCTGGCCATGACCGCCGAACAACATGGCAATCGCCGCCGAGATTTCGTCCTCGGCAGCGACCATCAGTTGGGTCGTCGCACCGGCGGCGGCCGCATTGGCCGCGCGGATCGACGATCCCAGACCGGCCAGATTAGTAGACGCAGCGGCCAATTCAGCCGGAACAGCCAATACAAAAGAAGACATCAGAATCCCCTCACCCCAGATATCCAATGGGAGGACTCCCGATCCCCCACTCGGTTCGGGAACATTACGCCCGATCAACCGAGTTCCCTATAAGTTTCTACAAACTTGACTAAATCAATTTTTGATCGCTTGTAATTGCGCCCTCAGGCGACGGTCGGCAGGGCTGACGACCATATTTGACCGTCGAGAAAATTTCACACGCAAACATTTAATCCAGCTTAAATTAAATATTAAGATGATTAATTCTTCAGAAGACGGAGATACCAGCACGATTCTTCCTATCTAGCGCACTATGCGCACGCTTCGGCCCGGCGGCCGCATCCATTGGCTACGTCCGGGATTGTTCGCAGCATGATGGATCTCAGGGTATCCGCCTTCGATCTCGAAGCGTTCAGTAACCTGCGCCAAGTATGAGAATCTAGGCATCTCCTAGTCTCTGGTAGCAGAGTAGTGAAATGGGCAGACTGCCGGTCCGCCTAAGCAGAAGAATGCGGTTCAGACATAATCAGGTAGGGCGATAAAACGGGCGGCCGCCCCGCTCTAACCGGTAATACGTTTGCGTGCATGCGATAATTCTCGATGGATTAATCAGAATTAAACTTTGCGGAGATTCTCATTGTTTCGCCGGGGAGGACCGGACACTCCACCCCGGATCACCGCGGCCCGGCACCGGGCACCCCTGCGGTCGCCGTCATGTCACACCCCTCGCCTACCGTTACCCCTGTGTTCGTCACCGACGGCAACATCGTCTACAGCGCATCGGATCTCGCGTCCGCCGCGCGGTGTGAGTACGCCCTGCTGCGGGATTTCGACGCCAAATTACGGCGCGGTCCGGCGGTGTCCGTCGAAGACGAATTGCTGGCGCGCACAGCCACTCTCGGTGACGACCATGAGCGGCGCAGGCTGGCCCGGCTGCGCCGGCAGTTCGGAGACGAGATCGCCGTCATCGGCCGTCCCGCCTATACCCACGCCGGCCTGACGGCCGCATCCGACGCCACCCGGCGCGCCATCGCCGGCCGCGCCCCGGTGGTCTACCAGGCAGCCATGTTCGACGGCCGGTTCGTCGGTTTCGCCGATTTTCTGATCCGCGACGGCGACCGGTACCGAGTCACGGACACCAAGCTGGCGCGCTCACCGAAGGTCACCGCGCTGTTGCAACTGGCGGCATACGCCGACGCGCTGACGGCGGCAGGCGTTCCCATCACCCCGGACGCCGAACTGGAACTCGGCGACGGCACGGTCGTGCGCTACCGCCTCAGCGACCTGATGCCGGTCTACCGGACCCAGCGCGCGCAGCTACAGAAGCTGCTGGACGAGCATTACGCCTCAGGCCGTGCCGTGCGCTGGGAGGACACCGGGGTGCAGGCGTGCTTCCGATGCCCGCTGTGTATCGAACAGTTGCGCGCCCGCGACGACCTGCTGCTGGTCGCCGGCATGCGAGTCAGCCAGCGCGAGAAGCTGATTGACGCCGGTGTCGGCACCATCGGCGAGCTGGCCGACCGCAGCCGGGCGGTGCCCGGCCTGGGCACCCAAATATTGGGCCGGCTGACCGCGCAGGCGAAACTGCAGTTACGCCAACGCGATAGCGGCACCGCGCAGTACGAGGTAGCCGATCCGCAGCCGCTGGCGCTGCTGCCCGAACCGAACCCGGGCGACCTGTTCTTCGATTTCGAAGGCGACCCATTGTGGACCGCCGACGGTCGCCAATGGGGACTGGAATATCTGTTCGGCGTCCTGGAAGCGGGCCCGGCGGGGAGATTCCGTCCGCTGTGGGCGCATGACCGCATCGACGAGCGGGCGGCGCTCAAGCAATTTCTGACCCTGGTGGCCAAGCGCCGCAAGCGCTACCCGAACATGCACATCTACCACTACGCGGCCTACGAGAAGACGGCGTTGCTGCGGCTCGCCGGTCGCTACGGCGTCGGCGAGGACGAGGTCGACGACCTGTTGCGCAACGGCGTATTAGTGGACCTTTATCCGTTGGTGCGCAAGAGCATTCGCGTGGGCGCCGAAAGTCTGAGCCTCAAGGCGCTGGAGCCGCTGTACATGGGCACCCAGCTGCGTTCGGGCGATGTCACCACCGCCACCGACTCCATCACCTCCTATGCGCGGTACTGCGAACTGGTGGCCGCGGGCCGCGCGGACGAAGCGGCGACGGTGCTCAAGGAAATCGAGGAGTACAACCACTACGACTGCCTGTCCACCCGCAAGCTGCGGGACTGGTTGCTGATTCTGGCCTGGGAATCCGGCGTCACGCCGATCGGTGTTCAGCCCGTACCCGAGCGCGACAGCATCAAGGACCACGATCAGCTCGCGACGACACTGGCGACGTTCACCGGCGACGCCGCCGCCGGTGAACGCACTCCTGAACAGCGGGCCGTCGCCCTTGTGGCCGCCGCCCGCGGATATCACCAACGCGAGGACAAACCGTTCTGGTGGTCGCACTTCGACCGGCTGAACTATCCGCTCGACGAATGGTCGGATAACACAGACGTTTTCGTCGTCGACTCCGCAACCGTCGTCACCGACTGGCACACGCCGCCGCGCGCCCGCAAGCCGCAGCGCCGGGTGCAACTCAACGGGGAACTGGCCCGCGGCGACCTCAACACGGAAGTGTTCGCGCTCTACGAGCCGCCCGCGCCGACCGGCATGGCCGAGGATCCCGACCGCCGCGGAGCCGGCCGGGCCGAAGTCGTCGGGGTCGACGACCCCAGCCTGCCTGCCGTGGTGACCATCCTCGAACGGACCGGCAAGGACGGCAACATCTTTCACCAGTTGCCGTTCGCGCTGACGCCGGGCCCGCCGGTGAAGACGACCGCGCTGCGCGAGTCCATCGCGGCGACGGCACACGCCGTGGCAACCGGTTTGCCGGACCTGCCCCGCACCGCACTCATCGACCTCCTGCTGCGGCGCCCGCCACGCACCCACGGCGCTACGTCGTTGCCGCGCACCGACGACACCGTCGCCGACATCACCGCCGCCACGCTGAGCCTCGATTCGTCCTACCTCGCGGTCCACGGACCACCCGGAACCGGCAAGACGCACACCGCCGCCCGGGTGATCAAAGCGCTGGTCACCGAATATTGTTGGCGCGTCGGCGTGGTCGCGCAATCGCATGCGGCGGTGGAGAATGTTTTGGACTGCGTGGTCGACGCCGGCCTGGACCCGGCTCTCGTCGCCAAGAAGGGCACCGCCGGCGCGCGGTGGCAGGAGATCGACGCGAACCGATACCCGGCGTTCATCGCCGACCACGCGGGCTGCGTAATCGGCGGTACTGCTTGGGATTTCGCCAATGCCCAGCGGGTGCCCCCGGGCAGCCTGGACCTGCTGGTGATCGATGAGGCGGGACAATTCTGTCTGGCCAACACCATCGCGGTGGCGCCGTCGGCCACCAACCTGTTGCTGCTCGGGGATCCGCAACAACTGCCGCAGGTCAGCCAGGGCACCCATCCGGAACAAGTCGATATCTCGGCGCTGGAATGGCTGGTCGACGGACAGCAGACGCTGCCCGACGAGCGCGGGTACTTCCTGGACCTGTCCTACCGGATGCATCCGGAGGTGTGTGCGGCCGTCTCGGCGCTGTCCTATGAGGGTCGGCTGCGGTCGCATGCCGAGGCGACCACCGCCCGTCGCCTGGCCGGCCGCGATCCGGGCGTGCACGTGCTTCCCGTTCGCCATCAAGGCAATTCGATCGACAGCGCCGAAGAGGCCGCCGCCATCGTGGACGAGATCGGGCGCATGCTCGGCCAGGCGTGGACCGACGAGCGCGGCACCCGGCCGCTGGCCGCCGCGGATGTGCTGGTGCTGGCGCCGTACAACGCCCAGGTGGCCCTGATCCGTCAGCGGCTCTCCGATGCCGGCCTGCCCGGGGTCCGGGTCGGCACCGTCGACAAGTTCCAGGGTGGGCAGGCCCCGGTCGTCTTCATCTCCATGACGGCGTCATCGATTGACGAAGTCCCACGCGGTATCTCGTTCCTGCTCAACCGCAACCGACTCAACGTCGCCATCAGCAGAGCTCAGTACGCGGCCGTCATCGTCCGATCGGAGTCGCTGACGCAGTACCTGCCGGCTACCCCGGCCGGCCTGGTGGACCTGGGCGCCTTCCTGGCCCTCACCGAGGGGCCGTCAGAGTCGACCGGAGACCGGGTCGTCGGGATCTGACTGGCGCGCGAGCTCCGCGACCCGCGGCACGGCGACCCTGGGAGCACCGTTGCGCCGGGTCAGAGAAACCACTGGCTGGGTGTTGACGTCGTAGGCAGAGTCCGGTTCCCGGCGCAGGATGTATTCGACGTAACCGTCGTCATCGTTTTCCGGGTCGTCTTCCGGGTCGTCGTCCGCCAGTGCGTAGCCGGCCAAGTCGTCGACCTCGCGTCGGCTCAGGGCCGAACCCACCGCGCCCACCAGGAACAGCGACGCGACGATCCCGAAGAGCGCGATGAACGCCGGCAACAGCATCGACTGCGACATCGCCGCCGAGAAGGGTGCCCGCATGAAGGCGGGTAGCTGCAGGGCCGCGTCCTCCCCGGTGGGCGCCGCGGCACCGCCCGGCACCTCGGCGCCGATACGCCACGTCATGAACGCGGCCATGCCTGCGCTCCCCAGCACCGCCCCGAGTTGACGGGTGGCGTTGTAGACGCCCGAGCCGGCGCCGGACTGCTCGGTGGGCAGGTTGCGGGTCGCGGTGGCTGCCAGCGGCGACCAGACGAAGGCCATCCCCACTCCCAGGCCCACGAACGGCAGCACCAGCCGCCAGACCGGAGTGCCGGGCTCCAACTCCATCGCCAGCCACGTCATCGAGATCGCCAGCGCCGAGAAGCCGAAACCCAGCAGCGGCACCGGATGGACCTTGTCGATGATCAGCCCGACGAGCGGGGCGAGCAGGCCGCTACTGACGGCCACCGGCGCGATCAGCAGGGCCGAACGCGTCGGCGACAGCCCGCACACCGACTGGGCGTAAAAGGTCAGCGGCAGCATCATCGCCGTCGACGCGAACGAAATGATCGCCACTCCGATGTTGCACAGGCTGAAGTCGCGGTCCGCGAACATGTTCAGCGGAACCAGCGGAGCGCGCCGGTTGATCGACTGCCAATAGACGAACGCAGACATGAACCCGGCGCCGGCGACCAACACGGCCCAGATCCACGGCTTCCAGTGCGCCGTTTCACCTTCCTGCAGACCGAACACCAGCAGGAACATCCCGACGCCGGACAGCGCGACGCCGATCGGGTCGAATCCCTGGGTGCGGACCGGCAGAGCGGGAATCAGCCAGATCGCCAGCGCTAACCCGATGACGCCGACCGGCACATTGACGAAGAAGATCCATTGCCAGCCCAGGCCGTCTACCAGCGTTCCCCCGGCGAGCGGGCCGACCAGGCTGGCGACGCCGGCGGTGGCGCCCCACATGCTCATCGCGGAGCCGCGATGGTTGGCCGGGAAAATCCGGGTGAGCATCGACAGCGTCTGCGGGGTGAGCAGTCCGGCGCCCACGCCCTGGACGACGCGGGCCGCGATCAACATGGCGGCGCTGCCGGAAAGCCCGCACCACACCGACGCGAAGGTGAAGACCACCAGGCCGATCACATAGAGGTTCTTGGGGCCGAACCGGTCGCCGAGCCGGCCGGCGACCAGCAGCACCACCGCGTAACCCAGCAGGTAGGCGCTGGTCACCCACACCACTGTGGCGTACCCGATGTTCAGCGCGGTCATGATCGTCGGATTGGCCACCGCCACGATCGTCGAGTCCAGCATGATCATGAAGAACCCGAGCATCATCGCCCACAGCGCGGCCCAAGGGTTCCCGGAGACGCTGTCCCCGGCCACCCGGCTCGTCGCCGTGCTCATCTATCGCACCTCGTTTCGGCTCCCGTGTGGGGTCACGTGAAGTCCAGCCCGCATTATTCCTGCTCCGTTCCCCGCAGCGCTCTTCGGCCGGGCCGGAACACAGACCCGACCGCGGGATTGTGTGAAGCCTTTCTGCCCGGCACTCATCTTGCTGGACGCGCGTTAGCCTGAAGAGACGCCGTCCCGAAGAGAGGCACTATGAGCGCTCGACGAAGCAAGTCGGTACCCGACCAGCAGCCCGCCGGCAAACCTAAGGCATCCAGCCGGGCATTGGCACAGATCATCGAACGTAGTTCGCGGATCCAGGGCCCGGCCGCCGAGGCCTACGTGGCGCGTCTGCGCCGGGCGCACCCGGGCGCCGGCCCGGCCGAGATCGTGACCAAGCTGGAGAAACGCTTCGTTGGCGCGGTGACGGCCAGCGGCGCCGCGGTGGGCGCTGCCGCGACGTTGCCCGGCATCGGAACGATCGCCGCGCTGTCGGCGGCCGCCGGCGAAACCGCGGTGTTCCTGGAAGCCACGGCCCTGCTGGTGCTCGCGCTGGCGTCGGTGTACGGCATCCCCCTCGACCACCGGGAACGGCGTCGCGCCCTGGTGCTGGCCGTGCTGGTCGGAGACAACAGCAAGGCCGACCTGGCGCAGGTGATCGGCGGCGGCCGGACCAGCGGCGGCTGGGTGTCCGAGAGCATGGCCTCGTTGCCGTTGCCCGCGGTGTCGAAGCTGAACAACAGCCTGCTCAAGCGCTTCGTCAAGAGGTTCGCCCTCAAGCGCGGCGCCCTGATGTTCGGCAAGCTGCTACCCGTCGGCATCGGTGCGATCATCGGCGCCATCGGTAACCGGATGGTCGGCAAGAAGCTGGTCCGCAACTCCCGCTCGGCCTTCGGCCCGCCGCCGGAGCGGTGGCCGGTCACCCTGCACGTGCTGCCGCCGGTCCGGGATGCCAGCTGACGCGCATAACGGCTAAAGCGGTTGGTCTCTCTCGCGGATCGCGGGCAAAGCGCTAGCCTTTATGGGTCAGAAACGGTCGGTACCCTTCACCGACCACCGAGGGGTGTGAGGCGCCCCGCCACCCGGGGCGCCAGGAGTCGCAGGCGTTCGCCAAAACGCTTGCAGGACACAAGAATTGAGGCGAACAGCGGCCGTGGCCAACATAAGTTCTCCATTCGGGCAAAACGAGTGGCTGGTCGAAGAGATGTACCGCAAGTTCCGCGACGACCCCTCCTCGGTCGACGAGAGCTGGCACGAGTTCCTGGTCGACTACAACCCGGAGTCCTCGGGCGAGACGAGCCAGGACGGCCCTGCAGCCACCAAGGCCAAGCCCGCCGAGGCAAAACCCGCTGCACCCAAGTCCGCCGCACCCAAGCCCGCGGAGGCCCAACCGGCCGCCCCGGCCAAACCCGCGCCGGAGCCCGTCAAGCCGGCCAAATCCACCGCCGCCGGCGCTGCCGGCAACGGCGCACCCGCGCCCGCACCGGCGACGCCGAAAGCCGCTCCTCCCCCGCCCGCCGAAGGTGACGAGGTGCAGGTGCTGCGTGGCGCCGCGGCCGCCGTGGTCAAGAACATGTCGGCGTCGCTGGACGTCCCGACGGCGACCAGCGTGCGCGCCATTCCGGCCAAGCTGCTGATCGACAACCGGATCGTCATCAACAATCAGTTGAAGCGGACCCGCGGCGGCAAGATCTCGTTCACCCACCTGCTCGGCTACGCGCTGGTGCAGGCCGTCAAGCAGTTCCCCAACATGAACCGCCACTACACCGAGGTCGACGGCAAGCCCAACGCAGTCACGCCGGCGCACACCAACCTGGGCCTGGCGATCGACCTCCAGGGCGCAGGCGGCAAGCGCTCGCTGGTGGTGGCCGGCATCAAGCGCTGTGAGGAACTGCGCTTCGCGGAGTTCGTCTCGGCCTACGAAGACATCGTGCGCCGGGCGCGCGACGGCAAGCTGACAGCCGAAGACTTCGGCGGCGTGACGATTTCGCTGACGAACCCCGGCACCATCGGCACCGTGCACTCGGTGCCGCGGCTGATGGCCGGTCAGGGCGCCATCATCGGCGTCGGCGCCATGGAATACCCCGCCGAGTTCCAGGGCGCCAGCGAGGAACGCATCGCCGAACTGGGGATCGGCAAGCTGATCACCCTGACCTCGACCTACGACCACCGCATCATCCAGGGCGCCGAGTCCGGCGACTTCCTGCGGACCATCCACCAGATGCTGCTCTCGGACGACTTCTGGGACGAGATCTTCCACGAGCTGAGCATCCCGTACCTGCCGGTGCGCTGGAGCACCGACAACCCGGACTCGATCGTCGACAAGAACGCCCGCGTGATGAACCTGATCGCGGCGTACCGCAACCGCGGCCACCTGATGGCCGACACCGACCCGCTGCGGCTGGACAAGACGCGGTTCCGCAGCCACCCCGACCTCGAGGTGCTGACCCACGGCCTGACCCTGTGGGACCTGGACCGGGTGTTCAAGGTCAGCGGGTTCGCCGGCGCGGAGTACAAGAAACTGCGCGACGTGCTGGGCCTATTGCGCGACGCGTACTGCCGCCACATCGGTGTGGAGTACACCCACATCCTCGACCCCGAGCAATTGCGCTGGCTGGAAGAGCGGGTTGAGACCAAGCACGTCAAACCGACTGTGGCACAACAAAAGTACATCCTAAGCCGACTCAACGCCGCCGAGGCGTTCGAAACGTTCCTGCAGACCAAGTACGTCGGGCAGAAGCGGTTCTCGCTGGAGGGCGCCGAGAGCGTCATCCCGATGATGGACGCCGCGATCGACCAGTGCGCCGAGCACGGCCTGGACGAGGTGGTCATCGGGATGCCGCACCGCGGCCGGCTCAACGTGCTGGCCAACATCGTCGGCAAGCCGTACTCGCAGATCTTCAGCGAGTTCGAGGGCAACCTGAACCCGTCGCAGGCACACGGCTCCGGCGACGTGAAGTACCACCTCGGAGCGACCGGCGTCTACCTACAGATGTTCGGCGACAACGACATTCAGGTGTCGCTGACCGCCAACCCGTCGCACCTGGAAGCCGTCGACCCGGTGCTCGAGGGCCTGGTGCGCGCCAAGCAGGACCTGCTCAACCACGGCGACACCGACAGCGAGGGCGAGAAGGCCTTCTCGGTGGTGCCGATGATGCTGCACGGCGACGCGGCGTTCGCCGGCCAGGGAGTGGTGGCCGAGACGCTGAACCTGGCGCACCTGCCCGGCTACCGGGTGGGCGGCACCATCCACATCATCGTCAACAACCAGATCGGTTTCACCACGGCGCCGGAGTACTCCCGGTCCAGCGAGTACTGCACCGACGTCGCCAAGATGATCGGCGCACCGATCTTCCACGTCAACGGCGACGACCCGGAGGCGTGCGTGTGGGTGGCCCAGCTGGCCGTCGACTTTCGGCAGCGGTTCCACAAAGACGTCATCATCGACATGCTCTGCTACCGGCGGCGCGGTCACAACGAGGGCGATGACCCGTCGATGACCAACCCGTACATGTACGACGTCGTCGACAACAAGCGCGGCGTGCGCAAGAGCTACACCGAAGCCCTGATCGGCCGCGGCGACATCTCGCTGAAAGAGGCCGAGGACGCCCTGCGCGACTACCAGGGTCAGTTGGAGCGGGTCTTCAACGAGGTCAAGGAGCTGGAGAAGCACGGCGCCCAGCCGAGCGAGTCGGTGGAGTCGCTGCAGATGATCCCGGCCGGCCTGGACACCTCGGTGGACAAGGCGCTGCTGGCGCGCATCGGTGACGCGTTCAAGGCGGTGCCGGAGGGATTCACCACGCACGCCCGCGTGCAGCCGGTGCTGGACAAGCGCCGCGAGATGGCCTACGAGGGCAAGATCGACTGGGCATTCGGCGAACTGCTGGCGCTCGGGTCGCTGGTGGCCGAGGGCAAGCTGGTCCGCTTCTCCGGCCAGGACACCCGCCGCGGCACCTTCTCCCAGCGGCACTCGGTGATCATCGACCGCAGCACCGGCGCCGAGTTCACTCCGCTGCAGCTGCTGGCGGTGGACAAGGACGGCGCCCCCACCGGCGGCAAGTTCCTGGTCTACGACTCGCCGCTGTCGGAGTACGCCGCGGTGGGCTTCGAGTACGGCTACACCGTGGGCAACCCGGACGCCGTGGTGCTGTGGGAGGCGCAGTTCGGCGACTTCGTCAACGGCGCCCAGTCGATCATCGACGAGTTCATCAGCTCCGGTGAGGCCAAGTGGGGCCAGCTGTCGACGGTGGTGCTCTTGCTGCCGCACGGACACGAGGGGCAGGGCCCCGACCACACGTCCGGGCGCATCGAGCGCTTCCTGCAGTTGTGGGCGGAGGGTTCGATGACGATCGCGATGCCGTCGACCCCGGCCAACTACTTCCACCTGCTGCGCCGACACGCCCTGGACGGCGTCAAGCGGCCGCTGATCGTGTTCACACCGAAGTCGATGCTGCGCAACAAGGCCGCGGTGAGCGACATCAAGGAGTTCACCGAGATGAAGTTCCGCTCGGTGATCGAGGAACCCACCTACGACGAGGGCGACGGCGACCGCAGCAAGGTCACCAGGATCCTGCTGACCAGCGGCAAGCTCTACTACGAGCTGGCCGCCCGCAAGGCCAAGGACAAGCGCGACGACGTGGCGATCGTGCGCGTCGAGCAGCTCGCCCCGCTGCCAAGGCGCCGGCTCGACGAGACGCTGGGCCGCTACGAGAACGCCAAGGAGTACTTCTGGGTGCAGGAGGAGCCGGCCAACCAGGGCGCCTGGCCGTCGCTGGGGCTCACCCTGCCGGAGGTGCTGCCGGAGCGGCTCAGCGGCATCAAGCGGATCTCGCGGCGGGCCATGTCGGCGCCGTCGTCGGGGTCGTCGAAGGTGCACGCGGTGGAGCAGCAGGAGATCATCGACACCGCGTTCGGGTAGGCGTCCGTCCGTCCGTCCGCGAGCGTGCGTGTCGGTACAGCGACACGCCGCGCCGGGCGGCATTACGCGCGCGCTCGCCGGCGCCAGCTTGCGCCTGACGCCGCGCCTTTAGGACTTCGGTTCGGGTAGTGAGGGTCGAATGACCCTGTCTGGATTCCGGCGGGGCAGCGAACATCAACTTTTATGATTCGCGCACTGCTCGTCGCAGTAGCCACCGCAGCGGCCGGCGTTGGCGCCATTGCACACGCCGCCCTGACGTGGACGAACGACTGCGGCCCGCTGTCCGCCCCGCCCGAGCCTGACGTCAACGGCTTCTGGCGCCGGGGGTCCAGTTCGGTGGTACCCGGCTAATGACTACACCACCACCGCCCACGCCTGCCGTGTATCCGAATTCGGGGGACATGCCAGGGCAGTGGCACTACGGCACCCAGCGGACCGAATACCCAACCACCCAGCTAGCCGGTCCGCCCGTACGCGAACCGGCCCCGCAAGCACAACAGGCCCGTGACCAGCCGCGCCGGCCCGGGAAACGCTCGCCGCTCGCGCGAATCCTGGGCTTTGTGGCGGCACTTGCGGTCATCGGGACCGTTGTGTTTGCCGCGGTGCAGCGTCAGTTCCCCCCTTATCTGGTCCCGCCGCCCTACCTGGTCACCGCGACCGTGCGCCTCGACAGGAACGTGAAGGATGTAGCGGTGGATCCGGTCACCCACACCGTCTACGGCACCAACTGGCACGAGGACACGGTGACGGTGATCGACGGGTCGAAACACACGGTCACCGCCACGGTGCCCGCCGGCAAGGATCCGCGCTCGATCGCGGTGGACCCGAACACCCACACCGTCTACGTCGCCAATGAATTCGAGAACTCGGTATCGGTGATCGACGGGTCGACACGTGCGGTCATCGCCACCGTGCACGTCGGCGGAATCCCGGTCGCGCTGGCGATAGATCCGGACAGCCAATCCGTCTACGTCGCGATCTTCGACGACGACAGTATTCGGGTCATCGACGGGAAGACGCACAAGGTCAGCGTGACCGTGCCCGTCGGTAAGGGCCCGTACGGGGTCGCGGTGGATCCGATCACCCACACCGTCTACGCCGCTAACCGGGACGAGGACACGGTATCGGTGATCGACGCGTCCACCCGCACGGTCACCGCCACGGTGCATGTCGGCAACGGCCCGGACGCGCTGGCGGTGGATCCGGGCACCCACACCGTCTATGCCGGCCACGAGGGCGGTGACTCGGTGTCGGTGATCGACGGGTCCACGCACACCGTCACCGCGACCGTGCGAGTCGGCAAGGGCCCGGACGCGGTGGCGGTGGATCCGGGCACCCACACCGTTTACGTCGCCAACTACGGCGACGGCACGGTATCGGTGATCGACGGGTCGAAGCGGAGGGTCGCCGCGACCGTGCGAGTCGGCAACCTTCCGCTCGGGTTGGCGGTGGATCGCAGCACCCACACCGTCTATGTCGCCAACTACGGCGACGGAACGGTGTCGGTGATCGAACCCAGATAGTGGTGTACCACCGTTGAGTGGCAGTGTGCGCACCCCCGTGCGGTGAATCTGGTGAAGCAGGCCCGCCGATATCAGGGACCACCGGTACCGGCTAATCTCGACGCTGAGCTTCAGACAAGGGAGGGTGCTCATGGAGGGTTTCGCCGGCAAGGTCGCCGTGGTGACCGGCGCGGGTTCGGGTATCGGCCAAGCGCTGGCGATCGAGTTGGGCCGCTCGGGCGCCAGCCTGGCGATCTGCGACATCGACACCGAAGGCCTGGCCGACACCGAGGAGCAGCTCAAGGCGATCGGCGTCCAGGTCAAGGCCGACCGGCTCAACGTCACCGAGCGCGAGAGCTTCCTCCTCTACGCCGACGAGGTCAAAGAGCACTTCGGCAAGGTCAACCAGATCTACAACAACGCCGGCATCGGCCACACCGGCAACGTCGAGGTCGAGCAGTTCAAGGACATCGAGCGAGTGATGGACGTCGACTTCTGGGGCGTCGTCAACGGCACCAAGGCGTTCCTGCCGCACCTGATCGCCTCCGGCGACGGCCATGTCATCAACATCTCCAGCGTGTTCGGCCTGTTCTCGGTGCCCGGCTACTCCGCCTACAACGCAGCGAAATTCGCCGTCCGCGGCTACACCGAGGCGCTGCGCCAGGAAATGCGGCAGAGCGGCCACCGTGTCGGCGTCACCACCGTGCACCCCGGCGGCATCAAGACCGCGATCGCCCGCAACGCCACGGTGGCCGAAGGCCTGGACCGCGACGAGCTGGCCCAGTTGTTCGACAAGCGGCTGGCCAACACCAGCCCGAAGAAGGCCGCCAAGATCATCCTGAACGCGGTGCGCAAGAACAAGGCCCGCGTGCTCGTCGGGCCGGACGCGGTCGCGCTGGACCTGATGGTGCGGGTGACCGGTTCGAACTACCAGCGGATCGTCGAACTGGTCACGGGGCGCATCATTCCCAGTTAGACAACTTCGGCGTTGGCCACCGACGGCCAACGTGCCAGGACTTGCAGCACCCGGGCGTGGGATCGCTCGATGTGGCGACGGATGAGTTCGGCGGCGCGGTCGGCGTTCCTGCGGACCATCGCGTCGCCGATGTCGTCGAGGTCGTCGACCCTGCGGCCGAGGTCGAGCAATTCGGATTCGATGACGAGCGTCCAGACCCGCATTACCTCGCCGATGAGCTGGCGGTGGGCGGCCATGAGATACCTGTTGCCGGTGGCCTCCGCGAGGAGGTCGAAGAACTGGCTGATGGCCTCCACATTCCCTAGCGCCAGCTTGCGGGTGTCCTCGTCGTCGTGTCTGTTGACCTGCGTAAACTTCGTTGCCAGCAGTCGGGCTCGGTCGAACTGGTCGTCACTGGCGCCGGCGATACCGCGCCGGACGAGTTCGGGTCCGATCACGGCCCAGAATTCGAACAGCTCGTTGACCGACTGGATGGTCAGCGGCATGACCTGATAGCCCTTGCGCGGGATGGTCCGCACCAATCCCTCGTGGTCCAGACGGGTCAGTGCGTCGCGGATCGGTGAAACTCCGATTCCCAGTTGGGACGCCAAGCCCCGCTCGGTCAGTCGCTCGCCCGGGCCGAGTCGGCAGCCCACGATATCGGCCCGGAGTCGCCGATAGGCCGCTTCCCCGAGCGGCAATTCTATGTCGGCTGGCTCGGGCACAGTGGTTCTGTCCTTAAGCGATCCGGAGGGTGAGGACATGCCAGTTTGTCATGACGCAGCGACCGGGACGTGCCGACAGGTCGCATTGCCTGATTCGAATAAGACCTCCGGTGGCGGGCTGTGCATGAGGTCTACGTCGCTGTGCTGACCGGCATCAGGTCGCGGTGGGCGAAGACGTTCCTGGCGACACTGATCGCGTTGAGCGCCTTAGGCATTCCGCAGTAGACCGCTGCATGACGGATGGCGTCGACGAGCTCGGTGGGCGTCAAACCGACATTGAGGGCGATGTTGAGGTGCATCTCCAGCTGCGGTTCACATCCACCCAGCGCGGTCAGGATCCCGATCGTGACCAGTTGCCGCTGCGGCGGGGCCAAGCATGTCGTTGAATACACGTCGCCACAGCCGTGCGCGACGACATCCTCCGCCAGTGCGGGTGCGATGTCGGCCAGCCCGTCATAGAAGGCCTGGCCCGCTCCCGCGATCCCGCTGATCTTCTCCAGGACCTCCGCGCCTCGCTCGAATCGAGCGCGCCGGACCTGCTCGGTCAGCACTGTGCCGATGTCGTTGTTCATGAGTACCTCCGCATGAGTTCGGTGATCTGCGTGGCGATCGACGCGAACGTTTCGGGCAGGGTTTGGTAGGGGACCTCCGCGTCCCGTTCGTGGTAGATCGCGGCGATGATGGTCGGAAGCGTGGGGACGACGTCGGGGTAGTCGTTCACATCGATATGAGCTGCGGCTTCGTCGACAGGTATGCCGCGGTCGAAGAGCGCATAGGCCTCTTCGTGCAGGTACGACCAGAACTCTCTGTTTCGGTCCAGGGCAGCGTTGATGCCATCGCCGCTGAGCACCGGCCCGTGGCCGGCGACGATGACCTTTGCATCGAACGCGCGAATCCTGTCGAGTGCGGTGATCCAGTTGGCGATCGAACCCGACCAGACGATCTTGACGATGTTGTGCGTCAACAGGTCGCCGGCGAAAAGCACTCCGTGCTCGGGGACGAACGCGATCGCGTCGCCGACCGTGTGGGCGGGTCCCAATTCGTGCAGCTCGACATCGAGCTCGCCCACCCGGAGGGAGCGTTCGCCGGAGAATGTCGCATCTGCCGGTCGGACCACTATCGGGTGGAAGTCAAACGGCTGGGACAGTCCCATCGCCGCCAACGGATGCAGCGGTGAGTCAGGGTGCTGGCTGTCGTCGAACAACGAGGCGGTCAGGTCTGCCTGATCTTGGGTCATCAACGCGCTTGCCGCCTCGGTCGCCACGATCTCGGCATCGTCGGGAAACAGCTGGTTGCCGAAAATGTGGTCGCCATCGCTGTGCGTGTTGAACACGTATCTCACCGGTGCGGACGCGGTGACCGGGGTGATCGAGTCGACCATCTCCTGGGCATGCGTGAGGTCGTAGAGCGTGTCGATGACCAGGGTCTCGTCCTTGCTGGTGACCAGGCCTGCGTTGGACAAACCGAAGGCGTCGCTGCCCGACTGAAACGTGTAGAGCCCGCCGCCGAGATCGAGTAGTCCCTTCTGGAAGGGATAACGAGATTCATTCAGTCCGGTCATGGCGGCAACTCCCGGTCGGCGACCTGTGATATTTCACAAAGCTAGTACTGATGTTTCAGTAATGCAATAGTGCCGTTCCAGAGCCGCGGCTCGTGCTCAGCGCCCCAGTGGGTGCTCCCCCAGCCACCCGTCGGCCACCACCTGCGGGTCGGCGCCCGCGGCCACCCGGCGGCGCATGTCGGCCAGCGCAGCGGTGTCCAAGACGCCGGCAATCTCGTTGACCGCCAACAACTGTCGGGTGGACAGCGCGTTGCGCCGATACAGCGGCACCACGTTCTCGGCCTGGATCAGCGAGTTCTTGCTGCCGTCGGCCAACGCGATCAGGTCCGGCGGAATGCCGGGATCGGCGCTACCGGCCCAGGCGACGGTCAGCTCGCCGGACCGTAACGCCGCGAACAGCGTTGTGTCGTCCGGGAATTCGCGTGGCTCGGGCAACCGGCACGAACCCACCGACGACGGGACCGGATGCCCGGTCACCACACCAACCACCAACCCCGCACAGTGCCCCGGTAACTGACTCAGATCGTTGCCGCCCCACGCCGCGGCGGTCGCCGGCGTGACGATCAGCGTCGGTTTGTCCTCGGCCGCCGTGGCGTAATCCCCGGCGGCCACGCCTTCGGGCAGGGCCGCGTTCATGGCCTGATAGACCTGCTTGTCGGACAACTCCGAGGCACCCGGCTGCAACTGACGCAGCACGCGACCCGTATAGCCCGGGACGACGGTGAACGCCCCGGCATCCAACTTGGCCATCGGGTCCGAGGCCGTCTCGACGTGCGACGGAAAACCGTACGATCGCAGCGCCGAAACATACAGCGCAGCAAGCAATTTCGAGTCGCCGTCCGACGTGGATCCGACGACCAGATCCGGGTGCCGTTCCCCGTGACCCGAGCAACCGGCAACGATCAGCACCAGGCCGAGCAGCAGCGCGGCCAGCCTGCTGATGCTCACACCCAGTCGGAGTCTTCTGCGGCCAGCGCCACGGCGGCGGCCACTGCTTCCCCGACGCGGCGGTCCAACGGGCTCGGCACGATCCGGTCGATGGCCAGGTCTTCGCTGGCCACTGAATAGATCGCCTCGGCCGCGGCCACCATCATCTTCTGGGTGATCCGGCGCGCCCCGACGTCAAGGGCGCCACGGAAGATCCCGGGGAACGCCAACACGTTGTTGATCTGATTCGGGAAGTCGCTGCGTCCGGTGGCGACGATCGCCGCGTACTTGGCGGCGATATCGGGATGGATTTCGGGGTCCGGATTGGACAGCGCGAACACGATCCCCTCGGGCGCCATGGTGGCGATCAACTCTTCGGGGACCAGCCCGCCGGACACCCCGAGGAAGACGTCGGCGCCGTCAAGCGCCTCGACCGATCCGCCGGTACGACCGCCCGGGTTGGTGCGGCGGGCCAGCTCGTGCTTGACGCTGTTCATGTCGTCACGTCCGCTGTGCACGATGCCCCGGGAGTCCAGCACCGTGATATCCGAAACGCCCATGGCCAGCAGCAGATTCGTGCACGCGACGCCGGCGGCCCCCGCGCCGGAGACCACCACCCGCAGCGCGGTCATGTCCCGGCCCAGCACCTTGGCGGCACCCATCAGCGCCGCCAGGGAAACCACCGCAGTGCCGTGCTGGTCGTCGTGCATCACCGGGCAGTCGAGTGCCTCGATCACGCGCCGTTCGATCTCGAAGCAGCGCGGCGCCGAGATGTCCTCGAGGTTGACGGCGCCGAACGTCGGACGCAGCCGCACCAGGGTCTCGACGATCTCGTCGGGATCCTTGGTGTCCAGCACGATCGGGATGGCGTTCAGGCCGCCGTACTCCTTGAACAGCGCGCACTTGCCTTCCATCACCGGCAGCGACGCGGCCGGGCCGATGTCACCGAGGCCGAGTACCGCGGTGCCGTCGCTGACCACCGCGACCAGCCGGCTGGCCCAGGTGTAGCGGCCGGCCAGGGTGCGGTCGGTGGCGATCGCGCGACTGACCTGCGCCACACCCGGTGTGTAGGCCAGCGATAACGCGCGCTGGGTGTTGAGCGGAGAGGTCAGGCTTACCGAAAGCTTGCCGCCTTCGTGTGCCGCGAAGATTTCGTCGTCCGTGATAACAACTTGGGAGCTCTCGAGGGTTTCCGACACGGCACTCAGACTACTCAGCCTGGCTATCAATCCAGAATCGCTATCCGAGGTGACGGCCGGGGGCCCCATTTCAACGGGTGGTGTCAACCGGCCCGGAGGGATGAGGACAAGCGCACTGAGGAGGAAGATCCAACGAAGTACTGCCAGCCGCCAGCTGTTTGCATCAACTCCGTGACCGCCCAGTGCCGACGCGTGTACATTGCCAGCACGAGCTAATGCCGTCGTCCCCCGAAGAGCCCGCAGCGCGGACTCGATACCGCTTTACCGGGGGTTTGATGGCTGATTCACGCGGGAGCGTCAGGATGGCGGCGTTGCACAGCGAACCGTTGCTGGCACGAACCCCTTCGCGCGCTCTTTTGCCGCACCAGCCGACACCGCTCGGTCGTTTCGCGGTGTCAACCGCATCGCGGCACCCGGCGAATTTTCGCTGACGTCAACAGACGCTGACCTCGACAGAGAGGACACCCTCGTGACAACGGACGTGGATCAGGGGGGAGCCGGGTTCGCGATCGTCGGCTACGCGGCGCGTTTTCCCGGCGCAGCCGATGCCGAGGGCTTCTGGGAGGTATTGCGGCAGGGACGCGATGCCATTTCGGAGATTCCCGGTGAACGATGGAATATGGACGACTACTACGACCCAGATCCGGACACTCCCGGGAAGATGGTGACCCGCAGGGCCGGGCTCATCGAGGATGTCGGAAGTTTTGACGCACCGTTCTTCGGAGTGTCGACGCGCGAGGCCGTGTTCATGGATCCGCAGCACCGCCTGTTGCTGGAGACGGCGTGGCAAGCGGTCGAGCATTCCAATACCGCCCCGTCGTCGTTGGCGAGCACCAAAACCGGCGTCTTCATCGGCATCTCCACGACCGACTACCTGACGCTGTTGACCAACGCGATGACCGTGGAGGACATCGACGCCTATCTTGCGATCGGCAATGCATCCGCCGCCGCGGCGGGGCGCATCAGTTATCGACTCGGGTTGGTGGGACCCGCCGTCTCGGTCGACACCGCGTGCAGTTCGTCATTGGTGGCGGTGCACCAGGCGTGCCAGGCGTTGCGGCTGCGGGAGTGCGATCTCGCACTGACCGGTGGCGTAGGGCTGCTGATGAGCCCGACGACCATGATCAATTTCTCCCGGGCGCACATGCTGGCGCCCGACGGACGGTGCAAGACCTTCGACGCGGCCGCCGACGGCTACGTCCGGGGTGAAGGCTGCGGCGTCATCGTGGTGAAGCGACTCGACGACGCCATCCGCGACGGTGACCGGATCCGGGCGGTGATCCGGGGCAGCGCGGTCAACCAGGACGGCGCATCGGGTGGCCTGACGGTGCCCAATGGCATCGCCCAGCAGCGGGTGATCGCGGATGCGCTGCAAAACGCCGGTGTGGCGGCCTGCGACATCGACTACCTGGAGGCGCACGGGACCGGGACATCGCTGGGCGACCCGATCGAAATGCAAGCTGCCGGTGCGGCATTCGCCACCGGACGCGACGCCGGCAGGCCGCTGTTGGTCGGTTCGGTGAAAACGAACATCGGGCATCTGGAAGCCAGCGCCGGGATCGCCGGCCTGATCAAGGTCATCCTGTCGCTCGAGCACCAGCAACTGCCGAAACACCTGAACTTCCAAAATCCATCACCGCATATTCCCTGGGACCGCATTCCGGTGCGGGTCGTGGCGGAAACCACCCCGTGGGCCCCTAACGGCCGCCCCCGGATCGCGGGGATCAGTTCGTTCGGCTTCACCGGCACCAACGCCCACGTCGTCGTCGCGGAAGCCCCATCAGCGGTGGATCGGGAAGCCGACCCGCCCACGCGGCCGCACGACGAACGCCTCCGCGTTCTGCCGCTCTCGGCGCGTACGCCGACTGCGTTGGTAGCGCTGGCACACCGATACCGCGAGTGGTTGGCCGAACACCCAGACGCCGCCCTGGCCGACGTGTGCCTGACCGCGGGTGCGGGCCGCTCCCACTTCGGCCAGCGCGCCGCGTTGGTGGTGAATTCCACCGCCTCCGCCGCCGAGCTACTCGATGCGCTCGCCGACGATCGTCCGGCATCGGGACTGGTTCGCGGCGGATGCTCCGACCCGCCGAAGACCGCCTGGTTGTTCCCGGGCCAAGGGAGCCAGTACGTCGGTATGGCGCGGAACCTGTTCGACCTCGAGCCCGTGTTCGCCGAGACATTGACCCGGTGCGCCGACGCTGCCGCCGACATCCTCGAAAGACCGCTGCTGGAAGTAATTTTCGGCCCGGATACCGAAGACACGCTGCGACACACCTCCCACGCCCAGCCGGCCCTGTTCGCCGTGGAGATGGGCCTGGCTCGGCTCTGGCAGTCATGGGGCCTCGAACCCGATGTGGTGGTGGGCCACAGCGTGGGTCAATACACGGCGGCCTGCGTCGCCGGTGTGTTCACTCTCGAGGACGGGGCACAGTTGATGGCGGAACGCGGCCGGTTGTTCGGCAGTCTGCCACCGGGTGGCCGGATGGTCGCGGTGTTCGCCGCCGCGGACCGCGTCGAGAGCTTGATCGACCACTACCCGCGCCTTTCAGTGGCAGCCTACAACGGTGCCAATACCGTGCTTTCCGGTCCCGCGGAAGTTCTGGAGCGCGCAATAGCCGGCCTGCTGGACGAGGAAGTCAGGTGCGACTGGCTCGACACCAGCCATGCCTTTCATTCCGCGTTGCTCGATCCCGTGCTGGACGAGTTCGAGCAATACCTCGCCCGCTTCGAATTCGGTTCGCCGCAGAAGACATTGGTGTGTAACCGCACCGGCGCGGCAGTAGCCAGAAACACGGCGCTGGACGGTTCGTACTGGCGCCGCCACGCGCGACAGCCAGTCGAATTCGCCAAGAGTGTGCGAACGCTCGCCGACCTCGGATGCCGGCTGTTACTGGAGGTGGGCCCCCAACCGGTGCTCTCCGCCGCAGCCCTGCGGGCCTGGCCCGACCCGGCAAACGCACCCCGGGCGATCGCATCCATGCGCCGAAATGCGAACGACCACAACCAGATCACCGATGCACTCGCAGACATCTACATCGCCGGCCACCACCCCGACTTCGCCGCGTTCCAGCACGGCAGGGGCCGCAAGGTCGACCTACCCACCTATCCCTTCGAACGTCAGACGTATTGGTTCGAAGGACGCAAAGCCCGTCCGACCGATGCGGTACGCACCGAGACGGTCCGGCTACTCGAGGAGGAGCGGCTCGAAGATTTGGCCGCGCTGGTCGGCGATTCCCAGGACGCCGACGACACCAGCAAGACGGTAGGCATGCTGCAACGACTTGCGGCTCAACACAATCGCGAGCGCAGCGTGCAGTCCCTCGCGGACGCCCGCTACGAGATCTGTTGGGAGAAGTTAGCTTCCTCAGTTGCGGGCCCGGCCCCCACGCCCAGTCGGGACTCCGGCGGGATTACCTGGCTCCTGCTCACCGATGACGCCGACACTGTCGGGCCACTTCTCGACGTACTCGCAGCGCACGGCCACCGGCACCGGATCCTCGCGTTGCCCCAATCAGACTCCGAGGAAGAGCTCCTGCAAGCGGAACTCCGTGCTGCTGCGGCCGAGCAACCCACGTTGCGCATCCTCCACCTCGCAGGCCTCGACCCGGGCGGTGCCGCGTCGACACGGTCGCTGGATCGGCTGCAGCACCGAATCCTCAGCGGCACACAACGGTTCATCCGCGCCGCCATCGCTTCTCAGCTGGACCTACGAATCTGGATGATCACCGTTGGTGCACAACACGTTACGGCCTCCGACACCGTGTCACCGACTCAGTCGTGCCTCTGGGGGCTGGGTCGCACCGCGGCGACTGAAGTAGCGAAAATCTGGGGTGGACTGGCGGATCTGCCTGCCGGTGTCGGCAACGAGTGGCCCGGGTTGATTGCGCACATCTTGCACGGCGCGGCCACCGAAGACCAGATCGCACTGCGTGATCACGCCACATACGTCGCTCGCGTCTCCCGCCGCACCGAGGAGCCGACGACTGTCGAACTCGGGCTCCGCACTGACGCAACGTATCTCGTGACAGGCGGACTTGGTGCGATCGGACTCGACATTGCCGAATACCTTGCCGCGCGGGGTGCCGGATACCTGGTGTTGACCGGCCGACGCAACCCAAGCGAGGCCGCGCAGCAACGCATCGACGCGATACGGGAAGGGTTCGGTTGCCAGATCCGAACCCTGGCAGCGGACGTTTCCAAACGGGATGACGTCACTGCGCTGCTGTCCACCGTGCGCACCGAATTGCCGCCACTGGCCGGTATCGTGCACGCGGCCGGCGAGTTCAACATGGGTCCGGTAGATACTTTGGACGACGCCATGCTGCACCAGGTGTTCACGGGAAAAGTCTGGGGTAGTTGGTATTTGAGCCAAGCTGCCCTCGACCTGCAGCTGGATTTCTTCCTCAGCACCTCGTCCATCAGTGCGCTGTGGCCCAGCAGGGGCTGGATCTACTACGCCTGCGCGAATGCGTTCCTCGACGGGTTGGCCTGGTGGCAGCGTCAGCACGGAATCCCCGGCACCACCGTCGCTCTCGGCCTCTGGCCGGCGGGTATGGCCGACAACAGGACCCGAGACACCTGGGCGGCGCTCGGAGTGGCGCCGCTTTCACCAGCCCCGACGTTGGAAGGCATGGCGAAACTCATCGCCTCACCCGCACCGTACGGAATCCTGGCCAAGATCGATTGGCCCCGGTTCCTGCCGTATCAGCTGATGCTGCGCAAGCGGAACTTCCACGCGCGCATTGCGCCTGAGGTGCCGGAGAACCCGGTGGGGCGGATCTCCGTCGCGACGACCCCGTTGATCGACCAGATCAAAGCGGCTCCCGTCCAGCAGCGCCGGGCGCTGGTGCTGGACTACATGCGCGACGCCGTCGCCGAGGTGACAAAGATCGACCGCACTCAAATTCGGGATGACGTCGGGTTTTTCGATCTCGGCATTGACTCGCTGATGGCCGTCAACCTGCATCGCCGATTCGAGCAGGGGTTGGGCAGAGAACTGCCGGTGACCCTCGCGATGGATTATCCGCGGCTGAATGACGCCGCCGAGTACCTGCTTCGAGACGTCCTCGGTCTCGGTACGCCGGCATCCGTCGCAGCCGAGCCTGTCCCGGCACCAATCGTGCGCACCGACGAGCCGATTGCGATCGTCGGGGTAGCCTGCCGCTTTCCGGGTGCGCCTGATCCCGACGCGTTCTGGGAAGTGCTGTCAAACGGTGTGGATGCGATCCGCGAGATCCCGGATGATCGCTTCGACATCGACGAGTACTACGACCCGGATCCAGACACACCGGGCAAGATCTACACCCGCTATGGCGGATTCCTCGACTCGGTCGACGGATTCGATCCGGAATTCTTCGGCATCTCCCCGCGCGAGACAGTCTGGATAGATCCGCAGCAGCGGTTGATGCTGGAGATTGCCTGGGAGGGTCTGGAGAGTGCCGGATATTCGCCCGCGGCGTTGCGCGGCAGCCGAAGCGGCGTGTTCGTCGGCGTGTGCAGCAACGAATATTCGCATGTGTTGGCCGCCAGTACCTTCGAGAGCATCGAAGCTCAATTCGGCACCGGCAACTCGATCAGCGTTATCGCGGGCCGGGTTGCGTTCGCGCTCGGGCTGGAGGGGCCGGCGATGGCGGTGGATACCGCGTGCAGCTCGTCGTTGGTCGCCATCCATCAGGCTTGTCACGCATTGCACGCCGGCGATTGCGATTTAGCACTGGCCGGTGGAGTGAACGTGTTGTTGAGTCCGGCATCGCTCATCGCCACCTCGCGCGCCAAAATGCTTTCCCCCGACGGGCGTTGCAAGACCTTCGACGCTGCTGCGGACGGCTACGTGCGCAGTGAGGGATGCGGGGTCCTGGTTCTCAAGAGGCTGAGCGACGCGGAGCGAGACGGTGATCGGATCCGCGCAGTCATCCGAGGTAGCGCGGTCAATCAGGACGGGGCTTCCAGCGGTCTCACGGTGCCTAACGGCGGTGCACAACAGCGTCTTATCGCCACCACGCTGGCCCGGGCCGGTCTCGCCGGTCGTGACGTCGACTACCTGGAAGCGCACGGCACGGGCACCTCGCTGGGAGACCCGATCGAGGTCCAGGCCGCAGCGGCCGTCTACGGAGCCGGCCGCGAAGCCAATGACCCGCTACTGATCGGATCGGTGAAGACCAACGTCGGCCACCTGGAGTCCGCGGCAGGAGTCGCCGGCGTGATCAAGGTCGTGTTGTCGTTACAGCACGAAATGTTGCCGCAGAACCTCCACTTCAGGACACCATCGCCGCACATCCCGTGGAACTCATTGCCGGTCCGGGTGCTTGGCAAGGCAGTCCCGTGGCAGGGCCTCACGAAGAACGGGGCCAGGCCGCGCCGTGCCGGGGTAAGTTCTTTCGGGTTCTCCGGCACCAACGCCCACGTGCTGATCGAGGAGGCACCGCCGCCTGCCGAGCTCGCTGCGGCAAAACCGGCGACCAGTGACGAAACGGTTAGCGTGCTGGCGCTGTCGGCACGTTCTGCGCCGGCATTGGCGGGGTTGGCGCAGCGTTATGGGACCTGGCTTCACGCGCATCCGCAGGTCGACATCGCCGACGTGTGTTTCACCGCCGGGGTGGGACGCTCGCATTTCGAGCATCGGGCAGCGCTGGTGGTGGATTCGGTCCAGCAAGCTCATGACCTGTTGACGGGGTTGGCCGAGAATCGGCTGGGACCCGGTGCGGTGCGTGGCGAGTGCGGTGACCCACCCAAGACGGCGTGGTTTTTCACCGGGCAGGGCAGCCAGTATCCGGGGATGGCGCGCGAATTATTCGACAGCGAACCGGTGTTCGCCGACACCGTGACCCGGTGTGCACAGGCGGTCGAGGGCATCACGGCGCGTCCGCTGCTGGAGGTGCTGTTCAACACCGACGACGATGCCGAAAATGCGCTGCGCCACACCTCTTTCGCACAGCCGGCGCTGTTCGCCATCGAGATGGGTCTGGCCCGGCTCTGGCAGTCGTGGGGTATCGAGCCCGACGTGGTGCTCGGCCACAGCGTGGGACAGTATGCGGCGGCATGCGTGGCCGGGGTGTTCAGCCTCGAGGACGGGGCACGGCTGATCGCCCAACGGGGGCGGGTGTTCGGCAACCTGCCCGACGGCGGCCGGATGGTGGCAATGTTCGCCGACCCCAAGCAGGTGGAAGACATCGCCGACAAATTCCCGCGGGTGTCGGTGGCCGCCTACAACGGCTCCAACACGGTGCTGTCGGGTCCGGGCGAGGATCTGGAACAGATAGTCGCCACCCGCAGCAACGACGGCATTCGGTGTAACTGGCTGGAGACCAGTCACGCTTTCCACTCCGAGCTGATGGAACCGGCGTTGGCCGAATTCGAAACATGTTCGGCGCAAATGGAGTTCGGGGTGCCGACGCTTCCGCTCATCTGCAATCGCACGGGTGCGGTGCTCACGGCGGACAACCCGCTGGATGCCCAGTACTGGCGGAAGCATTCGCGTCAGCCGGTGCGGTTCGCCGAAAGCGTGCGCACAGCATCGGAACTGGGCTGCTCGGTGTTGATGGAGCTTGGTCCGCAGCCGATTCTGACCGGGGCTGCCATGCAGATCTGGCCGGAATCGTCAGTGGCTCCGCGCGCCATCGTTTCACTGCGCAAGGGCACTGACGCCCGGCGCCAGATCACCGAAGCGCTGGCGGCAGCGTATGCGGCCGGATGCCGGCCGGACTTCGCTGCTCTGCATCATCAGCGACGAAGCCGGGTCGAGCTGCCTACCTATCCGTTCCAGCGCCGCCGGTTCTGGCCCAAGACTTCCGGTATCCGCGCCGACGGCGCCGCCAGTTCCGGCATTCTGGGCAGCGGAAAAGATCTCGCATCTGGCGATGTCGTCTACACAAGCTTGCTGTCGCTCAAATCACAGCCATGGCTGTCGGATCACGTCATCTACGGCAACGTTGTCGTTCCGGGTGCGACGTATGCGGCGATGGCGTTGGCTGCCGCCGGTACGCCGGCGCAGGTACGCGAAGTCTTCTTCTACGAACCGGTCATTCTGGGCGAGAAGACATCCCGCGAGGTGCAGCTGACTCTGCATCCGGTTGATGAGGGCGGTTGGACCTTCCGGGTGGATAGCCGCCCCTACGGTGATCGCGACGCCGAATGGTCGTTGAACGCAGATGGCAAGGTGGCGGCAGGACTTCACGATGACGCTGCCGAGGCGCAGAAGCAGGAGACGGCGCCGACGGCGGAACGGGAGGAGTCCATCGACGCCCTGTGCGAGCGATTGGCCCGCACCCGCCCACAGCAACTGTTCGAGGCCCTCGCGGACATGGAACTGGCGTTGGGGCCCACCTGGTCCACTTCCCTGAAATCGCTGTGGGTCGGCGAGGGAGAGTCGGTGGGCGACATCGCAGTCGGCGCCGAACTCGCCGAGCAACTCGCCAGCGAGCCCGTCCATCCGGTGCTGCTGGACCTGTGCACAGGTGTCTCGTCCCCAGCTTCTCCAATGATCCGGGCAGCGGCCGAACTCGGGCAGACCGGCACGGATCTCTTCTTGCCGCTGCAATACGGGCTGGTGGAATTGCAAGAGCGGATGCCGCGGCGTTTTTATTGCCGCGCAAGGTGGCAACCCGGCGATCCCGACGCCGAGACTCAGGCCTTCGATCTCGACTTCGTGGACCGGGATGGCCGCCGGCTGGGCGGAATCCGCGATTTCAAGGTGAAGCGGGCGCCCCGGGCGGCGTTGTTGCGCGGGCTAGGCGGGGATGCCACCCGGAACCTGTACAGCGTCAGCTGGCGCGAGGTCGCGGCCTCTGCAGGTGCTGGTGGGGGTGCCGGTGGCACTTTCCCGACCTGGCTGATCGCAGGCTTCGACAGGCTGGCAGCAGACGTGCCAGGCTGTCTCCGGTCAAGTCGCACAACGGATGTGGAATCGTGGACGCAGTTCTTGGCGCAGGCCCAGGAGCGCGGTGTGCCGGTGTCCGGCATCGTTTGGGGCGCCACCGCGCGCCCCGGCGCAGAAGAGTCGAGCTCCGAATTCAACGCGCGACTCGAGAGCGAGATCGACCAGCTGCTCAACATCGTGCACGCCCTGCTGACACCTGAAGCGGCGAGACTTCCCGGCGGTCTGTGGATCGTCACACAACGGGCGGTAGCGACCGAATCCGGCGAGCCGGTCGATCCCGTGCAGGCGGCGCTGTGGGGGCTCGGGCGCAGCATCGTCGCCGAGCAGCCGCAACTGCGTTGCCGACTGGTCGACCACGACGGCTCCGATGACGCTGTGCGCGCGCTGGCCGGCCTCCTCGGTACGCAGCCTGATGAATCCGAAATCGCGCTGCGACAAGGAAAGTTACTGGTGCCGCGGCTGCTGCCATGGGCGCGCGGTGCCCACCTGGCGGTGCCCCGCGCGACTGACTATGCCCTGGAACCCACCCAACGGGGCGCGATCGACAACCTGCGTCTCGCCGAGACGGAAGTCGCCGCACCGCTCGCGGGTCATGTACAGGTGAGGGTCGAGGCCGCCGGTCTGAACTTCCGCGACGTGCTCAATGTGCTCGGCCTCTACCCGGGCTATGCCGGGCCGGTCGGCGGCGATATCTGCGGCGTCGTGACCGCAGTAGGTCCTGGCGTCACCGAATTCGAGGTCGGGCAGCGGGTCTTCGGGGCCACGGCGGGATCGATGGCCAGTCGGGCAAACGTGCCTGTTCGGTTCCTCGCGGCGGTCCCGGACGGTACCGACGCGACGGCCGCGGCGAGCACACCGACTGCCATGCTGACCGCGTTCCTGGCATTCGACTGGGCGAAGCTGGGACCCGGCGACCGGGTGCTTATTCACGCCGCCAGCGGTGGTGTCGGCCTGGCGGCGATCCAGGTGGCGCGCCAACGCGGTGCAACCATCTTCGCAACCGCCAGCGAGCACAAGCGTGCGACGCTGCGCAAGATCGGCGTGGAGCACGTCTACGACTCGCGCAGCACGGATTTCGCAGACCAGATCCTCGCGGACACCGACGGAGCAGGCGTCGATGTCGTCCTCAACAGCCTGACCAACGAGGGATTCATCGAAGCGACGCTGCGAGCGACTGCCCAGGGCGCCCGGTTCGTCGAGATCGCCAAACGGGACATCTGGACTGCCGAGCAGATGGCGGCGGCCCGCCCGGACCTCGACTACGAGATCGTGGCGCTGGACATGCTCATGATGACGGACCCCCAGCGAATCCGAGGCCTGATGTCGGTGCTGGCTGACGGGTTGGCCAGTGGGGAACTGGCCCCGCCGGCTCTCGAGATCTACCCGCTGGCCGATGCGAAGACCGCATTCCGCCGTATGCAGCAGGCGCGCCACATCGGCAAGATTGTGCTGCAGATGCCCAAACCGCTTCAGGGGCGCGGCGACCGGAGCTATCTGATCACCGGCGGCCTGGGTGCGCTCGGTATGCACACGGCAGCCCATCTCGCCCAACTCGGGGCCGGTGACATCGTGTTGACCAGCCGGCGGACGCCCGACGCGGACGCGCAACGGGAAATCGACACCATCACCGAGCGTTACCGATGCCGAATTCACACGTTTGCGGCCGACGTCGGCGACGAGTCCCAGCTCGCGTCGCTACTGGAGCGGATCCGGGCCGAGTTGCCACCGCTCGCCGGTGTGGCGCACCTCGCGGGTGTGCTCGATGACGCTCTGCTGCCCCAGCAGAGCCTGGAGCGGTTCCGAAGTACGATGCGGCCAAAGGCGTTGGGTGCTTGGCTTTTACATCGGTTGACCAGAAACGACGATCTCGACTTCTTCGTCATGTACTCGTCGGGCGCCAGCGTGCTGGGAGCGGCGGGCCAGGCCAACTATGCGACCGCCAACGCACTGCTTGACGGACTTGTTGCGTATCGCAGGGCGCAAGGTCTGCCCGCGAGCAGCATCAACTTCGGCCCGTGGGCGCACGGCGGTATGGCGAGCTCGGATGCCGCACGCGCCAATCTCGGTGCCCGGGGCCTCATTCCCCTTGCGCCCGACGCCGCGTTGAACGCGGTCAGCGAAATAGTCGCGCATGGAATCGCGCAGGTGGTCGTGGTCAAGGCCAACTGGCAACGCGTCGCGAAGCTGCTCAGCGCCCACCGCCCACCCGTTCTCGAATATGTGTTACCCAGCGAGGTTTCGGCGACGCCCGTCGACAGTGCACTGCTGAGACAACTGCAGGAGGTGCCGACGCCGCAGCTGGCCGGCTTCCTCACCGAGCATCTGCAGACCGAATTGCAACACTTCCTCGGACTCGCCCAACCGCCGGCCGCGTCCAGCCGATTCCTGGAACTCGGGATGGATTCACTGATGGCTGTGGAACTCCGCAACCGGTTGCTCGGCCAGTTCGGTGGCGCATTCACGATCACCGCCACCGCGGTGTTCGACTACCCGACGATCACTTCGTTCGCCGAGCACTTGGCCGAGCAGATAGCGACGACGTAGGTGGACGATTCCAATGAAGCCGTCTCCGAACCCATTTCGGCACACCTGGCCGACGACCTCATGTCGACGAGCCCCAGCGGATGGCATAAGTTCTACGATCAACTCAGCCGGCGCTTCGCGGCAGTCGGGTTGGCCAAGGTATCGCACTTCTTGAACTACGGATACGCGGCGACGGATTCTCGCAATGACTCCACCGCCGTCATCCGCGAAGGTACCTTCAACGCCAATTCGGTCCGCCTGGTGTTCGAGCTGATCGGATCGCTCGACCTGAACGACTGCACCATCGTCGACATCGGATGCGGTCGCGGCGGTACGGCAGCACTTGTCGCGGAGACCTTCTCCGCGCACGTGACTGGCATTGACAGGTCCTCCGAGGCGATCGCCTTCTGCCGGTCGACGCATCTCCATCCCTCGCTGCGCTTCGAAGTGGGCGACGCCTTGAATATCCCGCTGGACAACGGATCCTGCGATGTCGTCATGAATGTGGAATCATCGCATTCCTACAGTAATCTCGCGAAGTTCCTGGGTGAAGTACGCCGGATCAGCCGTCCCGGAGCCTGGTTCCTGCACACCGACCTACTGGGCTCGTACGAGTGGGACCAGGTGAGAACGCGTTTGCAGGCGCTGGACTTCACTATCGAGAACGAGCGGGATATCACCGCCAACGTGATCGCCTCGCGCAACCAAGCCGTCGGTGACTGGGAACGGATCTACGGGGATGCGGGTCCCCGGGTGGCCAACTTTCTCGCCCTGCCCGGATCTGTGGTCTACGAGCAACTGCGAGCGGGCATCTTGGAGTACAAGATAATGAGATCCCGGCGGCGGCCGCTGGGTGCGGAGTAGGGCCGCCACCTCCCTAGAGCAACCCGATCAGTCGCAAGTCGTTGGCGTATTTGACGATGATCGGCGCCGAGACGTGCGGGATATCCGGATTGTCCTTGTCCGGGCCGATATTCGCTGCTCGCACCGCGGCGCGGAACCGCTCGGTCGCAGCGACGGACCCGCGGGTCGGCTCCGGGGGCGCCAAATCCGTAATCCTGTACAACGACAACGCCGGCAGCGCCGAATGTCGCCGCTGACGATCCGGCAGGGCACGCAAGCCGGCCTCGCATCGCCGCAACCACTCCCCGAAATCGTCCATGCGCTGGATCGGGTGGCCGGCCTCGATCAGCCAGTCGACATACTCGTCGAGGCCGATGCCGTCGTCGTGGGTGTTCATCACATGAAACGTCGTGAACCCCTCGGCCAGTTGGAGACCCAGCGTGGCGATAGCCTCGGCGACGAAGCTGACCGGCAAGCCGTCGAAGTGCGAGCGTTGCCGGTTGCCGTCGGCGTCCAGTTGGTAGAACGAGCGCGGAGCGGTGCCGGTGGCCAAAATGCTCAGCAACCCCCTGGTGAAGGTGTCCGACACATTGAGCTGGCCCGCATAACTGGTGTCCGCCAGAATCATTCCGCAGCGGAACACCGCCACCGGCACCCCGCACAGATCGTTGACCTCACGCAGCAACACCTCGCCGGCCCACTTGCTGTTGCCGTAGCCAACGGTATAGCCGTGGTGGTTGGCCCGGGTAGGGCTGATGACCCGGATGTCGGCGTCCTCTCTGAAGGCCGATGCCTCGATCTGGTCTCCGACGTTGGCGGTCGAGGTGTAGGCGTAGGTCTTCAGCTTGGTAGTGAGCGCAAGGCGGATCAGTTCGGCGGTGCCTACCACGTTGGGCCCGAACAGCTCACGGTAGGGCAGGATGCCGTTGACCAGGGCTGCCGAATCGATGATCAGATCGACGGTGTCGGCCAGCCGCCGCCAAACCTGGTCATCCAGACCGAGATTGGGTTCGGCCTTATCCCCGGCGATGACCTCGAGACGATCGGCGGCCAGTTTGTGGAAGTGCCGCAACATTTTCGGGTCGCTGCTGGCGAAAGTCTGGTCCAACCGGCGCCGCGCGTCCTCATCGGAGTCGGCCCGCACCAGGCAAATCAGCCTTCCGTCGATCGGCTCCATGCGTTCCAGCAGTTCCAGAACCAGAAAACGCCCGAGAAATCCGGTCGCCCCGGTCAGCAGCACCGTCCTCGCCACGGCGCTCGGGCGCGGCAACGTCGGTGCGCCGGACAGCGTCGCGGCATCGATGAACTTATCGAGCGTGAGGTCGTCGGCGTGTACCGCGTCGCGCCCGTGCACCGAGGCAAAGCTGGGCGAGCCGGTATGACGGCTGAGCCGTCGGTTCAGACCGCTCACCGACGGCGCTTCGAAGACCGTACGCACCGCGAGGTCTGTCCCCAGGCTGGTGTTGATCGCGGCGATCAGCCGCATGGCCGACAACGAGTCCCCGCCCAGATCGAAAAACGAGTCATCGCAACCCACCCGCTCGAGTCCCAGCACCTCGGCGTAGATGCCGGCCAGGATCTCTTCGACGGGCGTGGCGGGGGTGCGGTATCGATCGGCAGCCGTGTACTGCGGCCGGGGCAGGGCGCGGGTGTCCAGTTTGCCGTTGACCGTCATCGGCAGCTCGTCAATCACCAGTACGGCGGCCGGCACCAGGTAGCCCGGAAGTCGTTCGGCCACCGCGGCTCGCACCGCGGCGGGGTCTACCGCACCGGTCACGTAACCTACCAGGCGCTTATCGCCGGGACGGTCTTCGCGGACCATCACCACCGCCTGATTCACGCCGTCGAACTCGGCCAGCGCCGCGCGCACCTCACCCGGTTCGATGCGATACCCGCGCACCTTGACCTGTTCGTCGGCGCGGCCCACATAGTCCAGCTGCCCGTCGGGCCGCCAGCGCACCAAATCCCCGGTACGGTACATACGCCCCCCTGGCGCCCCGAACGGGCACGCCACGAACCACGATGCGGTCAACTTCGATCGGCACCAATACCCAACCCCCACAACGTTACCCGCGATGTACAACTCCCCCACCACACCCGCCGGTACCACCCGCAACCGGCCATCGAGTACGAACAACGCCGCCCCCGGCACGGGCGAGCCGATCGGCGCCACCCCGGTCCCTGCCTGCTCCGCCGTCAGAGGCGCACTCATAGACGCGTAAATCGTCGTCTCGGTCGGGCCGTATGCGTTGATCATCAGGCGTCCCGGCGCCCACCGATGCACCACCTCGGCCGGGCAGGGCTCGCCGCCCAGCACCAACGCAACCGAATCCAGTCCCTCGGCGGGCAGCATCCCGACCGCAGAGGGTGTTTGAGTCAGCACGTTGACATCCTCCGAGACCAGCAACGCGTGAAAGTCGGTGGCTGAGGCGGCGGTTGACTCGGGCACAATCACCAGTCGACCGCCGCGCAGCAACGCACCCCAGATCTCCCACACCGAGAAATCGAACGCCAGGGAATGACATTGCGGCCAAACCTGTTCCGACGCCGCGGGCAGGCCCCCATCGAGGGACATGATCTGCTGGGTCACGTTGCGGTGGGTGATCGCCACACCCTTGGGAGCGCCGGTGGTACCCGATGTGTAGATGACGTACGCGATGTCATCACCGGCCGGGGGCGGCGGCGCGTGGCTTGGTCCGGCAGCAAGGTTCGGGTCGTTGACGTCGATCACCAACAGGTCGTGTCCGTCGAACCCGGCGCGCAGACCAGCGGTCGTGATGGCGGCCGTCGGCGTGGCATCGGCGAGAATGTACTTCAGTCGCGCCGCCGGCAGCCCGGGATCCAAGGGCAGATAGGCCGCCCCGGCCTTCAGGACCGCAAGTATGGCAACGACGGCCTCTGCCGACCGCTCGAAAAGCAGTGCCACCCGCGCGCCCGTGCCGACAGCATGGCCGGAAATCAAGTGCGCCAGACGATTCGCGGCCTCATCGACCTCGTGATACGTCCACGAGACTCCCTCGTGGGTCAACGCAACCGCGGCCGGACTACGGGCAACTTGGGCCGCCCACACGGCAGGGATCGACGCCCCGGGGCTCGTGGGCCGGGTCAACACCGCGCGGTTGCCCCACCTGTCCAGCCGGGCACGGGAAACCTCGTCGAGCAGATCCACGGACGACAACCGCCGGGCCGGATCTGCGGTCATCGCCACTACTACCCGCTGAAACCACTCGACCAGTGTTTCGATGCCGTCCGCGTCGAACACATCGGTGCGAAATTCCACGCCTCCCCTGATTCCGGCCGGTTCGCCACCCTTGGTCCAAGATTCGCCGAGGGAGAATGTCAGGTCCATGCGGGCGCTGTGGGTGTCCAGTAGCTCCGGCGTGACGTGCAGATCTCCCAAGTTCAGGCCGGCGGCTGGGTCATGCTCTTGGCCGGGGAGGTTCTGCCAGGCCAACACCACCTGGATCAACGGGTGTCTGGTCAGGCTGCGGGGCGGGTTGAGCCGATCCACCAACACCTCGAAGGGCACATCTTGATGCTCGTAGGCTTCCAGGCTGCGCCGTCGCACTTGGGACAACAGTTCGGCGAAGCTGGGGTCACCGGCTGTGTCGACCCGAAGCACCAAGGTATTGACGAAGAACCCGACCAGGCCATCCAGTGCGGGATCGCGCCGCCCTGCGATCGGAAAGCCAACCACCACATCGCTTTCAGCGCTGAGTGTGGACAACAACACAACCAGGGCGGCCTGCATCACCATGAAGCTGGTCGCGTTGTGCTCGCCGGCCACCCGGGCAACCTGCTGCTGTAGTTCTGACGGCCAGTCCACCGTTACCCGGGCGCCGCGATAATCGGCGACCGGTGGGTATGGCCGAACGGTAGGAAGCGCCACGGGCTCGGGCAGCCCGGCCAGGGTCTTCTCCCAGAACTGCAACTGCGTGGCGATACGGCTGTCGTGATCGCCGAGGTCACCGAGTTGTGCACGCTGCCACAAGGTGTAGTCGGCGTACTGCACCGGCAGCGGCGGCCAGTCGGGGGCCCGCCCGGCGCACCGGCTGGCATACGCCACGCCGATGTCGTGCGCCAGCGGGGTGAGCGACCAGCCGTCGGCGGCGATGTGGTGCAGCACGAGCACTAGCGCATGCTCGTTGTCGAGAACACGGAAAAGTGTTGCTCGCAAGGGTATTTCGTCAGACAACCGGAACGGGTGAAGCGCCGCGGCGTCGATGGCAGCCTTCAGTCGACTCGCCGGCCACCCGGTTGCGTCGATGAGCTGCCAGCCGAAATCTGCTTGCGCCGCCGGAATTACCAGCTGATGGGGCGTACCGCCGGGCGCCGGGAACACGGTGCGCAGGCTCTCGTGCCGCGCCACCACGTCGGACAACGCGGCACCCAGCGCCCCGGCATCGAGTCGACCACGCAGCTGCAACGCTACCGCCATGTTGTAAACCGCAACAGGACCTTGGATTTGATCGATAAACCACAAACGACTCTGCGCGAACGATAGTGGGACTACCGGGGGCCGCTGTTGCACGGACAATGCCGTCCCACCCGCGTGACCGACTTTCGCCCGCACCAGTTCGGCCAACCCGGCCACCGTGGGCGCCTCGAACAATGCCCGGATTCCGACCTCGACACCTAGCTCCGCCCGGATCCGCGCCGTGAGCCGCATCGCCGACAGCGAATGGCCGCCCATATCGAAGAACCCGTCATCGATGCCGACCGTCTTCACTCCGAGAACCTCGCCCAACAGCCCGGCCAGGACATGTTCGCACGGGTCGCGCGGCGCCCGGTACGCCGCACCACTGACGAACTCCGGAGCCGGCAGAGCCCGCCGATCGAGTTTGCCGTTGACAGTCAGGGGCAGCGACTCCAGCACCATGATCGCCGCCGGCACCATGTACTGCGGCAGCCTTCCGGCTGCATACTCGCGCAACTCGACAGCCCGTGCGTTCGCGGGCGGACCGTCAACCGGCGCATCGAGCACGACGTAACCCACCAGCTGTTTGTCGTCGATTCCGGCCGCGGCACCGGCAGCCGCGGTGCGCACGATCACCGCCGCCTGCGCCACCCGCGGGTGGGTCCGCAGTGCCGCTTCGATCTCACCGAGTTCGATGCGATACCCACGGATCTTGACCTGTTGATCGGCACGCCCGTGATACTCCAGCTGCCCGTCCGGACGCCACCGCACCAGGTCTCCGGTGCGATACATGCGCCCTCCGGGTCCACCGAATGGGCACGCGACGAACTGCGCCGCGGTCAGTCCGGCCCGGCGCACGTATCCGACGCCTACTGCGGCACCGGCCACATAGAGTTCCCCCACCACCCCGGCCGGCACCGGCCGCAGCCACCCGTCGAGCACAAAGAACGCCGCGCCGGTCACCGGCGAACCGATGGGCGGAACACCCGACCCGGGACTCAGCGGGGCGCTGATGGCCACGTCCACCGTGGTCTCGGTCGGGCCGTAGACATTGATCATCGTCCGGTCGGGCGCCCACCGATCCACCAGCTCGGCGGTGCATGGCTCGGCTCCTACCAGCAGGGACACCGAGCCCAGCCCGTCGGAGCGCAAAACGCTTGCTGCCGAGGCAGTTTGACTCAGCACGCTGACCCTTTCGGCGACGAGCAGCGCGTGAAGATCGTCCGGCGCGGCGGCCACCTGCTCGGGCACCACCACCAGTCGCCCGCCGCAGAGCAGGGCGCCGAAGATCTCCTGCACGGAGGCGTCGAATGCCAGCGAATGCCACTGCGACCACACGCCCTCCGCCGGAAGGCGCGCCCGCAGCGAATGCACCAGGTGAACGACGTTGCTGTGCGCGATGGCAACACCTTTGGGGGCTCCGGTGGTGCCTGAGGTGTAGATGACGTAAGCGATATCGTCAGCACCGATGGACGGAAGTTGAGTGCCGATTTGGGCTTCCGCGACCGCATCGCCAAGCTCATCGATATCGATGACCGGCAGCTGGTGCGCGTCCAGCCGTTGACGCAACCCGGTGGTGGTGATCACGGCAACCGGCCCGGCGTCGTCGATAATGAACCCGATCCGGGCGGCCGGCAGCGACGGGTCGATCGGCAGATACGCCGCGCCCGTCTTGAGTACCGCCAAGATCGCCGCGACGGCTGGGGCGGATCGTGAAAGCAGCAGTCCCACAACCGCGCCCGGACCCACACCACGACGGGCCAGGAGATGCGCAAGCTGGTTGGCTGCCGCATCGAGCTCCCGGTATGTCATCGACAGACCCTCGAAGGTCACGGCCGCCGCCTCGGGTGTGCGGGCCACCTGCTCGGCGAACAAACCGGGTATCGTGGCCGCCGGCCCCGACGGCTGTGCGGGCTGGGTCAGCGTCGCCCGGTTACCCCACTCGTCCAGGCGGGGGTAGTCACCCCTTTCAAGCAGCGTCAGCGACGAGAGCGGTCTGCGTGGGTCGTCGGTCATCGCCAGCAGCACTTGCTCCAGTCGTCTCGCCAAATCGGAAACCTCGAACATCGAAAATGGTTCGGCAGCGCCGGCCGTGCCGAACGAGATCTGGTCGCCGGCGCCCCCGAAGAACAGGCCAAAACTGCTCGAGAGTCCGATATTGCCTTGCAGCACCGATGCTTCGAGACCAGCGAAGTCGAGGGCAGTCTTGCCAGGCACGAAATTGACGCTCACTCGCTCTGCCGGCGGCGCCAGCCCGCCGCGGGATTCCCGGCCCAGCGCATATACCGGAAACCGCTGATGCCGCACAGCTTCTCGGATGCGCTCGTCGACGTGCGCGCAAAAGTCGGCAACCGAAGAATGCGGGAAGGCACTCAACACCAACGGCACCACCCCGGCCATCATCCCGGGAATTCGCTTCGATTCCGGGCGCACTCGCCTGCTGACCGGGAAGTCGAGAACCACTTCTGAGCCGTCGGCGCACCAGCCATGCACCAGCAGTGCGCATGCCGCCGCAATGACCGACGACTGGGGCATCGCCCACGCCTGGGCCAACTGTTGCACGCGGCGCAAAGCCATGGAGTCCAATCGAACCGGCACTGAAAATGAGCGCGGATCGCCGGCGCCAGAAGACCTTGGCATCCGGTATCGCGGTCCGCTTTCCGCCGGCAGGTTCCTGGACCAGTACGCCCGATCTTCCAGAAACTCGCCGGATGTCTCATACTCCGACTCGCACTCGACCAGATCCTGCAATGAACCGAAGAAGGCAGGGGGGATGGGCTTTTGGGAAACAATTGCGGAGTAGACAGTCGCCAGCCGATTGAAAACCAGCGCGATGCCGGTGCCGTCTATCGCGATGTGGTGGCCGCAAGCGAACAAGTAGTACTCGTCGTCCCAGGTCTGAAAGAGCGCAAATTTGAAGAGTGGGCCGGTCAACGGCATCGGCGTGCCCTGTATCGATGCCGCCAATGCGCGGGCCTCCTGCACGGGATGGCGCAGACCACTGAGGTCATGGAAGATGACGGCGGCATCCGGCCGATCGATCGCCTTCTGGAAAACCTGGCCTTCCATCTCGAAGATGGTGACCCTGGGCGGTTCAGCCTCATGCAGCACTCGGCGCATCGCCTGCTCAACAGCAACGCGGTCGATCGCTCCGTCGATCCTGGCGAACAGCCCGAGCTGCCATTCCACATCCAGGTGACCCGTTTCGTGAGCCAGCCAGATGTCGAGCTGCCCAGGCGTTAGCGGAAGCGCCCGGTCATCGTGTTCCATCCGACTCGCCCCGCTTCACTGCGAACCATCATCACCCAAAGTGAGTAGTCCAAACCGTACTGGACGCCATCGGCGGGGGTGCATGATTCAGCGTGACGACGCTGCCCCCTTAGCGCTCGGCATGGGCCGATATGGCCGGTAGAACTGCCATTCCCGTGGTTTACTCGGCGACATCCGTTGACGGCGGAAGGTTGAGTGCGATGGGTGAACCCCGTGTGTGCGCGGTCGCCGGAACGCGGTCTGAAGTGAGACGCCAGTGCATTCCACGCAAGGCTTGAGCGGCGAGCACGTGAGCAACGGGGACACCGGGAGACCTCTCGTCGCCCGCACGATCCGTCGCTTTTCTGCGCCAATCATTCTGGCTTGGTTGGCAATAGCCGTCATAGTCACTCTCTGCGTCCCCCCGCTGGAGTTGGTCGAGAAAGAGCATTCGGTATCGCTGGTTCCCAAGGACGCGCCGTCGTTCAAGGCGTTAGAGCGCATGAAGGTGGACTTCAAGGAATCCGACTCCTTCAGCTTCGTGATGATCGTTGTGGAGGGGCAGCAACCCCTGGGTAAAGACGCACACAAGTACTACGACGAACTGGTTCGTCGTCTGTCGGACGACCGGAAGCATGTGCAACATATCCAGGATTTCTGGGCCGACCCGTTGATGGCCGGGGCTGTGCAAAGTGCCGACGGTAAGGCCGCATATGTTCAACTGCTCCTTGCCGGCAACCCAGGCGAGACTTTGGGGAACGAGTCGACCGAGGCGGTCCGGCGAATCGTGGCTCAGACGACGCCACCGCCGGGCATCACGGTTTATGTCACAGGCACCGCCGCGCTCGCCGCGGATGCGCAGAACAGCGGTGACAGATCGGTCATCGTCATGACGGCGATAAGCCTTGCCGTCATCTTCCTGATATTGCTGCTTGTCTACCGTTCGGCCACTACGGTGCTCCTGCTGCTGTTCATGGTCGGAATCGAACTGCAAGTGGCTCGAGGAGTCGTCGCATTTCTCGGTGACCAGCGGATCGTCGGTCTTACGACGTTCGTCGTCAATCTGGTAATGGCTGTCGGAATCGCGGCCGGCACGGATTACGGGATATTTTTTATCGGGCGTTATCACGAGGCACGCCAGGCCGGTGCAGATCGAGAGACGGCATACTTCACCGCCTACCGGGGGGTCGCCAGGGTGGTCTTGGCCTCCGGTTTGACGATCGCCGGGGCAATATTCTGTCTGAGCTTCGCCAGGCTGCCTTATTTCCAGCCATTGGGCGTTCCTTGCTCGATCGGAATCTTCGTCGCGGTTCTGACGGCACTGACGATGGTTCCGGCCGTAATCGCCGTTGCCGGCCGCTTTGGGTTATTCGACCCCAAACGGGAGATCTCGGCTCGTCGATGGCGACGGGTCGGTACGGTGACCGTTCGATGGCCGGCGCCCGTTCTCCTGGTCACAGTGGCGGTCGCGCTCGTCGGACTGTGCACGCTGCTGGGATACCAACCCAGCTATAACGACCAGAAGTTCATTTCCAGAGATTCCCCCGGCAATCAAGGCTACGAAGCCGTAGCGCGACATTTCCCGGCGTCACGGGTGATGATGCCCGAGGTACTACTGGTCGAGGCAGATCATGATTTACGCAATCCGGCGGATTTCCTGATATTGAACCGCCTGGCCAAAGGGGTGCTCGCCGTTCCGGGAATTTCCCGGGTGCAGACCGTGACTCGGCCAGAAGGAGCCCCGATCGAGCATACGTCGCTCCCGTATCAGCTCGGCATGCAAACAGTCATAGCGCTGCAAATAGCGAAGTTTCAGCGGGCTCGTATCGACGACATGCTCGTGCAGGCCGATGAAATGGCCAAAACCATCAATACGGTGCAGCGAATGTATGAGCTGATGCAGCGGTTCGTCGAAACGAATCATCGAATGATCACCAACGCGACCGAAATAGCGGTCACTATCGACGAAGTGCGAGATAGAATCGCGAATTTCGACGACTTCTGGCGGCCGATACGAAGCTACTTCTATTGGGAGGAACACTGCTACAATATTCCATTCTGCTGGTCACTTCGATCAGTTTACGATTCGATCGACGGCGTTGATGAAATCAGCGGCAGATTCCACGAACTGGTAGCAGATCTGGGCCGGATCGATGTGATCATGCCCGAGTTGCTCAATCAGTTCCCGCCGATGATCGAGACAATGCAGAACATGCGGCTTGAATTGTTGAGCATGCATAGCACCACGGCTGGGATCTTTGATCAGTTGAACGAGCAGGGCAACGACGCGACCGCAATGGGTAAGGCTTTCGACGCAGCCAAGAATGACGATTCCTTCTACCTGCCGCCCGAGGTCTTCGAGAATGCGGACTTCAAAAGGATCATGAAAGTGTTCCTGTCGGCGGACGGGAAGGCGGTCCGTATGCTCATTACGCAGCGCGGTGACCCCGCCTCCGACGAGGGGATCTCGCGGATCGACCCGATCAGGACAGCGGCCGAAGAGGCACTCAAAGGCACCCCGCTGGAAAGTGCCAAAATCTCTTTGACCGGCGCCGCCGCCGCTGTGAAGGACGTGGTGGAGGGCTCCACCTACGACCTCATCATCGCCGGCGTTGCCGCACTCTGCCTGATTTTCATCGTCATGCTGCTCACCACGCGAAGTCTCGTCGCCGCCCTCGTCATCATCGGTACCGTTGTTTTCTCGCTGGGCGCGTCTTTCGGCATGTCCATTCTCGTCTGGCAATACATCGTCGGCACACAAATACACTGGGCCGTATTGGCCATGTCCGTCATCGTCCTTTTAGCAGTGGGTTCCGACTACAATTTGTTGCTGGTTTCCCGCATCAAAGAGGAAATATCCGCCGGCATCAACACGGGCATTATTCGAGCTATGGGCGGAACCGGCAAGGTGGTGACGAATGCCGGCTTGGTGTTCGCGTTCACCATGGCCTCGATGGTGTTCAGCGAGTTGCGCACCATCGGTCAGGTCGGGACGACGATCGGTCTCGGACTGCTGTTCGACACGTTGGTGGTGCGCGCGTTCATGACGCCCGCGCTCGCGGCACTGCTGGGACGCTGGTTCTGGTGGCCACTACGAGTGCGCTCGCGTCCCGCCCGCCCGTTTCGTCGGCCAGCGGCCAGCTGCGCGAGCAGACGCAAAATCCCCCCGGAGCAATAGCTTCAAGGGGGATTTTGCGTCTGCTCGCGGTAGTCCGCGCCAGCTCAGATCAGCTTGAGCTCGGTGACTGCGTTGCGCTCGTCGACGAGTTCCGCGGTGGACTTGTCGATCTTGCCGCGGGAGAACTCGTCGATCTCCAGACCCTGCACGATCGACCAGTCGCCGTCCTTGGTGGTCACCGGGAACGACGACACGATCCCTTCCGGCACGCCGTAGGAACCGTCGGAATAGACGGCCATCGACACCCAGTCACCGTCCGGGCTGCCCAGCAACCAGGAACGGGCCGCATCGACGGTGGCCGACGCCGCCGACGCCGCCGAAGAGGCGCCGCGGGCGTCGATGATGGCCGCGCCGCGCTTGGCGACGGTCGGGATGAAGTCGTTCTCGATCCAGTCCTGGTCGTTGACCACCTCCGCGGCGTTCTTGCCGCCCACCTCGGCGTGGAAGATGTCCGGGTACTGAGTGGCCGAGTGGTTGCCCCAGATCGTCATCTTCTTGATGTCGGTGACCTTGGCGCCGGTCTTGCGGGCCAGCTGCGAGATGGCCCGGTTGTGGTCCAGGCGGGTCAGCGCGGAGAACCGCTCCTTCGGGATGTCGGGGGCGTTGCTCAGCGCGATCAGCGCGTTGGTGTTGGCCGGGTTGCCGGTCACACCGATGCGGACGTCGTCGGCGGCTACCGAGTTCAGCGCCTTGCCCTGGGCGGTGAAGATCGCGCCGTTGGCCTCCAGCAGGTCGCCGCGCTCCATGCCCGGGCCACGCGGGCGCGCACCGACCAGCAAAGCCAGGTTCACGCCGTCGAAGATCTTGTTGGCGTCGGCGCCGATCTCCACACCGGCCAGCAGCGGAAACGCGCAGTCGTCCAGTTCCATCACCACGCCCTCGAGCGCCTTGAGGGCCGGCTCGATCTCCAGCAGACGCAGTTCGATCGGACGGTCCGGGCCGAGCAGCGAGCCGCTGGCCAAGCGGAACAACAGGCTGTAGCCGATCTGGCCGGCGGCACCGGTGACGGCAACCTTGAGAGGACTTGCGCTCACGTCGGTTCTGCTCCTTCGGGTAAGACGGGTTCGCGTCGAAACTAGCGCACGGCCGCCGTCATGAGATCGCCGGTCCATCGTGCAGCTGGGAATCGGCTGATGACGCACCGTCTGTTAGGTCCGGGCGCGTACGATGACCACCGCCCACAGACCGGCGCTGCGATTGGAGGTGCGACGTGTTCCCTGGGTTCGACGCCTTGCCCGAAGCTCTCCGACCGGTCGCACGAACGCGCCGCGAGCACGTCCACCCGGTCGCCAATCCGCCGGCACAGACCCTGGTCGATTGCGGCGTCTATGTCGACGGACACCGACTGCCAGGCAAGTTCAGTCCCGCCGAGGCGCTGGCCAAGGTCCGCGAGATCGAGCAGGACGGCCAGGAGGCATTCGCCTGGATCGGTCTGCACGAACCCGGCGAAGCGCAGATGCAGGAGGTGGCCGACGCCTACGGCCTGCACCCGCTGGCCGTCGAGGACGCCGTCGTCGCCCACCAGCGCCCCAAGCTGGAACGCTATGACGATTCGCTGTTCCTGGTGCTGAAGACCGTCAACTACGTGCCGCACGAGTCGGTGGTGCTGGCCCGCGAGATCGTCGAAACCGGGGAGATCATGATCTTCGTCGGCGCCGACTTCGTCGTCACCGTCCGCCACGGCGAGCACGGCGGGCTGCACGAGGTCCGCAAGCGGATGGATTGCAACCCCGAGCACCTGCGACTGGGCCCGTACGCGGTGATGCACGCGATCGCCGACTATGTGGTGGACCACTACCTCGGCGTCACCAGCCTGATGGAAGACGACGTGGACGCCATCGAGGTTGTCGCGTTCGCTCCCGGCAAGAAGATCGACGTCGAACCGATCTACCTGCTCAAGCGCGAGGTCGTGGAGTTGCGCCGGTGCGTGGCGCCGCTCTCGGGTGCCTTCCAGCGCATGCAGGTCGAGAACAAGGACCTGATCAACAAGGAAGTGCGCCGCTATCTGCGGGACGTCGCCGACCACCAGACTCAGGCCGCCGAGCAGATCGCCAGCTACGACGACATGCTCAACTCACTGGTGCAGGCCGCGCTGGCCCGGGTGGGCATGCAGCAGAACATGGACATGCGCAAGATCTCGGCCTGGGCCGGTATCGTCGCGGTGCCCACCATGGTGGCGGGGATCTACGGGATGAACTTCCACTTCATGCCGGAGTTGGACTCCAGGTGGGGATACCCGTCGGTGATCGCCGCGATGGTGGTGGTCTGTGTGTTCCTCTACTTCAGTTTCCGTCGCCGCGACTGGCTCTAGGCCCGCCCCGCACACCGCGAGTGCGAAGTCCCCGACGCTCCACCGGCGTGTCGCGTCGCCGAATTCACACTCGGCGCTGAGCCACCTCTAACTCGGTTGCGCCGCCGGCCGATTCGGGTCCAGCACGTCCACACCGTCGTTGAGCCACGCCTCCCGCATCGACTCAGCGCCCTTGAGCCGCACCCAGGCCGCCTCGTTCGCGGTGATGGGAGTCGCGGACAGGAACCGCACCGGCTCGCGCGGCGGGTCCAAAGGTAGCTCGGCAATGTCGCTGCGGCCCAACAACACCGCCGTGAAAGCCGTCCCCGACCACAACGGCGCGCCGAGGTCGATCAGCGCATCGGGGACCAGCACCAGGCCGTCGACCGCCGGCGTGGCCGCCAGCACCGCCATGGTGCGCACCAGCCCTTTGATCGGACCGGGATCACGCAGCGCCAGAACCACTTCGGCCCGCGGGCCGCGCAGGTGATCGGTGACCATCTCGGTCGGGTCGGTCATCGGGTAACGCGAGCAGCCCAGCGAGACAAAGTGCACCACAGGCTGATGCCGGAACCGCAGCACCTCGATGGGCTCGGCGCCCAGGAACGTCACACTCGCCGAATCGGGCTCGGTGCCGAAATGGCTGCGAAGATGTGTGCGGACAGCATCGAGAATCATTGTGCGACCGGCACAGTCAGGTTTGCGCCGGAGTCCGCGTCGAACACCGCGAGCTTGGTGGGGTCGAACGCCAACTCGATCGGCTGTCCGGTAGCTGCTTTGGACTCAGTGGGAACCCTTGCCACAAAGCGGTTTTCATGAACCTCTGATTCGGCCGCCACTTCGTCCAGCCGGGCCGAGTGCGCCTGCGGACCCGCGGTGGTGAAGTACACGTACTTGTCGGAGCCCAGCGATTCGACGAGATCGACGGTCACCTCGAATATCAGCGAACTGATCCGCTGATAGCCGTCGATCAGCGCCGCGTCTTGGATGTGCTCGGGCCGCAACCCCACGATGACGTTCTCCGGTTTCGGGTGTCCGGCGATCACCTTCTGCACCTCCGGCGTCAGGGTCACCTCACCGAACGACAGCGCCAACCCGACCGACGTCAGCGTGGCCGGGAAGAAGTTCATCGCCGGCGAGCCGATGAAGCCGGCCACGAACAGATTCGCGGGTCGCTCGTAAAGCTCGGTGGGCGTGCCGATCTGCTGCGCGACGCCACCGTGCATCACCACCACCCGGTCCCCCAGCGTCATGGCCTCGGTCTGGTCGTGGGTGACGTAGACGGTGGTGGTGCCCAGCCTCTTCTGCAGGCGTGCGATCTCGCCGCGCATCTGCACCCGCAGCTTGGCGTCCAGGTTGGACAGCGGCTCGTCCATCAGAAAAGCCTTGGGCTGACGCACGATTGCCCTGCCCATCGCGACCCGCTGGCGCTGACCACCCGACAACTGCGAAGGACGCCGATCCAGCAGTTCGGTCAGGTCCAGGATTCTCGCGGTCTCCTCGACCTTCTGGGCGACGTCGGCCTTCTTCATCTTCGCCAGCGTCAGCGGAAACGCGATGTTCTGCCGCACCGTCATGTGCGGATACAGCGCGTAGGACTGGAACACCATGGCGATATCGCGATCCTTGGGCGCCTTCTCGTTGACTCGCTCGCCGCCGATCCGCAACTCTCCCGACGAGATGTTCTCAAGTCCGGCAATCATATTCAGCGTGGTGGTCTTCCCGCAGCCGGACGGGCCGACCAGGATCAGGAACTCGCCGTCGGCGATGGTGATGCTCAGATCCTGCACCGCGACGTGGCCGTCGGGGTAGCTCTTCTTGACGTGTTCCAGCACAATCTCGGCCATCGCGCTATCCCTTCACAGCACCGGAGGTCAACCCGGCGACGATGCGTCGTTGGAAAATCAGAACGAAGACAATGATCGGAATCGTGATCACGATCGCGCCGGCGGCGATCGACCCGGTCGGCTCCTCGAATTGCGAACTACCGGTGAAGTTTGCGATCGCCACCGGCGCGGTGATCGCGGCCTTGGTGGCGGTCAGCGACAACGCCAGCAGCAGGTCGTTCCATGCGAAGATGAACACCAGGATCGCCGCCGTCACCAGACCCGGAGCCGCCAGCGGGACGATCACCTTGACGAACGCCTGAGCGGGCGTGGCGCCGTCCATCTTCGCCGCCTTCTCCAAATCCCACGGGATCTCCCGGAAGAATGCCGACAGCGTATAGATCGCCAGCGGCAGCGCGAACGTGATGTAGGGCAGGATCAGACCCGGCCAGGTGTCGAACAACCCGATGGCGCGTTCGATGTCGAACAGCGGCGTCACCAAGGAGATTGCGGGGAACATGGTGATCAAAAGCGTCATACCGATCAGCAGCCGCTTGCCCGGGAAACTCAGCCGGGCAACCGCATAGGCCGCCATCGCGCCCAGCACCACCGCGATCACGGTGGTGGTCAGCCCGATCCCGATCGAATTGATCAGCGCCGAACTGAAGAAGTCACCGCGGAAGATGCCTCGGTAGTTGTCCAGGGTCACCGACGACGGAATCAGATTGCCGTCCTTGACCATTGACGTCGGCTTGAGCGACAGGCTGAGTATCCACAGCACCGGCAGCAGCGCGTAACCCACCACCAGCATGTCAATCACGACCCAGAACGTCGCGCGCCTCACCGAATCAACGGCCATCGGCGTCGCTCCCGGGCGCTGCGGCACCGAACAGTTTGATGAAGATGAGTGCGATGATGCCCACACAGAGGAAGATCAGCACGCTGATCGCCGAGCCCAGCCCGATGTTGAAGCCCTTGAACAGGTTGTCGTATCCCAGGATTGACACCGAACCGGTGTTGTTGGCGCCTGCGGTCAGCACGTAGATGTTGTCGAAGATCCGGAACGCGTCCAGGGTCCGGAACAGCAACGCCACCACCACCGCCGGCTTGATGATCGGCAGCGTGATCCTGGTCAGCCGCCGCCAGGCATCCGCGCCGTCGACCTGCGCCGCCTTCAGCAGATCCTCGGGCACCAGCGCCAATCCGGCCAACAGCAACAGCGCCATGAACGGAGTCGTCTTCCACACCTCGGCGATCACCACCACCCCCAGCGACGGAATCTGTTGCGTCAGTGGGGCACTCCCGTCGGGCAACAGGTTGGCCAGGTAGCCGGTGCCCGGTGTCCAGGCGTAATACCAGCTGTAGGACGCGACCACCGTGACGATCCCGTACGGGATCAGCACCGCGGTACGCACCAGTCCCTTCCCGATCAGCGTGCGGTGCATCACCAGCGCCAGGGACAGGCCCAGCACGAATTCGACCGTCACCGAGACGACGGTGATGCCCAGCGTCACACCCAGCGCAGTCCACCAGTACCGGTCGGTCAGGATCGTCTGGTAGTTGCCCAGTCCGACGAACGCGGTGTCATGGGGGGTGGCCAGGTTGTTGCGCTGCAGGCTCAACCACATCGCGTAGCCGATCGGGTAGGCCGTCACCGCCAGCATCAACGTCACCGCGGGAGCGACGAGCAGGTAGGCGAGCCGACGCTCGGTCACGGCAGTAACCCTTTGCCGTCGATCGCCTTCTGCACCTGCACCGCGAGTTCATCGGCCGTGTGTTCCGGGTCGATCGCCGTGATCGGGCTGAGCACCGAGGCCAGCCGGATCGACACCGCCTGATACGCCGGTGTCGCTGGCCGCACCGCGGCGTCGGTGAGTTGCTGGCGGATGATGCCGTACATCGGGTACTTCGCCTGGAACTGCGGGTCGGAGTAGAGCGAGGTTCGGACCGGGGGCAACCCGCCTTCGATCGCGACGTACTTCTGGTTCCGCAGGTTGCGGATGCAGCGGACGGCTTCGAACGCTTCGGCTCGGTGTCTGCTGGTGCTGGCCACCGCCAGATTGAGCCCACCGATCGTCACCTTGGCCGATTGCCCGGGCAGCACTGCGGGGTAGCGGGCGAATCCGAACACCTTCTGGCTGGCCGCGTAGGCGATGGCGAACTGCTCGTCACTCGGGGCGAAGGTGCCGACGCCGTTGATGCTGCCGCTCAGCGCCGGCTCGCGGTTCAGCGGCAGAAACGCCACGCCGCCCTTCGCCGCGTTCTCGAGCATGGATGCGAACACGTAGGGCCAGTTGACCTCCAGCGCCGCCTTGCCCTGTTCGACCGCCAACCGTGCGGCGCCCTCGTCACTGCGGGTGATCGACGGGTCGGCCCCGGGCGCGGTGGCCACCGATTTGAGGATCCGCAGCGCCGCCACCGTGGCGGCGCGATGTTCGGGGGTGTCGATCAGGGTGACGTGCTTGCCGTCCTCGGAGAGCACCTGCCCGCCCGCGCTGACCAGCAGCGTGTTGAACCACACCACCAGCCCTTCGGCCTCGTTGGCCTGCACGGCGATCCAGCTGGGCGCACCCGCGTCGTGCAGGCGGGCCGCCTCGGCCACCATGGCGCCCCAGTCGCGTGGCGGTTGACGCACTAAATCCGCTCGGTACCAGAGCAATTGGGTATTCGTGGTGACGGGCGCCCCGTATAGCCGACCGTTCCAGGTCGCGGTTTTCAGCGGACCCGGCAGGGTATCGGCGGAGGCGTCGGACTCGGTCAGTCCCGACGGATCATCCGACAGCGCCAACGCCCATCCCGCCTCGGCGAACTCGGCAGTCCACACCACGTCGAGCGCCATCACGTCCAGGGTGTCGTCGTGCCCGGTCAACCGCCGGGAAAGTTGCAAGCGTTGCTGGTCCGGCGATCTCGCCAGACTCACGTGCTCAACGCGGTACCTGCCACCGGCTTGTTCCGAGCATCGTTGCGCGACCGCGGTGAAGGTCGCCCCGTCGGTGGCCGGGGTGTAGAAGCTGATCACCACGCCGCGGTCGCCGGAACCGCAGGCCGAGAGAACCGACGCGGTGGTCAACGCCGCCAGCGCGGCGGCCCCCCACCGCCGCACGCGACGGTTCACCAGTCAGATCGCCAGACGCGCCAGCAGATCTCGCGCCTTCTCGGCGTTCTGCGGGTCGCAGAGCACGTCGTAGCGCCCGGCGACCAGTTGCATGGTGGAGCTGAAATCCCGGGTGCCACGCGCCATGGCGTAGGGCACGGCCGAGGTGATCAGCCCGAAAAAGACACCTGCGACCAGGCCGGTGATCAGCGCGCCCCAGGGGTTCGGGCTGAAGAAACCGAGCACCAGGCCGATGAACAGGCCGAGCCACGCGCCGCTGAGCACGCCACCACCGAGCACCTTGCCCCAGGTCAGCCGGCCCGTGACGCGTTCCACCTGCATCAGGTCGACGCCGACGATGGTCACCTGCTGGACAGGAAACTCCTGATCGGACAGGTAGTCGACGGCGCGTTGCGCCTCGGCGTAGGTGGGATAGGAGCCGACCGGCCAGCCTTTGGGCGGCGTCGGCAATCCGGGCACATTACGTCGACCGGCAGCCCCACCGGCGGGTGGTTGTCCTGGTTGGAATGGGCTAGTCATCGGTACCTCATTCTTCTCCTGCCCGCCTTTACGCAGACCATCGTTCCATCTCGGCAACCGGGACGCACCATCCGCACCCCTGCCGGCCGCGTATTTCGCCTGGCCGGGGCCTGATCCGCGTGGGCCGATGTCACCGCAGGACCCCGCGTGGGCCCATGCGCTACGTTCATCACATGACAGCTCCCGGCGATTCCCCCGGCGAGGACAAGGACCGCGCGCCGCAACCCTCCGCAGACCAGACGCAAGCCGCTGAGCAGCCGATATCCGATGCCCCATGGGCTTCGCCGGCGGGTTCCCCGGTCGTGGACTACCCGCCACCGGCGGACTACCCACCCACCCCGG
>NZ_LKTM01000314.1 GCF_001417955.2 Mycobacterium gordonae | reverse complement strand
ACAGCGCACCGTCTCCATTAACGGCAGGTTCCGCACCATCACGGACCCAGCAGCGCAAGGGGGACCACGCCGATGCCATCGGGGCGTCGGTAGGCATTGGGCCCGGTATTGATGATGATCGCGTCGAGCAAGTCCGCGCGCAGATGGTCGGCCAGCCAGCGCAGATGCGCGGTGTCTCGATCGTCGACTGTGGCAGCCAGTTTCACCTCGATGGCAAGAACCCGGCCGTCGTCACGCACCACCACCAGGTCTACTTCGTGGTCACCGTTGCGTGTCCGGAGGTGACCAACGGTGGCCTCGGCAGCCTGGGCAGCAACCCGTACGCA
>NZ_LKTM01000311.1 GCF_001417955.2 Mycobacterium gordonae | reverse complement strand
GTGTTGATCCGTATCTCGCCCTGCATCAGGCCGGTTTGCTATGAACCACTGGACTCAACTCACCCTGGCACGCAGGGATCGCCCGGTAGCCCAGGGTTGCCATCGTGGACGTCCTCCCAATCCCTGTCCGTACTGCTGCGCGGGCCGCCGCGCGACGAGCGCACAGTAGATACTGTATACCTATCGGTACTGCTTTCTGCAATGTTCCTCGAGCCCCTCGCGGAACGGGTGAATGCCTGCTCAAACCGCCTGCCAGTGGCGACTTTCGGCAGCCCGACCCGGCCCGCACGGCGCACCGGCACCCTGACCGGTTTCTACTGTGGTAATTACAGTAGGGGACCCGGTGGGGGACCCTCCACGAAAGCAGGCTGGCAGATGATCAAAGTGATGCAGGGCATTCGCGTCCTCGAGGTTGCACAGTTCACCTTCGTTCCGGCCGCGGGCGCGATCCTGGCTGACTGGGGAGCCGACGTCATCAAGGTCGAGCACCCCACACGGGGAGACACCCAGCGGGGGTTTCTGAACATGGGTGGCATTCAGATCAACCCGGACCGTCATCCCCTGATGGAGCATCCCAACCGCGGGAAACGCAGCGTCGGCGTCGACGTGTCCACACCCGGCGGCCAGGAGGTGCTCTACGAACTGGCCAAGGTTTCCGACGTCTTCCTCACCAATTACCTGCCCGCGCAACGGCAGAAGAACAAGTTCGACGTCGAACACATCCGGGCGGCCAATCCCGACATCGTCTACGCCCGCGGTTCGGCGTACGGCGACAAGGGCCCGGAACGTCAGACCGGCGGATATGATGGGACGGCGTTCTGGACGCGCAGCGGCGTCGGTTACGCCCTGACCCCGGCGGAACTGGGCGGCGCACTGGGACAAGGCATTCCCGCATTCGGCGACTCCATCGGCGGCATGTTCATCGCTGGGGGTATCTCGGCGGCACTGCTGCACCGGGAACGTACCGGTGAAGCCGTCGAACTCGACGTGTCGCTGCTGAGCACCGCATGGTGGGCGGCGGGCGCGAGCGTCACCCAGGGCATGGAGACCGGAGAGGTGATGCGCACACCCATGCCCGGTTCGTTGGCGCCTTCGGTGAACCCGTTCATGGGCAACTACCTGACCTCAGACGGCGGCACCATCAATCTCTGCATCATCAGCCCTACCGGGTTGATCCGGGATACTTTCGAGCACCTCGGGATCCCGGATGCCGCCGACGACCCCCGCTTCTCGGAGGTACTACCGCTGATCCAGAACGCCGACGCGGCCGCCAAGCTCATCGCGGATGCGTTCGCCGGCAAGCCATTCGCCTATTGGCGACAGCATCTGAAGACCATGAGGGGCCAGTGGGCACCGTTCCAGAGCCTGCTGGACCTGGCCGACGACGAGCAGGCGATCGCCAACGACATGATCTCCGAGGTCGAAGTGGCCAGCGGCGGAGCGCCCTTCAAGGTGGTGCGCGGTCCGGTCCAGTTCAATCACGAACCGTTGGAGACCACCCGGGCTCCTCAGGCCTCCGAGCACACCGAGATCGTCCTGATGGAGATCGGCATGGACTGGGACCGAATCGCCGCACTGAAAGACGCCGGCGCCATCGCCTGACCGGACGGTCAGGCGCTGGCGGCCGCCTTACGCTGGGCGATCTGGGCGCGCACCGCGTTCATGTCCAGGCCTTTGACCTTGCCAATCAGGTCTTCCAAGACCGCGGGCGGCATCGCCCCGGCCTGGCTGTACACCAGGATGCCGTCCCGGAACGCCATGATCGTGGGCACCGAGCGGATTCCCACCGTCGCAGCGAGTTCCCGCTCGGCATCGGTGTCCACCTTCGCGTGCACCACGTCGGCGTGCTGTTGCGCGGACCGCTCGAAAACCGGTGCGAACCCTCGGCACGGACCACACCACGGCGCCCAGAAGTCGACCAGCACAATGGGGTTGGCCACGATTGTTGCTTCGAAATCGTCTGCGGTGAGGGACTTGACGGTCATGGTTGCTCCTTCGACTGTAGGGACATCGGCGGTCTCTGACCGCTGCTACAGCATTAACCCCTATACCCCTATGGGTATTCCCGCAAGGACGGGCCTACACCCGCACCGGCTCCCGGTGTTCGACGGGCTTCGCCGCATCGGCCTCTTCACCCAGCAGAAGCGAGCGCACCAATCGGCGGGGGCCGAAGGGCCGCAGCATCGAACTGGCCGGGCGAGGCCGCACCTTCAGCGGCCACCAGAACCACCTGCCGAGCAGTGCGGCGATCGATGGTGTCATGAGCGATCGCACGATCAGGGTGTCGAACAACAGGCCGAGCCCAATCGTGCTGCCGGCCTGGCCGATTGAGCTCAGGTCACTGGCGGCCATGGACATCATGGTGAACGCGAAAACCAGACCCGCGGCAGTGACGACGCCACCGGTCTCACCCATCGAGCGGATGATCCCGGTGCGCAACCCGGCGCCGATCTCCTCCTGGAATCGCGAGACGAGCAACAGGTTGTAGTCGGACCCGACCGCCAACAGGATGATCAGCCCGAACACCGGCGCGATCCAGTTCAGGTCCAGGCCGAGGATGTGCTGCCACACCAGGACCGACAGCCCGAACGCCGCTCCTAGCGACAACAAGACCGTGCCGACGATCACCAGCGATGCCACCAGCGCTCGGGTGATGACCACCATCACCACGAAAATCAGTGTCAGTGCGGCGATTCCGACGATCAACAGGTCGAACTGAGAGCCGGTCTGGATGTCGTTGTACACCGCGGCCGTGCCGGTGAGATAGAACCTGGCGTTGGCCAGCGGTGTGCCCTTGACGGCTTCGTGTGCGGCATTGAGTTCCGGCTTCACCGCCGCAATGCCTTTGGGCGTCGCCGGGTCGGAGTCGTGGGTGATGATGAACCGGGCCGCCTTGCCGTCCGGCGACAAGAACAGCTTCAGGCCCCGCTGAAAGTCGGGGTTGTCGAACGCCTCCGGTGGCAGGTAGAAGTAGTCGTCGGCTTTGGAGGAGTCGAATGCCTGACCCATCGCGCTTGCGGTATCGGTCATCCGCGACATCTGAGTGACCAGACCGGAGAAGCTGCTGTGCAGCGTCAGCAGGGTCCCCTGCATCGACTGCGCGACCGCGATGATCGGCGGGAACTCTGCCAGCATCCTGGGCAACAGCGCGTCGATATTGTTCATGTCGCCGATCAGCGTGGTCATGTCGGAACTGAACTTGTCCACCCCGTCGATCGCCTCGAACACCGACTTCGCCGCCCAGCACGCGGGAATGTTGAAACAGTGCTGCTCCCAATACAAGTAGCTGCGGAACGGCCGTGCGAAGTCGTCGAAGTCCGCCAGATGATCCCGCATCTCGTCGAGCGTGGCCTTCATAGCACCCATATCGCCCACCATGTGGTGAGTCGTGCCGCTCATCTGCTTCATCAGGCCCTGCATGCGTTGCATTGAGCCGATCATGACGCCGAGATCGTCACTCATGGTGAGCATGTCGGCCATCCGGTCCTTCATGAACTGCAGGTTCTGTTGAATCGGCAATGCTTGCATGCTGACCTGGAACGGGATCGAACTGTGCTCGATCGGCCCGCCCAGTGGTCTGGTGATGCTCTGGACGCGGGCGATTCCGGGCGTCCGGAAGATGTCCTTGGCGATCCGGTCCAGGATGATCATGTCGCTGGAGTTCCGCATGTCATGGTCGCCCTCGATCATGAGGATGTCGGGATTGAGCCGGGCCGCGCTGAAATGCTTTTCCGCGGCGTTGTATCCGACGTTGGACGGCAGATTCGACGGGATGTAGTAACGATCGTTGTAGCTGATCGACATCGTCGGCACGATGAGCAGCCCGACCAGTGCGATGAGTAATGACGCCACGAAAATCGGTCCCGGCCAGCGGACGGTCGCGGTGCCCATCCGGCGCCATCCCCGCGTCTTGATCATCCGCTTGGGATCGAGCAGTCCGAATCGGGTCGCCACCGCGACGATCGCCGGCGCCGCGGTCAGCGCGCCCGCGATCACGATGAGCAGGCCCAGCGCCGACGGGATGCCGAGGGCCTTGAAGTACGACAGTCGCGCGAAGTGCAGGCAGAAGGACGCACCGGCGATCGTCAGGCCCGACCCCAGGATGACGTGATAGGTACCGCGAAACATGCTGTAGTAGGCCGTTTCCCGGTCCTCGCCGTTCTGACGTGCCTCTTGATAGCGGCCGATCAGGAAGATCGCGTAGTCCGTGCCGGCCGCGATGGCCAGCGACGACAGCATGGCGACGACGAACGTCGAAAAGCCCAACAGGTCGTAGCGTCCGAGAAGCGCGATCACTCCTCTGGCCGTGCCCATTTCGAAGCCGACCATCACCAGAACCAGCAGCACCGTGACGACGGAGCGGTAGACCACGAACAGCATGATCATGATGACCACACCGGTCACGCCCATCATCTTGAACATGCTTTTGTCGGCCGCTTCGTTCATGTCTGTCGTCAGCGCCGCCGGGCCGGTCACGTAGGTCTTGAGGCCGGGCGGCGGTTTGGACTCGTCGACGATCTTGCGGACCGCGTCGACGGACTCGTTTCCTAGCGTGCTGCCCTGATTGCCGGCCACGTTGAGCTGGACGTAGGCCGCCTTGCCGTCCCCGCTCTGAGAACCCGCGGCGGTGATCCGGTCGCCCCACAGATTCTGAACGTGCTGAACGTGTTTGGTGTCCGCAGCCAGCTTTGTGATGAGTCCGTCGTAGTACGCGTGTGCCTGGTCACCTAAGTCTTTGTTGCTCTCCAGGACGACCATCACGATGCTGTCCGAGTCGGACTCGTGGAAGGTTGCGCCAATACGCTTGGCCGCGATCATGGCGGGTGCGTCCTGCGGCGACATCGTCACCGCGTGGGTGCGGGCGACCGATTCGATCGGCGGCACCAGGAGATTGACGGCGAGCGTCAAGAGCAGCCAGACCAGGATGATCGGAATGGCGAACGCCCGGACAAAGCGCATGAAGCGCGGACGGCTGTCGGTGTTGGTGTTCATGCGGCTTTCACCAGACAGAAGGTCTGGGCGTGATGCCCGGTGGATGACTGTTCGTCCCGGACATCGCCGTTGACGGTGATGCGGCAGCCGATACGGTCGCTGTCGCCCTGCGCCACGACGTTGGCGATGACCGCCGGGTTCGTCGTCGAAATCGTGTACGTCCACGGCAGACTGCTGAACTTCGCTTCCTCGGGCACCGCATCCTTGTTCAGGTAGCTCAGACTCCCACTCGTGTCACTGGGCCCAAAAACCTCGTAGGTCACGGTCTTCGGGTTGAAGGGCACGATCGTCTCTGCGGCACTCCCGGTCGTCGAGAACAGCTTGTCGGAGCCGAAGACGCCACGCAGTCGCTGAACGGCGATGCCGCCCAATGCGACGGCGACAACGACGACAAGCGGTATCCAGGCTCGCTTGAGAAGGGTGAGCATGACGGTTCCCCTCGTCTATCGGCATTGCTTCAGTGAGTCTCGCGCCGGTTCCGAAGCGCCGGAAGGGTCGTTTGACCTCGATTGCGACGGTCTTCGGTCGTGCTCCTGACCGATATTATACCCTACCGGGTATGGCATAGAACAACATGATAGCCGGGATTGACGAGCACGAAAGATGCCGCGCGGTCGACGACCGTGTGGACGGCTACGAGAAGATGCGGGTCAGATGTCGGTGAGCGACGGGAAGTGCGGTGGCCGCTTCTGCAGGAAGCTGACGATGCCTTCCACGACATCGGGGCGCGGAAGGGCCTCCCACATCAGCGCTTCGGCGTCCGCGGTGGCGGTGACGACATCTCTGGTGGTGTCTTCGTAGGCCTGGCGCTTGATCACCGCCATCGCCGTTGGAGAACAGAATGCGGCGATGTCGTCGGCGTATTCGAGGACCCGCGCCATCAGCGTCTCGGGCGGTACGACTTCCTTGACCAGTCCCAGTTGGGCCGCCTCGTCGGCCAGGAATGTGCGGCCGCTCAGCAGCAGGTCCAGCGCGACACCCCAACCGACCAGACGCGGCAGGATCCAGGAGATGCCGAACTCGGCGATCAGACCGCGGCGGGCGAACACCGCGCCGAATTTGGCTCCGGCCGCGGCGAATCGGACGTCGCACATCAGTGCCTGAGTCAATCCGATTCCGACGCACGGCCCGTTGATCGCCGCGATGACCGGCTTGCGCAATTCGGTCACGAAGTGCGGCGGCCGTTCCCCCACCAGATCCGCGACGCTCTTGCCGCCGGCATTTTCCAGCGACTCGCCTACGCGGCCCGCCGATCCGGGCGCACCCAGGTGGGCCCCGGCACAGAACGCGCGGCCCCGGCCGGTCACCACGATCACCTTGATCGAGGGGTCGCGCTCGGCGCGATCTAACGCCGCGTAAAAGGGTCCCGCCATGTCGGGACCCCAGGCGTTGAGCCGATCCGGACGATTGAGCGTGACGATCGCGACACCGGTCGGAGTGGCCTCATACAGCACCGCGTCTTCGGCGTCTGCTGCGCTCATCGGTGACTCCTCGCGGAATGCCGGCGGATTGTTCACCCATACCGTATACCTTTCGATACCTGACGGTATCTGGTTCCGCGAGCTGCGGCAGGCGTGCGAAGACGTCGCGCGCAGCGCGTTCGACTAACTAACGGGACACCCGGCGCCCAGAGACCAGCTTGACGATCGCCAGCAGGATGACCGCGCCCAACAGGCAAGTGAGAAAGGAGAAGAGCAGTCCACCGCCCGCCACGTTCACGCCGAATCCACGCAGCAGAAAACCGCCCAACAACCCTCCGATGACGCCGACCACGATGTTGAGGAAGAGACCCATCTGCCCGTCGGTCTTCATGATCTTGCTGCCTATCCAGCCGGCCAGGCCGCCGATGACGATCCAGCCGATGACGCCGAGAGTGAGCATTTTCAGTCCTTTCGATAGCGACGATTGCCGTCGCGTTGATCCGGACGGGTATGCCCGCCTTTCCAGGGCGGTAATCCAGGGCGGTAATCCGGGTTTGGCAGACGGCTGGCGGGGTTACCGGATAGCAGAAACTCGCCTCAGGAGGACTCATGACCACGACGAAAGCAGTCGCCCATCGCGTAGGACAGGCGCGCGGGCTGGCGGTGCGCGCCCAGCTCGCGTGGATGCTCACCCAGCTGTTGTTCTGGCTGTCGTTGATCGGTGGGGTGGTCGCGGTCGCGCTGTGGGCCCGCCGCCGGCTCACCGCCGGTGCGCAGACCGCGGCCGCGTCCACGACTCCGTCGGCACCGCCGTCCGACGTCGTGACGAGCGACACATCGCCAGATCGTTTGCGCTGACCCTCCCACCGGGAAAAGACCGGCAGCGACAACAAACGAAAAGGAGAGCGCAATGGCGAACGAGAACAGCGGTCCGGCCGAGGCCATCAAGGGTGTCGTCGAGGACGTCAAGGGCAAGGCCAAAGAGGTCGTCGGCACGGTGACCGGCCGCAACGACCTGGTCGACGAGGGCAAGGCCCAGCAGGACAAGGCCGAGGCCCAGCGCGACGCCGCCAAGTACGAGGCTCAGGCCGAGGCTGCCCGTGGCGAGGCCAAGGTGCAGGAAGCACGTCAAGAGGCACACCAGTAGGTAGCCGACGAGTGTGCGGAGGCCCGGTCAGCCGACCGGGCCTTCCGCATGCAATAGACCTGTGGCGCAATACCTTTGGAACTAGCCGAGCAGTCCCAGCCGGCGGTATGCGGCCTCGATCTGAGACTTGGCCTCGGCGGGCAACTTCGCCTGCGGCGGCCGCGAATGCGGGTACGACCCGATCGGCAGCCCCAGCAGAGACGCCGCGTATTTGAATGCCCCGGCCCAGTGGGTGAAGTAGTCAGGACGCCCGGGATAACAGGTCCACCACGAGCCGACGTCCAAGTCGAACTGGTCCAGCCCCGACTCCCGGCCATAGTCCATCGCCTCGAGGAGTTTGTCGGCCATCACCAAATCCCAGTACTCAGAGAACAACCGGCGCTGCGGCGTTTCGAAGAGATAGCCGGCGGTACCCAGCTGCGCCGGACAGACGATGCCGGCGCGCAGCCATCCGGCCCGATACACCGTGCGGTCGCACTCCCAGAGCACCAGACCCGGCGCCAGTTCATGCAGTCGCCGACTGCTCTCGGGACGGAAGGCGCCCTCCTTGGTCGCGCACACCGCCGGCACTTCGTGGTAGATCCGCGCACTTTCGGCCGCAGTCAGCACGTACCCCGACGACGGGGAATTGAACATCCCCAACGCGATATCCGTTCGCGCGGCGATGTAGGAGAAGAAACGCAGCACGCCTTCGCCGCCGTGCGCCTCCATCATCGGCGTCTGAATGTAGGCGATGTCCGCCCCGGCCTGCTGAGCGTGCAGCGTCAGATCCAGACAATCCTTGGCGCTCATGGCGGCGGTACAGGCCTGCACGACGACGTCGGGGTTCGCCCGCCGCCCCTCCTCGATCGCCACCTCCAGCAAGCGCTTTCGCTCCTCGAGGGTCAGCGCCCAGAACTCCGCGAGCCCGGAGGTACACCACAGCATCGGGTGGCCGAGGTCGCCGACGCAGTAGCGCACCAGCGTCCGGTAGGCGTCCCAGTCGATATCGTCTCCGTCGGTGCCAGAAAACGGCGTGTACAGGGAATCACCGATGCCCCGCAAGGCACCGCGCGCCCAGGCCCGCGCCTCACTTGCGGTCGCCATCGGCGGCCTTTCCGGTCACCGCCGCGGGCGACGGCATTCGCCAGGCCGGGCTCCATGGCCTAGCCTGTGGCTCATTCGATGGGTGCAGCACGTTCTGAGTCCGCCCGCCCGGCGATCTATATCAAAAAGCCTACGATAGGTATTACAGTAGCAGACGGAAAACCCGTGAGCGGGGCAGATATCAGTGGAGGTACCCCGGAGTGGCAAAGCAGGCGACCGCGGAGAAGCGGCAGCGGCGCGAACGCGGGTCCATCAATCCCGACGACATCATCAGCGGCGCTTTCGAACTGGCAGAACAGGTTTCGATTGACAACCTGAGCATGCCACTGCTCGGCAAACACCTGGGGGTCGGAGTCACCAGTATCTACTGGTACTTCCGCAAGAAGGACGACCTGCTCAACGCGATGACCGACCGCGCCCTGAGCAAGTACGTGTTCGCCACCCCGTACGTCGAGGCCAAAGACTGGCGCGACACACTGCGCAACCATGCGCGGCTGATGCGGAAGACGTTCATGGGCAACCCCATTCTCTGCGACCTGATCCTGATCCGGGCGGCGCTGAGCCCGAAGGCGGCTCGCGTCGGAGCCCAGGAGATGGAGAAGGCGATCGCCAACCTGGTCGAGGCGGGACTGTCGCCCGAGGATGCGTTCGACACCTACTCCGCAATCTCGCTGCACGTCCGCGGATCCGTGGTGCTGCATCGCCTGCACGAGAAGAACCAATCCTCGCAGGATGGCACGCGCTCCATCGAAGAAGCGGTAGCCGTGGACCCGCAGACCACGCCATTGATCGCTCAGGTCACCGGCAAGGGCCACCGCATCGCCGCCCCCGATGAGACGAACTTCGAATACGGCCTCGAGTGCATCCTCGACCACGCGGGTCAATTGATCGAGGCGGGCGCATCAAAGGCAGCGAAGTCCGCACCGCGCAAGGCCGCCGGGCGCAAGACCGCTCGTTAAGGCCCGAATTGGTTGCTAGCCTTCGGGTTCCGGCACATGGAAGTGTTGGTCGCGCAACCGGAACGCCTCCTTGGTGCCGTACTGCGCGCGGGTCTTGACGAAATTGAACTCATCGGGCGCGAACTGCAGGTTGGTGCCGAACGCGTGGAACAGGTAACTGGCGACTTCCTCACCCTGATAGGCCTGGCTCTGTTCCACCAATCGGAAAGCCTCCTTGGCGATGACGACCCCGTCGGCCGGCATCTTGGCCGCCTTCTGCGCCCAGTACCGCGCACGTGCCGTCACTGACCCGGAATCACATGTCTCGGTGAAGATCCCGAGATGCGCGACATCACCGGCCTCGATGACATCGCCGGTCAGCAGCAGGCGCCGGGCCAGTACCGGACCCAACCGGTGGAAGAACATGTGCAGACTGCCCAGAGCCGGACCGAGAAAGCGTGTCGCCGGCATGCCGATCTTGGTGTCACCGGCGATCACCGAGATATCGGTCATCAACGCCATCTCGAATCCACCGCCCAGGGCGTACCCGGCGATCTCTCCCACCGTGACCTTCGGGAAGCCCATCAGGTAGTGATAGAAGCCGAATGACTTGCGGTCCACGGTGAGCCGACGACGCTGACTGGGCTTCTTCCGAGCCGCACTATCGTCACCGGCGGCTTCGCCGTACCAGCCGTAGGCGTTGTCCATATCCGCCCCGGTGCTGAATGTGCCACCGGCGCCACGCAACAGCACCACGGTGAGTTCGTCGTCTTCGGCGACCTGATCCAGGCACCGTGCCATCGCGTCGCGCATGGCCGGGTCGTAGGTGTTGCGCCGCTCCGGATTGTTCAGGGTGATGGTGGCGATCCGCTGCTCACGGTCGACATCGAAGAGGACCCGGTCATCGGTGGTGTCCGTGGCGGTCATGAGTCGGACTCCTTTCGGCGTCTGCCGAATTGGGTGGTGGAGAGCTGATCGGGTCGCGCGGCCACGGTGTTCACCTCACCGACGCAAACCACCGCGCCGTCGTGCAGTAGCCGGGCCGTCGACGTGATCGCCCGGTCGACCCGTGACCGGGTGATCTCGAACCGCAGCTCGGTCAGCACAGGTGTCGGGCGACGGAACGTGACGGTCAGCGACCGCGTCTTGCCGGAGAGCCCGGTGACGCAGTTGTGATGCTGCATCACGCAATCGAAGAAAACACCGATGAAGCCGCCGTGCACCAAACCCGGTGGTCCCTCGTAGGCCAAGGGGAAGGCAACGGTACCGGTGGCGTACCCGGAGTCGAGTCGTTCAAAGCGATACTCGGGAAAGCACGGGTTGTAGGCGCCGATGTCGGTCGCGTGGTCGAGGTAGACCCGGCGATCATCATCGGCCCGGACACCGATGCGCGGAGCCAGATCTGCCGGCACCGCGGCGGCCAGTTCGCGTTCCCAGTCTTCGAACTGTCCCAGCATGGTTTTCACAGTGGGGTACGGATGTTCCAGTGACAGCAGCAGCGAGATGAGGCGGCGGATGGCGCCGGCCGCAGCGACGGTCTGGGCAAGCGGCGCTTCGCCAAACCTGGCGCTACCGGGAGCCGCCTCGCCTGTGCCGTCGGTCATGCTTCCTCAACGTTCCGGGCTGCCCGGTTTCGGGCGTTCCCACGGTGCTGTTTTCGCCGGTAGGGTTTCCTTGCTAACTTATACACCGTAGCAATCGTATCGCCTACTGTATGGGTAACCGTATCGATCGGGCGCTGGGCGGAAAGGCCGGTTTCGAGGGTGAGCCAGGACGCCGGCGCGGCAGCTGCCGAAGGTTCGGTGACGGCGTCGCGCAGCGGCGGGATGCTGCGAATCGTCCTGGACCGTCCGGCTCGGCGTAATTCGTTGACGCCGTGGATGATCGGGCGCCTGATCGAGTTGCTCACCGAGGCCGCCACCGATGATTCGTTGCGGGTGGTGCACCTCGGTGGCGCGGGCAATGACTTCTGCGCGGGCGCGGACTGGGTGGCCACCAACGACTCCAGCGACGAGCGGCCACGCGCCGGCGCCCTGGTGCGGCGAGTGCCGCACGCCGCGCACCGCGTCATCGAGCTGATCCACACGATCCAGTTACCGGTGGTCTGCAGCGTGCGTGGCTGGGCCGTCGGCATGGGCTGCAATCTCGCGCTGGCCGCCGACTTCACCGTGGCCGCCGTCGATGCCATGTTCTGGGAGCCATTTGTGGAGCGCGGGTTCAGCCCGGATTCCGGTGCTACCTGGCTGCTGCCCCGCTTGATCGGCCTCGCCCGCGCCCGACGAATGCTGTTGTTGGGCGAGAAAGTCAGCGCGGCGGATGCGGCCGACTGGGGTTTGATTCATCACGCCGTAGCCCCATCTGCACTCGACGACAGCGTGGACGCATTGCTGACGCGCCTGGCCGGCGGCCCGACCGTTGCCATCGGGCTGGCCAAGCAGGCCATGAACTACGCCGCGCACGCGACCCTGGGTCAAGCGATGACTCAAGAGCTTTTCAATCTGGAAATGTCATGCCGGACCAAGGATTTCAAAGAAGGTCTGGACGCCTTTCGGCAGCGGCGCGCACCGGAATTCCGGGGCCGTTGAGTGGCATCCGGAGAGCTGAGAGGGGAAGCGGCCATGCCTGCGTTCGACAACATCCTTTACGAAGTCGACGGGCATACGGCCACCATCACCCTGAATCGCCCGGCGGCGCTGAACGCCCTGAGCCCGCACATGATCACCGAACTGCGGGCCGCCTACGACGAAGCCGAGAATGACGACCGGGTCTGGCTGACCATCGTCACGGGCACCGGCCGCGCGTTCTGCACGGGAGCCGACGTCAAGGCGATCCCCGAAGACGGCAAGGTGATCTACGAGCGGCCGTACCTGTCGACCTACGACCAGTGGGAGGCGCCGCAGGAAGGGACCCCACCGTTTCGAAGCACCGCCAAACCGGTGGTGACCGCGGTCAACGGCCTGTGCTGCGGGGCGGGCATGGACTGGGTGACCACGTCCGACATCGTCATCGCCTCCGAGCAGGCCACGTTCTTTGATCCGCATGTCAGCATCGGACTGGTGGCGGGACGGGAGATGGTTCGCGTATCGCGGGTGCTGCCGCGCTCGATCGCGCTGCGAATGGCGTTGATGGGCAGGCACGAACGGATGGATGCGCAACGGGCCTACCAGCTCGGGCTGGTCAGCGAGGTCGTCGAGCACGATCGCCTGTTGGACCGGGCCCGTGAGATCGCCGACATCGTCAACTCGAACGCTCCGCTGGCGGTCCGGGGGACCAGACTGGCCATCCTCAAAGGCCTCAACGTCCCACTGCACGAGGCCGAGATACTGGCCGAGACATTCCGCGAGCGGGTCCTGCGCACCGACGACGCGCAAGAGGGCCCCAGGGCGTTCGTCGAGAAGCGCAAGCCGGATTGGCAGTGCCGCTGATGAGCATTCGAACGATCGAACTCGAGGTCGACGCTGCCGACCATGTCGCGACCATCACGCTGAACAGGCCCACGCGGCTCAATGCGTTCAACCGGACCATGTGCCGGGAGATGGCCGACGCATGGCGGACGGTCAAGCTCGACGACTCTGTGCATGCGGTGGTGTTGCGCGCGGCAGGCCCAAGGGCTTTCAGCGCCGGACTGGATGTTACGGAGCCCTACGGCCAACCCGACAACATCTGGAACCACGAGGACCCCGGCGAATTTCTGAGCCCCAAGTGGCAGAAGATGTGGAAGCCGGTGGTGTGCGCGGTCCAAGGGATGTGCACCGCGGGAGCGTTCTACTTCGTCAATGAATCCGACGTGGTCATCTGCTCCACGGACGCAACGTTTTTCGACTCGCATGTGTCCGCCGGACTGGTGTGCGCGCTGGAGCCGATCGGGCTGATGCGCCGCATCGGCCTTGGGGAGACGCTGCGGATGGCGCTGATGGGTAACGACGAACGCGTCAGCGCCGACACTGCCCTGCGTATCGGACTGGTGTCGGAAGTCGTTGAGCCCGAATGTTTATGGCCGCGGGCACACGAAATCGCGGCGGCTATCGCGGCCAAGCCGCCGGCGGCCACCCAGGGCACTGTGAAAGCGATCTGGGAATCGCTCGACAAGCCCTACCGCGTGGCGATGGAGCAGGGCCTGATCTATACCCGTCTGGGCAACCCGATCGGCACCGCGCAACTGGCCGCGGGGGACGCTGAGCAGCGGAAGCCCAAGATCCGGTAGTGCCCGTTCACCCGCTCAGCCAGCGCATCGCCGATGCGCTGGCCTTGCAACCGGACGCACCGGCCATCGAGTTCGACGGCCGGTGGTTCTCCTGGGGGCAGATCGGGACGGCGGCCCACCGGATCGGTTCGTCGTTGCCGGGATCCGATGTCGGAATCTTGTTGCGCAACCGGCCCGCACAGGTGGCCGCGCTGCTCGGTGTGCTGATGAGCGGCGCGACCGTGGTGACCATCAACCCGGCTCGCGGGGACGAACGCACCCGGGCCGACGTCGCAGGGTTGCGGTTGTCCGTGGTGCTGGGCGAACCGGACGACCTGACCGCAGTACTCACCGAAAACCCGGATAACGCAACGATTTCGCTTGCTGGCATCTTCGACGGGCCCGACCGGTCGATGACGGTGGTGGGGCCGCGTTCGGGGGTCGCGGTGCGGATGCTGACCAGCGGCACCACCGGCCCACCCAAACGCATCGACCTCAGTTACGACACACTGGCCCACAGCGTGATGGGCCCGGACTACCGCACCGCACCCCCGCCTGCCGAGGTGCGGCGCGGTGTCGCGGTCGTCAACTCGCCGCTGGTTCACATCGGTGGGGTCTACCGGGCATTGCAATGCGTGGTCGAAGCGCGGCCATTCGTTCTGCTGGATCGCTTCGAGCTCAACAGCTGGGCCGCAGCGGTACGCAAGCACCGGCCACGCACGGTGTCGCTGGTTCCGGCAGCCTTGCGGACCGTGTTGCACTCCGGCCTGACCCGCGACGACCTGGCCGGCGTCCGCACCGTCACCTGCGGCACGGCACCGTTGTCGGCCGACGACGCCGATGCCTTCACCGCGAAGTACGGCATTCCCGTGCTCACCTCCTATGCCGCAACCGAATTCGGTGGGGGTGTCGCCGGCTGGACGCTGGCCGACCACCAGCGGTACTGGGCCGCCAAGCGCGGCAGCGTGGGCCGCGCCAATACCGGCACGCAGCTACGCGTCGTCGACGAGACCGGCTCTGTGGTCGGCCCCGATCAAGTCGGCCGGCTCGAGGTCAGGCCCGCGCAGCACACCTCGGCGCAGTGGATGAAGACTACGGACCTGGCCCGCATCGACGCGGAGGGCTTCGTCTGGATCGTGGGGCGGGCGGACCAGGCCATCATCCGCGGCGGGTTCAAGGTGATGCCCGACGACGTGCGCAGCGCGCTGGAGACCCACCCCGCGGTGGCCGGGGCGGCCGTCATCGCACGCGCCGACGCGCGGCTCGGCGAGACGCCGGTGGCCGTGGTGGAACTGCGGACACCCGCCACCACCGAGGACCTGGTGTCCCACCTGTGGAAGCGCCTGGCGAGATATGAGATTCCCACCGACATCGTCGTCGTCGAGACGATTCCCCGCACGCCCTCCGGTAAGCCCGACCTCGGCGCGATCCGCGAGCTTTTCCGGCGTGACCATGCCCGCTGAACCGGCCACGATCGCGAAGCTGCTTCGACAACAGGCTGATTCGCGCCCTCGCCACCCGATGCTGGTCAGCGACGGCGACCGCATCGGCTATGACGAGGCCGAAGAACGCTCGGCGCGCCTGGCCCGAGGGCTGATAGCACTGGGAGCGGGCAAGGGCACTCACGTGGGTCTGCTCTATCCCAACGGTCCCGACTTCGTGGTCGCAACGCTGGCGGCCGCCCGCGTCGGCGCGGTCGTGGTGCCGTTCTCCACCTTCGCCACGGCGCGCGAACTGCGCGAACAGCTGGTGCACGCCGATGTGGCGATGCTGTTGAGCGCCAGCTCTTTCCGATCCCACGACTACGCGCGGCGCCTCGCCGAGGCTTTCGATGGCGAGAACCTCGACGGTGAGCTCTTCCTCACCGACGCGCCGCTGCTGCGCCACATCACCGACATCGAGCGGGTGTCACAGCTCAGTTCGAACATCCCCGCGGAACTGTTGCGCGCGATGGAGGACGACGTCGACGGCTGCGACGTGTTGACCATCGTCTACACGTCCGGCTCGACGAGTGCCCCCAAGGGGGTGGTGCACACCCAGGCCGCGCTGATCGGCCATCAGCGCAACCTCAATGCGATCCGCGGGTTGACCCCGGATGACAGGCTGTTCTGCAATTCGCCGTTCTTCTGGATCGGCGGCTTCGCGTTCGCACTCCTGGCGACGCTGGTCGCCGGATCGACTCTGGTGTGTTCCAACTCGACTGACGCGGGTGCCGTGCTCGATCTGATCGAAACCGAGAAGCCGACCCTGACCAACGGTTTCGTCGCCGGGGTGGCCCACCTGACCGATCATCCGAGCTACCCCGAGCGCGATCTTTCGTCACTGCGTCGAGGAAATCTGTATCCGATCATGGCCCCGGAGGTCCGCCCATCCGATCCGGAGCTGCGACACAACATGCTGGGCATGACCGAAGCTGGAAGTGTCCTGCTGATCAGCGCGGACGAATCCGATCAACCGGAGCAGCGGCGCGGCTCGTACGGCAGAGCGGCGCCAGAGATCCAGACGTTGATCGTCGACCCGGATACCGGCGGGCAAGTGCGACCCGGGGAGGTCGGCGAACTGTGGATCCGGGGACCGTACGTCATGCAGGGCTATTACAAACGCACCCGCGAGGAGTGCTTCGACGCAGACGGCTGGTTCCACACCGGCGATCTGCTCAGCGCGGACGATGACGGATTCTTTTATTTCGCCGGCCGACTGGGCAGCATGATCAAGACCGCCGGCGCCAATGTCTCTGCCGCCGAGGTGGAGAGGGCGATGGCCGGCATCGGCGTCACCGCGCACGTGGTCGGGATACCCGACGCGACGCGCGGGCAGCTGGTGGCCGCGGTGGTAGTCCTGCCCGACGCGTCGCACGGCTTCGACGAGGCGGCGCTGCGGTTGCGCCTTCGGACGGAACTCTCCGCCTACAAGATCCCACGTCGCTTCGTTGCCCTGCCGCGCGGCCAGATACCGCTGCTGTCCAGCGGAAAGATCGACACGCTGCGACTCAGGAAGCTGTTCGATGACTGACACCATCGATCGTCTGGTGCGACAGCAGGCCGCCGCTCATGACGCCAAGGCCGCGGTGATCGACCCCACCGGCCGTCTCAGCTACCGCGAAATAGACTCCACCACAGCTGAACTGGCCGCCGCATTGATCCGCTCGGGGGTGCGTAAAGGCACCCGGATGGGGTTAATCATGCCCAACTGCACCCGCTGGGTGCAGATCGCCGTCGCGGCGACCCGCATCGGCGCGGTCCTGGTACCGCTGAGCACACTGCTGCGGCCCGCCGAACTCATCGCCCAACTGCGGACGGCGGCCGTGCAGGTACTGGTGGGCCTCGAGGAGTTCCGCGGGCACCGGTACCTCGACGCCGTCCACTCGGTCTCGCGTGCCGAACTTCCTGCTTTACAACGCGTCTGGACAGCCGAGGGGCTGCAGCACCTCACCGCCGACGGACCGGCCCGCCGGATCGTCGACGCCATGGCTGCAACGGTGACCCCGGCCGATCCGCTCGTCATCATCTTCACCTCGGGAAGCAGCGGCGCACCCAAGGGCGTCATGCATTCGCACGGCGGTGCTTTGAGCGCGGTGCGCTCCGGCCTCGCGGCACGCTGCATCAACTCACACAGTCGCCTGTATCTGCCCATGCCGTTCTTCTGGGTGGGCGGCTTCGGCAGCGGCATCCTGTCCGCGCTGCTGGCCGGAGCCACCCTGGTGACCGAGGAACGGCCCGCACCCGCCACCACCCCGCGGCTGTTGGAGCGTGAGCGGGTCACGCTGTTCCGCGGCTGGCCCGATCAGGCCGAAGCCCTGGCACGGCACCCGGATCGGGCTGATGTCGACCTTTCCGCGCTGCGTCCCGGCAGCCTGGAGGCGCTGCTGGCCCTGGAGCAGCGTGCCCAACCCGGCTCGCGGGCAACGTTGTTCGGCATGACGGAGGCATTCGGACCGTACTGCGGCTATCCGGCCGACACCGACCTGCCAGTGACGGCGCGGGGCAGCTGCGGAAAACCGTTCGCCGGCATGGAAGTCCGCATCGTCGATCTCGAGTCGGGTCGACCGGTTCCGGCCGGAACTGTCGGCATGATCCAGCTGCGGGGGTCCCACACGCTGCGCGGCATCTGCCGGCGCAGCCGCGAAGAGGTGTTCACCACCGACGGCTTCTACCCCACCGGCGACCTGGGCCGCCTCGACACAGACGGCTTTCTCTATTTCCACGGCCGATCCGACGACATGTTCAAGGTCAGCGGCGCCACCGTCTATCCCGGTGAAGTCGAACGGGCACTCCGCGGCATCGTCGGCGTCCACAACGCCTTCGTCACCGACGTCGACGGCCAGGTTGGTGCCGCGGTGCTGGGTAGCGGACTGGACGCCGGCCGGCTGCGCAGTGCGGCACGAGAAGTGCTGAGCGCGTTCAAGATTCCATCGGTGTGGCTTTTGCTGAACTCCGATGACGACGTGCCCCGTGGCGGTACCGGAAAGGTCGACACCCGTCGGCTGCGGGAGCTGCTGAGTGCTCAGGGCACCCGCGTCCAGGGCTGACAGTTCTGCGACTCGAACGCCTTCACCGAGGTGTTGATGTTGGCGAACATCGGGCCGACCGAGATATTCGTCTGCAGCACATGCTCCTTGTTCGCATCGGGCGTGCTGTAGGTGAACCACGCGCACATCGAGTCCTGGGTCGGCACATTGTTGATCCACACCCCGAACGTCGAGGCCGACCCTGCCGTGCGGTAGAGACCGGGCGCTATGTCAGGCCCGACCACGAACACGCCGTTGCCTGGTATCGGGTCCAATGGCTCGGCTCCGGCCGGAGGCGCCGCCGTGATCGCTGACACGCAGGCCATGAGCACCGCGGTGGTAGGCAATACGCGCATTTGATTCCCCTGTCCTGCGACCCGTACGGGCAGCGTATGTCTCCGGTCGCGCCACGACAAGGCCGTCAGTGCTCGGCTCGAACCACCACCCCACGCTCGATGAGGTGGTCGATCAGCGGAATCGCGCTGGCGGCCAGATGTTCCGACATGGCGGCACGGGCCTGCTCCGCGTCATGCCTGGCCAGCGCATCCAGCACCCTCCGATGGTCCTTGACGGCTTGGTCGGGCCAGTGCTCGATCATCGGGAACACCGACTCGGGGGCGTAGCGGGTGATCTGCGACATCAGTTGCGCGAGTTTGGCCGAATCCGCGGCGATATTGATGGCCCGGTGGAACTCGTGGTTCAGTCGCACCGTGCGCTCGTCGTCGTCGGCGGCGTACGCGGCCTCGAGCTGATTCTGGATCTGCTGGAGTTCGCGCAACTGGTCATCGGTGATGTTCAGCGCGGCACGCGCGGCGAGTTGTCCGCCGACGTGGGCCTGAACGTTGGCGACATCGGCGAGGTCGCGTTGCGTCAGCGGCAGCACCACAAAGCCGCGTCGGGGTTGTTGGGCGACAAGACCTTCGGCGCGCAGCGCGAACAGTGCCTCCCGCACCGGCGTCACGCTGATGCCGAGTTCCATGGCCAGCTGGTCCAGCCGCACGTACTGCCCCGCGGCGTAGGTGCCCTCGAAGATCCGCTTCCGCACGAAGGCCGCGACGTCCTCGGAAAGTTGCGGACGCGCACCGAAGTCGGGAACGGTCATGGCTTCACACCCGGTACTCGTCGAGCAGCCGCTTGCTGATGATGGACTTCTGGATCTCGCTGGTGCCCTCGCCGATCAGGAGGAACGGGGCATCGCGCATCAACCGCTCGATCTCGTACTCCTTGGAGTAGCCGTAGCCGCCGTGAATCCGGAAACTCTGCTGGGTCACCTCGGAACAGAACTCGCTGGCAAGGTATTTCGCCATTCCCGCGGCCACGTCGTTGCGTTCCCCGGAGTCCTTCAAGCGCGCGGCGTTGACCATCATCAGATGGGCGGCTTCGACTTTGGTAGCCATCTCGGCCAACTGGAATGCGATGGCCTGGTGATCGGCGATCGGCTTGCCGAAGGTCTGCCGCTGCTGGGCGTAGCGCACCGCCAGTTCGAAGGCGCGGAGCGCGATCCCGCAGGCACGGGCCGACACGTTGACCCTGCCGACTTCGATGCCGTCCATCATCTGGAAGAAGCCCTGGCCGGGTCGGCCGCCCAGGATGTCATCGGCACTGGCGCCATAGCCGTCGAAGATGAGTTCGGTGGTGTCGATACCCTTGTATCCCAGCTTGTCGATCTTGCCGGGGATGATCAGGCCGGGCACCACTTCGCCGAATCCCGTTGGCTTCTCGACGAGAAAGGCCGTCAGGTTGCGGTGCGGTTTGTCCGCACCTTCGTCGGTGCGCACCAGCACCGCCACCAGCGTCGAGCTACCGCCGTTGGTGAGCCACATCTTCTGGCCGTCGATGGTGTAGGTCCCGTCGGAGTTGCGGGTGGCGCGGGTGCGGATGGCGGCCACATCCGACCCCAGTTCCGGTTCTGACATCGAGAAGGCGCCGCGCGTTTCGCCGGTGGCCATGCGCGGCAGGAATCGTTGCTTCTGTTCGTCGGTGCCGTGCTGACGCAGCATGTACGCGACGATGAAATGGGTGTTCAGCACACCCGATACGCTCATCCAGCCGCGGGCAAGCTCTTCGACACACAACGCGTAGGTCAGCAGCGACTCCCCCAGCCCGCCGTACTCCTCCGGGATCATCAGCCCGAACAGGCCCATGTCGCGCAATCCGTCGACGATGGCCTGGGGATAGGAGTCGCTGTGCTCGAGTTCCTGGGCGTTGGGTATGACTTCCTTGTCGACGAATTGGCGCACGGTGGACACGATCTCGGTTTGGACGTCGGTGAGGCCGAGTGTCTGGGCGAGTTTGGTCATGTGCTGGATTCCTCTCAGCCTGCGATGGTTTTCGCGCCGGCCAGCCGCGTGATGTCGTCGGCCGTCAGACCCAGGTACTCGGCCAGCACGTCGGCGGTGTCCGCCCCGAGCGCCGGCGCGGCCGCGCTGGCGAGGTGGACACCATCGAAGGCGGCCGGCATGGCCGGGGCCAGATAGTCGCCTACTCCCGGCTGGTGCAGGCGGGAAAACAGCGGGTTGGCGGTCACTTTCGGGTCCCCGGCCACCTCGGCGAAGGTGCGGTACCTCTCGTGCAGCACGGTGGTAGCGGCCAGCGCCGCGCCGATCTGCTCGGCATCGTGGTCGGCGAACCAGACGGCGAACAGACCCGACAGCACATCGCGATACCGGTAGCGGTCCCCTTCCGAACCGAAGTCCACCTGCAGCGCCTCGGCCAGCGCCGCGACGGCCGCACCGGTGCCGGTCACCTCCACCAGGTCGCGAAAATGCCGTCGCGTCAACAGCACGACCATGAACCTGACCCCGTCGCGGCTCACGAAATCCTGACCGTACTGGCCGAAAATGGAGTTACCCACTCGCGGCCGCTGGGTCCCGAGCACCTGCGGTTCGGTCAGCAGGCCCAAATTTCCCGCGGTGGCCAGCGCGACGTCTTCGAGCGCGATGCTGACGCGGGCTCCGTGACCCGACTGGTCCCGGCGGCGCACCGACGACACGACGGCCAGCGCGGCATACAGACCGCAGCTGACGTCCCAGGCCGGCAACACATGGTTGATCGGGCCGGCGTGCTCGGCCGGACCGGTGACGAGCGGGAAGCCGACGGCGGCGTTGACGGTGTAGTCCACCCCGGTGGACCCGTCGCCGCGTCCCAGCAGCTGGACGTGGATGACGTCGGGCCGCATCGCCGCCAAGGCCTCGTACCCCAGCCAGGTCATACCGGCGGCGTTGCTGACGATGATCCCATCGGATTCGGTGACCAGTCGCTGGACCAGTTCCCGTCCTTCATCGGAGCGCAGATCGACGGTGACCGAACGCTTTCCCTTGTTGAGCCCGGTCCAGTAGATGGAGGTGCCGTCGTCTGCCAGCGGCCAGCGCTGCACATCTGCTGCACCGCCGATCGGATCGATGCGAATCACGTTCGCACCCAACTGGTTCAGCGTCATGCCGCACAACGGTGCGGCGACGAAGCTGGATACCTCGATGACGGTGATGCCGTCCAGCGGCAGCGCGGGGCCGCTCATGTCACCCGCTCGAACACGGCCGCCAGTCCCTGGCCGCCGCCGATACACATGGTCTCCAGGCCGTAGCGCGCCCGGCGGCGGTGGAGTTCGCGTGCCAGGGTGGCCAGCATCCGTCCGCCGGTGGCTCCCACCGGATGACCCAGCGAGATTCCCGAGCCGTGCACGTTGGTGCGGTCGTGGTCGGCGGCACCGAACTTCCACTCACGCATCACCGCAAGGGCCTGGGCGGCAAAGGCTTCGTTGAGTTCGATGAGGTCGATGTCGCTGAGTTGGAGCCCGGCTTTGGCCAGCGCAACGTCGGTGGCCGGCACCGGCCCGATACCCATGATGTTCGGCGCCACCCCGGCCTGACCCCACGACACCAGACGCACCAGCGGCGTCAGGTCCAAGTCGGCCGCCTTGTCGGGGGTGGTCACCACACACATGGACGCGGCGTCGTTCTGCCCGCTGGCGTTGCCCGCGGTCACGGTGGACTCCGGGTCTTCCTTGGCGAGAACCGGTTTCAGCCTGCTGAGCGATTCCACCGTGGTGTCGGCGCGCGGGTGTTCGTCGGTGGCGATCACGTCTTCACCCTGGCGGGTGCGCACCGTCACCGGCACGATTTCCTCGGCGAGGATGCCGTTTTTCTGTGCCGCGATGGCGCGCTGGTGTGAGCGCACCGCCAGCTCGTCTTGTTCACGGCGCGAGATGCCGTACTGCCGCCGCAGATTCTCGGCGGTCTCCAGCATGCCGCCCGGAACCGGGTAGTGGCGGCCGCCGGCCGTGGTGCGCCCGCGGGCCAGGCCGTCGTGCACCTGGACGCCGGAACGTGCCCCGCCCCAACGCATATCGGTGGAGTAGAAGGCGACGTTGCTCATGCTTTCGCAGCCGCCGGCGATCACCAGGTCGTTGTCGCCGTTAACGACCTGCAGGCAGGCTTGGATCACCGCCTGCAGGCCCGACCCGCAGCGCCGGTCGACCTGCATTCCCGGAACGGTCACGGGCAGCCCGGCATCCAGGGCCACCACCCGTCCGATCGCGGGTGCCTCGCTGCTCGGATAGCAGTGGCCGAGAATGACGTCCTGGACGGCGTCGGGGGCAAGGCCGGTGCGCTGCAGCAGCCCGGTCAGCGCTGCGACACCGAGGTCAACGGCGCTCAGCGACTGGAACATCCCTCCGTAACGGCCGATGGGTGTCCGGATGGGTTCACAGATCACCGCTTCCCGACGAGCGCCAGTCGTCACAGGTGCCGGCCCCCGGTGATCTCCATGACCGTGCCGGTCATGTACGAGGACAGATCCGAGGCCAGAAACAAAGCGACACTTGCCACTTCGCTGGGCTCACCCGCGCGGCCCATCGGGACCTCGGCGACCTTCGAGTCCCAGATGCGCTGCGGCATGGCCTCCGTCATCGCCGATCGGATCAACCCGGGGGCGATCGCGTTCACCCGGACACCCAGGTAGGCAAGCTCCTTGGCGGCGGCTTTCGTCATCCCGACGATCCCGGCCTTCGCAGCTGAATAATTAGTCTGGCCAACCATTCCGACCTTGCCCGACACCGAAGACATGTTGATGATGGCACCGCGCTTGTTCTCCCGCATGATCGCGGCGGCCAGCCGGGTTCCGTTCCACGTCCCCTTGAGGTGCACGTTGATGACCTGGTCGAACTGCTCCTCGGTCATCTTGCGCATGGTCGCGTCACGGGTGATCCCGGCGTTGTTGACCATGATGTCCAGGCCGCCGAATCGCGAGAGGGCGGTGTCCAGCAGCGATTGCACCTCATCGGCTTTCGTCACATCGCACCGCACTGCAGCGGCCACATCATCGCCACCGAGCTTGTCGGCCGCCGCCTGGGTTGCCTCCAGATTGACGTCGCCGAGCACCACCCGGGCGCCCTCTGCGACGAATCTTTCTGCGATCGCGAGTCCGAGTCCTTGCGCTGCCCCCGTGATCACCGCGGTCTGACCGTCCAACAACGACACCCGTGCACCCCTTCGTCGTGGCCCGCAGCCGGGCACTCATCAGCCAATATCGTATTTCATATATGATATTGCCTTGCCAGTGCCAATCCTGCCAGAAGGAGCTGCCTCACATGACTTCAGCGGTCCCCGAAGTCTCTGACGAGGATTTTCAGGAAATCCTGGCGCAGACCCGCCACTTCATCCGCACCGCCGTCGTCCCGCGTGAGCAGGAGATCCTTGACGAGGACCGGGTGCCCGACGATCTGCGTGACCAGGCTAAGAAGATGGGCCTCTTCGGCTACGCGATCCCGCAGGAGTTCGGCGGGCTCGGGCTCAACCTGGTGCAGGACGTCGAGATGGCGATGGAACTGGGGTACACCTCGTTGGCGTTGCGGTCGATGTTCGGCACCAACAACGGCATCGCGGGCCAGGTCCTGGTCGGGTTCGGCACCGACGAACAGAAGGGTCGTTGGTTGGAGTCGATCGCGTCCGGGGACACCGTCGCCTCCTTCGCCCTGACCGAACCCGGCGCCGGCTCCAACCCGGCCGGCCTGAAAACGAAAGCCGTTCGTGACCAACGGGACTGGGTCATCGACGGGCAGAAGCGGTTCATCACCAACGCCCCCGTCGCCGACCTGTTCGTCGTCTTCGCCCGCACCCGGCCCGCCGACGACAAGGGTCCGGGCATCGCGGTGTTCCTGGTGCCGGCCGACGCGCCGGGCGTGGAAGTCGGGGTCAAGGACGCCAAGATGGGCCAGGAAGGCGCCTGGACCTCCGACGTCAGCTTCAACGAAGTACGCGTCGACGACACCGCGCTCATCGGCGGCAATGAAGACATCGGCTACCGCGCGGCCATGACCTCCCTGGCGCGCGGACGCGTTCACATCGCCGCGATCGCCGTGGGTGCGGCACAACGCGCGCTTGACGAATCCGTGGCCTACGCCGCGACCGCAACCCAGGGCGGCACGCCGATCGGCAACTTCCAGCTGGTACAGGCGATGCTGGCCGAGCAGCAGACCGGCGTGTTGGCCGGACGTGCGCTGGTCCGCGACACGGCACGACAGTGGGTCGACAATTCCGACCGGCGCATCGCGCCGTCGGCGGCCAAGCTGTTCTGCACCGAGATGGCAGGGAAGGTAGCCGATCTCGCGGTGCAGGTACACGGGGGCAGTGGCTACATGCGCGGGGTTCCGGTCGAACGCATCTATCGCGATGTGCGACTGCTGCGACTCTACGAGGGCACCAGCGAGATTCAGCAACTGATCATCGGGTCCAACCTGGTCAAGGCGGCACAGCGCTAGGCCGGCGCCAGAATTCTCGACCGCTCCCACGAAGATCTACGCGCATGCGCCGATGTTCTTCTCCCGAGCCAAGGTGTCGGCCGACGAGGCGGTCGCCTATGCGCAACGAGGCCGCGGGGAACGCAAACGACCCGCCAGCGGATGGGATTCCCTGACGCCGACCGTGCTCGTCGGGACTAACCCACTCGCGAATTTTAGACCGCTGGTCTATAATTAGACCAGTGGTCTAATCGGGACGGAAGAGCCGCCACCGACACGAAGAACACGGAGTCGAGGCATGAGCACTACTGTCACCACGATCGACCGATCACAGCGCACCCGCTCGTTCGCCCGGGTGCTCGGCCCGTTCATTGCCGTGGTTCCCGCGATCGTCGCCGTCCGGGCCGCGAGCCTCGGCGGCCTGCTGTCCAGCTTCTCGACCGACCCCATGTGGCCATGGATGACCGGCGCGCTGCTTTTCTTCGGCGGCTCGTTCATCATTGCGTTCCACCAGTTTTGGCGCGGCATCGCGGCCGTGATCATCTCGCTGTTCGGATGGTTCCTGTTGCTGCGGGGTTTCGTATTGCTCGCCATGCCGCAGGCGATTGTCAACGCGGCACAGTCCGCGACTCAACCCTCCGGCTCCACCATCGGCCTGGTGCGGATCGGCTTCGGACTGCTCGCACTGTGTGGCATCTACCTCACCTATGTGGGGTGGGTGAAGAAGTCCGACTGAGTCGCCACCGTAATGGCACGTGTCATCAAGCAGAAAACCATCCGCCAAGCCGAAGTGCTGGACCAGGCCCTCGCGCTCTTTCTCGAACGCGGTTACGAAAACGTCAGCCTCAACGACCTACTCGCCACCGCAGGTACGTCCAAAGGTGCCTTCTATCACTACTTCCCGTCCAAGGAGGCACTGGTCGAAGCACTCGCTCAGCGCAGCGCCGAGGAGGCGTTCGAGGCGTTGCGGCCGGTATTCGCCCAGCCGGGCAAGAATGCGCTGCAGCGGCTCAACGCCGGACTTTCGGCGAGCTATCAAGTCAAGATGGCCATTGGGGCTCCGGAGCAGATCGCCGCGATGAGGTCACTGCTGACGCCACCGAACCGGCCACTTTTCCGGCGGATCGTCACCATCTGGGAGGACCTCTTTCGGCCGGTCCTTACCGAACTCATCGCCGAGGGCGTGCAAGAGGGGGTGTTCGACACCTTCGACCCGGAGGGGGTCGGTGACATGATTCAGGGGTTCGCCGCCAGCATGGATACGCACCTGGTTCGCATCATGAACGCGCCGGACACGCGGGCTCGGCGCAAAGCCATCGATGACGCGGTCAGGCGCCTGAGGCTGTACGGCGTTGCGACGGACCGGATCCTGGGGCTGCCCGACGGGTCGACAGTGGTGGTCACCCGCAAGCAGGTGGAGAAGATGGTGGCACTTCTACCGAGCGGGTGATCAACCGATCAGGTCCAGGGTCCCCAGGTCGCGAATCGCCTGACACCCGCGTGTGAGCATGGTCAGCACCATGTCGTCGCCGCGGTCGGTTGAGGACGCGAACGCGAACCCCAGCGCCGAGATCAGTGGCGCCTGAACAACTCCCAAGCGATAGTCACGCCAGCAGGTGTCGCGGTCATACCCGGTGACACCATGGGTCAGCAGCCCTTCGTGATAGTCGTCGACCAGGCCTTGCTCGATTTCCGCGCGAAGTGGCGAATCGAGGCTGGTGGCCGTGAAATACGCCAGATCCCGGGCCGGGAGCCCGATACCGAGCGTCTGCCAGTCGACGACGCTCACCCGGGTGCGATCGGGATCGAACAACAGGTTGTCCAGGCGGTAATCGCCGTGCAGCAACGCATACCGGTCGTGCTCGGAAAGCAACCACGGTGTCACCACACGCATTGTGGCGCTGAAGGTTTCACGATCCTGCTCGGTCATCCGGTCACCGAGCTTCTCTAGTGTGATGTCCGCACTCAGTTGCGCCACGTCACCGAGACCCTTGGCAGAGTCCTGATCGGGGCGGCCGAATGCGATGCCGGGCAGGTCCAGCCACTCCGGATCACACCAGGTCGGTCCGTGCAGGCCGGCCAACGCGGTCACCGCCAACCGCGCCTCCCTCGCACCGCAACCCGCGATCTGGTCGCCCTGCACCGCGGGCGCCTGGTCAGCCAGCAGCAGTGCGTATTCCATTGCGTCATTGGTGATCTCGCAGTAATAGCACTCCGGTACCGGCACCCGCACCCGGTCGGCGACGGAGCTGTAGAACGAGCATTCGCTGCGGTAACCGAAGACCACCCGATCCCGCACGGCGTCATCCTGTGCCGGCAACTTGATCACGAACGTCTCGGGAAGACCGCCGGGGTCCGAGCCGTAGGTGGCCGCCACCCGGTAGGTGGCCCCAGTTTGCCCGGTCCCGATCGCCACCACTTCTGCGCCGGCAACCTCCACCGACGTGCCGCGGCGACTGAGCACCGTCGACAACCACTCGGGCGTCACGTCGGTGGGGTAACGCGGGATCGACAACAGGGCACTCACCACACGCCTCCAGCCAGGTTACGAGCTACCTAGGAGAGACTGTAAGGCATACGGCATCGGCTTCCGTACCTCGCGGCCTAGAAGCCTTTGGGCGCTTCCCGGACGGCCCGCACCGCCGACTCGTCACCTTCGAAGTCAACCCGGGCTGCCCGGCCCACCGCAAACAGCAGCAGTTCTTCGGGCTCACCAGTCACCGTGACGGCCGGTCCGCTACCCGCAGTCAGTAGCGTCTTACCCTCGGTGGTGCGCAGCGCAACCCGTCCAGGCACTTTCGCCAGGGTGAGCCGGCCCATCAGCGGCACGGTCCGGGCCAGCCTGCTTTTCAGAGCAGGCTCGAGGGTGCGAGGCTCCCAGCTCGCGGCGGCGCGACGGACATCCTCGTGGTGGATGAACATCTCCGCCACGTTGATCAGCGGGTCGAGCACTTTGAACGGCGAGTAGGCAGGCGGACCGGATGCGACCTTGCCCACCAGCTCGTCCCACCCGGTGTGCTCAGCGACCTCGTTCTGGACCTTCTCGGTGTGTTTGGCGAAGAAGGGAATGAGTATGCCCGGGGCTGCGTCTGGGCGGTACTCTCTGACCACCAGATGAGCTGCCAGGTCGAGGGTTTTCCACCCTTCGCAGAGAGTCGGCGCCTCCGGCCCCGCGGCACGGATGGTCTCCACCAGCGCGGCCCGTTCGCGTTGTGCAATCGACACGTGATCTCCCGTCGGTTTCAGGCGGTACTGCGCAAACCCCGATCGTATCCATTCACCACAGATCCGTAGGTTTCGAAAGTTTGTGCGATGGCTATCCGGGGTGCGGAGGTGACAGCAATGACCAACAACGAAGCACTACAGGCCCCGCAAGAGAATCCCGAGAAGGACCCCGCGGACTGGGTGACCGGCGATGAACCGATGACCGGACCCCAACGCAGTTATGTGCAGACTCTGGCCCAGGAGGCCGGCGCCGATGTGCCCGACGACCTGACCAAGGCTCAGGCATCCGCGCTGATCGACGAGCTGCAGCAGAAAACCGGCCGGGGCACCGGTTAGGCTGCAGTCGAACGCAATTCGCGCAGTGCGGTGCGTAAACCGCGGCGCCGGCCTGTCTCGGGATCGATGAAGCTCTCCTTCAGGCCGGCGCGCACGCGAAACTTCAACTCCGAGCGCGTCTCCGGGGCGTCGTCGGATGTCGCCTTGAGCATGCTGTCCGGCAGCGCCAGCTTCAGAATCGTCCAGAACGACTGAAAGTACTGGCGACCAAGAGATCCTGTCGTATAGGGCAGGTCGTACTTCTCGCAAAGCTCGCGGACTCGAACCGAAATCTCGGCATAACGGTTGCTGGGCAGGTCCGGGAACAAGTGGTGCTCGATCTGGTAGCAGAGGTTGCCGCTGATGAACGCCATCACCGGTCCGGCGTTGAAGTTGGCAGATCCCAGCATCTGGCGCAGATACCACTCCCCCGGCGTCTCGTTCTCGAACTCCTCGACCGTGAACTTCTCTGCGCCGTCCGGGAAGTGACCGCAGAAGATCACCATGTAGGACCAGTAGTTGCGGATCAGGTTGGCCACGAAATTGGCCTTCATGGTCTGCTTCCAATTGCGGCCCGTCAACGCCGGGAACACCACGTAATCCTTGCCGGCCTGCTTGGCAACCTTCGTGCCGATCACGCGCAGATCCTTGCGCGCCTCCGCCCAGGTCTTCTCCTTCTTCCGGAGCTTCTTCGACTCGATGTGGTGCAATGCGACACCCCACTCGAACAGCGTGCCCAGCAGAATGTTGTAGATCGGGTTGCCGAGATAGTAGGGCTCCCAGGGTTCGTCGCGAGTCACCCGCATGATGCCGTAGCCGACGTCGGCGTCGAGGTCGACGACGTTGGTGTACTTGTGGTGGACGAAATTGTGCGAGTGCTTCCACTGCACGCTCGGGCAGGTGGTGTCCCACTCCCACTCGGTGGAATGGATCTCCGGGTCGTTCATCCAGTCCCACTGCCCGTGGGTGATGTTGTGGCCGAGTTCCATGTTCTCGATGATCTTGGCCATGCCGAGCATGCCGGTTCCGGCCAGCCAGGCGAACCTGTTTCTACTGGCGAACAACGCAATTCGGCCACCGGCGGCGAGCGCACGCTGCAACTGAATGGAGCGACGGATATAGCGGGCGTCGCGTTCGCCGCGGGACTCCTCGACTTCGGCACGGATCGCGTCCAACTCTTGCGCAAGCTGTTCGACGTCCTCGGCGGTCAGGTGGGCGTATTCCTTGATGTCGGTGATGGCCATCTGTTACTCCTTCAGATTTTGAGCGTGCAGTCGCCGGACGCGGTGGAAATGCAGGTCTGAATGCGGTCGCCTTCGCGGTGTTCGGTTCCCGACCGGAAGTCGCGGACATGCCCCGCTTCCAATGGCAGTACGCAGGTTTGGCAGATTCCCATCCGGCAACCGAAGGGCATCTGGATGCCGACCTTCTCACCGGCGTCCAGCAGCGAGGTGGCACCATCGATTTCGATCGTCTTGTCGGAGACCGAGAAGGTGACCGTTCCGCCTTCGCCGCCTTTGTCGGTGGCGGCGATCGTGAAGCGCTCCATGTGCAGTTGGTCGCTGAGATCAGCCTTCTCCCAGAGCTTTTCAGCGTCATCCAGTAGAGCAGATGGGCCGCAGACCCAGGCTGGTCGCTCTTTCCAGTCCGCGGCGATGTCGGCCAGCTTCCCGAATTCCAGGTGGCCATCAGTTCCGGTGAGCTGCAGATGAAGTCGGTAACCGGGCTGGGACTTCTCCAGTTCGCGCAGCTCTTCGCGGAAGATCACGTCGGCTTCGCTGGGCGCTGAGTGGATATGGACGATATCGGCCTTCTGCCCGCGTGACTGGAAGGTCCGCAGCATGGCCATCACCGGTGTGATACCGCTGCCGGCGGTGATGAAGAGGATCTTTTCCGGTGGCGGTTCGGGCAGCGCGAAATCCCCCTTGGGAGCGGCGAGCCGGACGATGGTGCCCGGTTTGACGCCCTCCACCAGGTGGGTGGACAGGAATCCCTCGGGAGTGGCCTTGACGGTGATGGTGATGTGCTTGTTGTCCCGGCGGGGAACCGAGGTCAACGAATACGAACGCCAGTGCCAGCGACCGTCGATCCGCAGACCGATGCCGACGTACTGACCGGCTTTGTAGTCCCCGGAGAATCCCCACCCCGGTTTGATCGTCACGGTGGCCGAGTCTTCAGTTTCCGGTTGTACACCCACAATCAGCCCACGAAGCTCGCGCGCGGACCAGAGGGGGTTGAGAAACTTCAGGTAGTCATCGGGCAACAGCGGCGTGGTCGCTCGGGCGGCCAGCCCGCGCGCGACGTTCGCCCAGGGCGTCGATGCTGTTTGAACACCTTCGGCCGGCGCTTTACTCCACTGCAAGACACTGCGAAGTGTCGAACCCATAGTTCTCCCCGGTGGCGTCAGAGGCTTCCGTGAGACGGTTGAAGCACGGTAACTATCAAACTTCCCGATCCGGGCGTTCGATAAACACTTGTTCGCTGAAGTGAGCGAAGTGCTTAGGGGCTGAGTGCGGGCGGAGGGACTCGAACCCACACGCTCTTTCGAGCAATGGCACCTAAAGCCATCGCGTCTGCCATTTCGCCACGCCCGCTGCGTTGCTCGATCGTACCGCTCGGCTTGAGCCGAGCCGTTGCGGACGCCGAGCGTGAAACCTGGGCGGAGAATCGGCGAATTCGCCGCCCTCAGCTCACGTTGGACGACGCCGTATCCCCACGCGGTACCGTCGTAGGGTGTCCACCCCGGTCCGTACGAGGCGCCGCCGACCCGCGTTGATTGTCCTGGTCGTCTTTGCGGCATGCGGCTGCCTGGCACTGGGCTGGTGGCAGTGGACTCGGTTCCAGTCGGTGTCGGGCGGCTACCAGAACCTCGGCTACGCGCTGCAGTGGCCGATGTTCGCCGCGTTCTGCGTCTATGCGTACCGTAAGTTCGTTCGCTACGAAGACGTCCCGCCCGCTCCGCGGGACACCGCCACCGAGATTCCGCCCGGCCTGCTTCCCGAACGCCCGAAACCCGAACCGCAACAGCCCGCTGATCCCGCACTGCGCGAGTACAACGCCTACCTGGCCGAACTCGCCAAAGACGATGCTGCACAGCAGAAAAGGACGACCGCATGAGCACCCCCGAGACGCCCGAGCGCAGCGCTTCGGCGTTCCCCGCCGAAAAGATCCGCACGGCGTTGCTGGCTTATCGGGTGATGGCGTGGACGACTGGTATCTGGCTGATCGTCCTGTGCGGCGAGGTCGTCTCGCACCTGGTCTACCACCACGAGATCCGGTGGATCGAAGTCGTGCACGGCTGGGTGTACTTCGTGTACGTGCTGGCCGCGTTCAACCTCGCGATCAAGGTCCGGTGGCCGATCGGCAAGACCATCGGCGTGCTACTCGCCGGCACCATCCCGCTGCTCGGCATCATCGTGGAACACCGGCAGACCAAAGAGGTCAAGGCCAACTTCCCGGTCTGACTTACAGCGCCCGCAGCGCCGGCAACAACAAGGCCAGCGCGCGGCCGCGGTGGGACACCGCGTCTTTCTCCGCTGGGCTGAGTTGCGCGGCCGTCCGGCCGTCGGCGTCGGCGGGCAGAAACACCGGGTCGTAGCCGAATCCGCCGTCTCCGCGGGGCTCGTGGGCGATCGTCCCGGGCCACTCGCCGCGCACGACCACCTCATGCGCATCGGAGACCAGCGCGCAGGCCGAGACGAACGCCGCGCCGCGCCGCTCGTCGGGCACGTCGCGCATCTGCGCCAACAACAGTGCGGTGTTGGCGGCGTCGTCGCCGTGGCTACCCGACCAGCGCGCGGACAGCACGCCGGGCATGCCGTTCAACGCGGCGACCTCCAGCCCGGAGTCGTCGGCGACGCTCGGCAATCCGCTGGCGGAGAACGCATCACGCGCTTTTGCGAGTGCGTTGTCCTCAAATGTCGCACCCGTCTCGGGCGCCTCGTCGAACGGCGGCACGTCATCCAGCGACAGCAGAGTGACCCCGGACAGTCCGGCGGCGTCGAGCACCCGTTGCAACTCGGCCAGTTTCTTACGGTTGCGGCTGGCCACCAAGAGCACGCTCAGCTTCCGAACGCCTTCGGCGACTTCGGCCCCTCGGGCAGCACGCCGGGGTAAGGCAGCGCCAATGCCTCACGCTGGGCGGCGAACAACTTGTCACATGCGCCCAACGCCATGTCGAGCAGCTTGTCCAAGGTCGAGCGCGGGAAGGTCGCGCCCTCGCCGGTGCCCTGCACCTCGACCAGGGTGCCGGTGTCGGTGGCAACAACGTTCATGTCGACCTCGGCGCGGGAGTCCTCCTCATAGGGCAGATCGACGCGGACCCGCCCGTCGACGACGCCGACGCTCACCGCCGCGATCGCACACGACAGCGGCCGGGGGTCAGAGAGCTTGCCGGCCGCCGACAGGTATGTGACGGCGTCGGCCAGCGCGACGTAGGCGCCGGTGATGGCCGCCGTCCGGGTACCGCCGTCGGCCTGCAACACGTCGCAGTCGACGGCGATGGTGTTCTCGCCGAGGGCGGCCAGGTCGATGCACGCCCGCAGCGACCGGCCGACCAACCGGCTGATCTCCTGGGTGCGCCCGCCGACGCGGCCCTTGACCGATTCCCGGTCCGATCGGGTGTGAGTGGCTGACGGCAACATCGCGTACTCCGCGGTGAGCCAGCCCAGGCCGGATCCCTTGCGCCAGCGCGGCACCCCTTCGGTGACGCTGGCAGTGCACATGACCTTCGTGCCGCCGAACTCGATCAGCACCGAACCCGCCGGGTGGTCGGTGAAACCGCGGGTGATGGTTACCGGGCGAAGCTCGTCGTCGAGGCGGCCGTCTTCTCTTTTGGACACGAGATCCACCCTATCGCCGGGCGTCTTGTGCGCACGGACGGCATTGAGTGTGCGGGCACTGCTTTCGGCGTGCGGTCACCGCGGCGATCCGCCGCAAATCACACGGTCACCGCACAAGGAGTAGCAACCTCAGCCCGCCCGCCGGACTTCGATGGTCTCGCCGGGCACGACCGCGTGCACGGGCCCGTCGAACTCGGCCTTGGCCTCGCTGATGACATCCTCGCGGGAGGTCCAGGGCGGAATGTGAGTCAGCAGCAACTCCCGCACGCCCGCCGCCGCCGCGGCGCGCCCGGCTTCGGTGCCGGACAGATGCAGGGCGGGCGGATGCTTCGGCGAGTGCGTCCACGACGCTTCGCAGAGGAAGACGTCCGCGCCTCGGGCCAGTTCGACGAGTTGGTCGCACTCACCGGTGTCCCCGCTGTAGACCAGGGAGGCTCCGCTCGGATCGGTGAAACGCAGTCCGAACGACTCCGTGGGATGCGCGACGACTCGGGGCAGCACGCTCAGTGCGCCGATGTTCACCGCCTCGCCGTCGACCCAGTGGCGCACATCGAAGATGTCCGAGCAATCGTCGATCTCGCCGCCGTAGGGAGACGAGGCCGCACCCAGCCGCGACCAGGTGTCGCTCGGCCCGTATAGCAACGCCTTGCCGTTCGGCTTGGCCGTGGGGTGGTACCGCCGCCAGACGAACAGACCCGGCACATCCAGGCAGTGGTCCGCGTGCAGATGCGACAGCAACACATGGACCGAACCCGGATCGGCATGTCTCTGCAGCGCGCCCAGCACACCCCCGCCGAAGTCGATAACAAGCGGTGGAGTGTCCGGTGCCCGAAGTAGATAACCCGACGCGGGCGAATCCGGACCCACGACGCTGCCGGAGCATCCGAGCACGGTTAGTCGCACGGACACCACTGTGCCATGCCCGTTACCACGATGGGGAAAACATCGCCGCATTGGGCCGTCAGAATCATCGGCTTTTTCACGAGACGGGAGTCTGCCGAGCGGGTTCGACGCCGACGACCGCGGGGCCCAGGAATCGGGAGGCGAGTTTGGTGAACGCCTCGGGGTCGCCGGTGGCCTCGAACACCCGGGTGGCCGGCGGCCCTTCATGAGGGCGCAGCAGGTCGAGTTCGGTGAGGACGCGGACCACCTGCTTGGCGGTCTCCTCGGCGCTGGAGACCAGGGTGACGTCCTCCCCCATCACGAGCTGGATCAGTCCGGACAGCAACGGGTAGTGGGTGCAACCCAGCACCAGTGTGTCGACCTCGGCGCGCTGCAGCGGCTCCAGATAACCCTCGGCCAGGCCGAGCACCTGCCGTCCGCTGGTTACGCCTCGCTCGACGAAGTCGACGAAACGGGGGCAGGCCACGGCGGTGATCTCGGTGTCCCGGGCGGCGGCGAAGGCGTCCTGGTAGGCGTGGGAGGTGATGGTCGCCCGTGTGCCGATCACCCCGATGCGGCCGTTGCGGGTGGCGGCGACCGCGCGTCGGACCGCCGGCAGGATCACCTCGACGACCGGCACGTCGTACCGTTCGCGCGCATCCCGCAGGCAGGCCGCCGACGCGGAGTTGCACGCGATCACCAAAGCCTTGACGCCGCGGCTGACCAGGTCGTCGCCGATGGCCAGCGCGTGTGCGCGAATCTCGGGTATGGCCAGCGGCCCGTACGGGCCGTTGCCGGTGTCGCCGACGTAGATGATGTCCTCGTCGGGCAGTTGGTCGATGATCGCCCGCGCGACCGTGAGCCCTCCGACACCGGAATCGAAGACTCCGATGGGAGCCAGCGGCGAACTCATGACTGCGGGTGCGGCGAGCGGAGAGCCCTCTTCCGCTCGCGAGCCTTGCGCTCGGGGGCCGACAACATATACGCGGCCACCACACCGGCGATCGCACCACACAAGTGGCCCTGCCAGGACACACCCCCGCACACACCGAGGACGGGCAGCGCGCCGAGCAGCACGCCGCCGTACACGAACAGCACCACCAGCCCGATGATGATGTCCCAGACATGGCGGACGAATATGCCGAACACCAACAAGAAGGCGAGCCAGCCGAAGATCAGTCCGGAGGCGCCGATGTGGTCGGTCGGGCCGCAACTGCTACCCACGTTGCCGATCAGCCAGGTCCCGAACCCACCCAGGATCCAGATGATCGCGGTGGCCCAGACGAACCGGGACAGTCCGGCCAGCGTCATCAGGAAACCCAGCACCAGCATCGGGACGGTGTTGGCGATCAGATGTTGCCAGTTGGCGTGCAACACCGGGGCGAAGACGATGCCCCACAGGCCGTCGGTGGTCAGTGGCCGGATGCCGTTGCGGTCCAGCCGGCCTCCGCTGAGCTGATCGATCAGCTCGACGACGTACAGCAGCGCGACGAAGGTGATGATCGTCGTCGCGCCGATCACCCAGCCCGGCTTCTTGTCCGGTTGGGTTGCCGGGGCGCGCTTGTTCATCCGCTCCTCCTCATCGCCTACCCCAAACGTCCAGGTTACCGGTACCGCACGCCACTACCCGCCCGCGACCGCCGGCAGGATGGTGACCGAGTCACCGTCGGCGACGGCGGTGTCCAAGCCGCCGGAGAAACGGACATCCTCGTCGTTGACGTAGATGTTCACGAATCGGTGCAACCGGCCGTTGTCGATGAGCCGATCGGAGATTCCCGAGTAGTTGGCTTCCAGATCGTTGATGACCGCACCCAGCGTGTCACCGCTCGCAGAGACGCGCTTCTCGCCACCGGTGTGGGGTCGCAGGATGGTCGGGATGGACACGGTGACGGTCATGCTGGCCTTTCTGTGGCGCGCGGTCAGTACTGCTCGACGATGTCAACAGGTTCCTCGCTTACGACACCGTTGACAATGCGGTAGCTGCGCAGCTCGCTCCGGTACGGATCGCGGGTGGACACCAACACATAGTGCGCGTCCGGTTCGGCCGCGAGGTCGATATCCGTGCGACTCGGATATGCCTCGGTGCCCGGGTGGGAGTGGTAGATGACGACGGGCACCTCGTGCGCTCGTTCCAGAGCCCGCCACACCCTGAGTTGCTCGCCGGAGTCGAATCGGTAGAGGCTCGGCGAGCGTTCGGCGTTGGCCATGGGGATGTGCCGCTCCGGTCGATCCGAGCCGTCCGGGCCGGCCAGCAGACCGCAGGCTTCGTCGGGGTGATCGCGGCGGGCATGGGCGATGATCGCTTCGACCAGGTCGGCACGGATCACCAGCACCGGAACACCTTCAGCTCCCGAACGCGCCGGGCAACACATCCCGGTATGCCGGTATCGCAGCCACCGACTCGGCGGCGATCACTCCGTCGAGCACGGCCCGGGCCAGGCAGTCGGCCGCGGCCGCACCCACCACGGTGAGCAGACCGGTCTCGGGCGACAGCGCGGCGGGGGTGTTGGCCGAGGGCGGCACCTCGACGGCGCCGGTCGCCAGTGCGAACACGGTGTCGCCGTCCAGCGGGGTGTGGGCGGGCCGCAGCGTCCGGGCCAGACCGTCGTGTGCGGCGATCGCGAGCCGACGGCACCCCGCCGGGCTGAGGGCCGCATCCGTCGCCACCACCGCGATGGTGGTGTTCAGCTCGCTCAGCGGGGACGGCAACTGCGCCAGCGCCTCAATCTGCTCGAATGGTGGTGACGCAAGGCCGAATTCACCGGCCAACCCAGCCATCCAGGGCAACCCGGTGGCCGGGTCGATGGCGTCACCGGCGGCGTTGACCACGACCAGCGCGCCGACGGTCACTCCGGACGGCAGAGTGACCGACGCCGTCCCCACGCCGCCTTTGAGCACTCCGGCCCGTGCGCCGACGCCGGCGCCGACCGTCCCGGTTTCGACCGCAGCCGCGTCGCCGGACGCGTCGGCCGCCGCGCACGCCGCATAGCCGAACTCGGCCGTGGGCCGGCAACTCCAGCCCCCAACCGGCAGATCGAAGATCACCGCACCCGGCACGATCGGCACCACGCCGTCGCCCATGGCCACGCCGCGCTGCCGTTCCTCCAGCCAGCGCATGACGCCGTCAGCAGCGGCGAGCCCGAACGCGCTGCCGCCGGCCAGCAACACCGCGTCCACGTAGCGCACGCTGTTGACAGGGTCGAGCAGATCGGTCTCCCGGGTGCCCGGTGCGCCGCCGCGGCAATCAACCGCACCCACCGTGCCGGGCGGCGGCAGCACCACGGTGACCCCGGATGCCCACCCGGAGCCCAGAGACGCATCGGCGTCCAGAAGGTGGTGGTGGCCGACGCGGATGCCGCCGACGTCGGTGATGGAGCTCATCCGGCCGGTTTGCCCATCAACACCAGCACGAGGTATTCCTGCAGCACGGTCAGCCACTGATAGACGTCGAAGTGCGCGGCCAGTGGATGGTCGGCGGGCAGCCGCTCCGGGCCCTGCGGGCCGATCTCGAGCATGACTCCCAGGGTCAACCGAAGATCGTTGACGGCCGAGATCCAGGCGTTGGCGCTGTCCTCCGTCAGCTCGAACCTGCCCCCATTGGCCGGCAGGGTGTCCAGCAACTGTTGGGCCGCAACACGTTTGGCGTCGATGATCTCCGGCTCGTGCAGGCTGCGCAGCGCCGAGTTCAGCGCTTCGGACGCATCGAGAGTCAACGGATCGCCTTCGTCGTTGCGGTAGAAGTCCGGCAACAGGCGTCCGAGTGTCGCATCGGCCGGGCGCTCGGAGTGCCCGGTCTTGATCCCGGTGATCTCCTCGAGTTCGTCCGACGGCGACGAGGCCTGCCGCTCGTCGAGCAGGCCGACCATCGCGCTCACCAGGTTCTGCAGCAGAGCCGCCTCATGCGGGGCCAGCGACGACCGGAAACGGGGTCCGTTACGGGTTTCGACGCGCTTCCATTTGCGCACTATCAGAACTCAGCGGTCCTGCTGCATGGTCGCCCACAACCCGGCGGCATGCAGCTTGGACACGTCGACCTCCATCGACTCCCGACTGCCCGACGACACCACGGCCTTTCCTTCGTTGTGCACCTGCAGCATCAGTTTGGTGGCATGCGGCTCGCTGTAACCGAACAACTTCTGGAACACGTAGGTCACGTAGGTCATCAAGTTGACCGGGTCGTCCCAGACAATGGTCACCCACGGACTCGTCGTAGCTTCTACCGGAGCGGATTCCCGTTGCCCGGTGCTGCCCGGCTTGGCCGGCGCGATCGCTACAACCATGGCGCTAAGGATACCGAGCCAGGCTTACTTTGCCGCCAGCCGATACCTTTGCGATGTGAACGACTCGGTACTTGCTGGGCTGCTGACCGACAAATACGAGTTGACCATGCTGGCCGCGGCCCTGCGCGACGGCACCGCGCACCGGCGTACCAGCTGGGAGGTGTTCGCCCGGCGGCTTCCGGCGGGCCGGCGCTACGGCGTGGTCGCCGGTACCGGCCGGCTGCTGGAAACCTTGCCGCAGTTCAGGTTCGACGACGCCGCTTGTGCCTTGCTGGCCGAATTCCTCGACTCCGAGACGGTGGAGTACCTGCGGGAATTCCGCTTCCGCGGCGACATCGACGGCTACGCCGAGGGCGAGCTGTACTTTCCACACTCGCCGGTGCTGTCGGTACACGGCAGCTTCGCCGAGTGCGTGCTGCTCGAAACCCTGATCCTGTCGATCTTCAACCACGACACGGCGATCGCGTCGGCGGCGGCACGCATGGTGAGCGCGGCCGGCGGTCGCCCGGTGATCGAGATGGGCTCCCGGCGCACCCACGAGCGGGCAGCGGTGGCAGCCGCACGAGCCGCCTACATCGCCGGATTCGCCGGCACATCCAACCTCGAGGCCCAGCGGCGCTACGGTGTGCCGTCGGTGGGCACCGCCGCGCATGCGTTCACCATGCTGCACACCACCGCTGAGGGTCCCGATGAGTTGGCGGCGTTCCGCGCGCAGGTCGAAGCGCTGGGGCCGGATACCACGCTGCTGGTCGATACTTACGACGTGACCACGGGAGTGGCCAACGCCGTGGCGGCCGCCGGTCCGGACCTGGGTGCCGTCCGGATCGACTCCGGCGACCTCGCGGTGCTGGCTCATCAGGTGCGTGCCCAACTTGACGATCTGGGTGCCCCCAACACACGGATCGTGCTGTCCAGCGATCTCGACGAGTTCTCGATCGCGGGGTTGCTGGCAGCGCCGGTGGACAGCTACGGCGTGGGTACCTCCTTGGTCACCGGCTCGGGTGCCCCGACGGCAAGCATGGTGTACAAGCTGGTGGAGGTGGACGGAATCCCGGTGCAGAAGCGCAGCAGCCAGAAGGGGTCGCACGGCGGCCGCAAAGCGGCCCTGCGGTTGTCCCGGCCCACCGGCATCGTCACCGAAGAGGTCGTGCATCCCTTTGGGCGCCCGCCCTCGGCGCGGGATCCGCACCGGGTTCTGACGACACAGCTCGTCCGCGGCGGCGAGGTCCTGGTGGACAACGACCTCACGGCGGCGCGGGAGTTGGTGGCGTCGGGGCTGCGCAGCCTGCCCTGGGAGGGACTGGCGTTGTCGCCCGGCGATCCGGCGATCCCGACACAGACCATTCCGGCCTGAGCCGTGACCGAGTCGGTGCCGGAGTTGCTGGCGATCGCGGTGGCCGCGCTCGGCGGCAGCGAACGCCGCGGGCAGGTGGACATGGCCACCGAGGTGGCACGGGCCTTCGAGACAGGTGAGCACCTGGTCGTGCAGGCCGGCACCGGCACCGGCAAATCGTTGGCGTACCTGGTTCCCTCGATCGTCCGGGCGGTCAGCGACGACGAGCCGGTCGTGGTGTCCACCGCAACGATCGCTTTGCAGCGCCAACTCGTCGACCGCGACCTGCCCCGGCTCGCCGATTCGCTGGCAAGTGCGTTACCGCGCCGGCCGACCTTCGCGTTGCTGAAGGGACGCCGAAACTATCTGTGCCTGAACAAGATCCACAACGGTAGCGCGGGCGACGATACCGATGACCGGCCGCAGGAGGAATTGTTCAACCCGATGGCGGTCACGGCGCTGGGCCGCGACGTCCAACGGCTCACCGAGTGGTCGGCCGAAACCGGGACCGGTGACCGTGACGACCTGAAGCCCGGTGTGCAGGACCGGTCCTGGTCTCAGGTCAGCGTCTCGGCGCGCGAATGCATCGGGGTCGCGCGCTGCTCGTTCGGCGCGGAGTGTTTCTCCGAGCGAGCCCGGGCGCGGGCCGGAACCGCTGATGTCGTCGTCACCAACCACGCGCTGCTGGCGATCGACGCCGTGTCCGACTCCGCAGTGTTGCCGGAGCACTCCTTGCTGGTGGTCGATGAAGCCCATGAACTGACCGACCGGGTGACCTCGGTTGCCACCGCCGAGCTGACGTCGGCGACGCTGGGGGTGGCCGCGCGCCGGTTGGGCCGGCTGGTGAGCCCGGAACTGGTCGATCGCCTGGAAGCGGCGTCGGCGACCTTCTCCTCCGCGATCCACGACGCCCAGCCCGGGCGCATCGACCATCTCGACGACGAGTTGGCGACGTACCTGGCCGCGTTGCGCGATGCCGCCAATGCGGCCCGTTCGGCGATCGAGAGCACCAGCGACGCGCGGGCGGCGGCGGCGCGCGCGGAAGCTGCCTCGGCGTTGATCGAGATCTCCGATACCGCGGCGCGGATCCTCGATTCGTTCGGACCGGCCATTCCCGACCGCACCGACATCGTCTGGCTGGATCACGAAGAGAACCGGGGTACGCCGCGCGCGGTGCTCCGCGTGGCACCGCTGTCGGTGGCCGAACTACTCGCCGGCAAGGTGTTCTCGCGTGCCACGACGGTGCTGACGTCGGCGACCCTGACGGTCGGCGGGGCCTTCGACGCGATGGCGCAGGCGTGGGGTCTGACGGGTGCGGACACGGCGTGGCGGGGTGTTGACGTCGGCTCGCCGTTCAGTCACGCCACATCCGGCATCCTCTACGTCGCCGCGCACCTGCCGCCGCCCGGTCGCGACGGCACCGGCTCGGCCGAGCAGCTGACCGAGATCACGGAGTTGATCACCGCCGCGGGCGGGCGCACGCTGGGTCTCTTCTCGTCGATGCGCGCGGCCCGGGCAGCGGCCGAGGCGATGCGCGAGCGGCTGTCCACCCCGGTGCTGTGTCAGGGCGACGACAGCACCTCCGCGCTTGTCGAGCAGTTCGCCGACGACCCCGAGACCTCGCTGTTCGGAACGCTGTCGCTGTGGCAGGGCGTCGACGTCCCCGGGCCGTCGCTGTCGTTGGTATTGATCGACCGCATCCCGTTCCCCCGACCCGACGACCCGCTGCTGAGCGCGCGTCAGCGGGCGGTGGGCGCCCGCGGCGGCAACGGCTTCATGGCTGTGTCGGCCAGTCATGCGGCGCTGTTGCTCGCCCAGGGTTCGGGCCGGCTGCTGCGTCGGGTCACCGACCGCGGCGTGGTGGCGGTGCTGGACTCGCGGATGGTGACGGCCCGGTACGGCGAGTACCTGCGGGCGTCGTTGCCGCCGTTCTGGCAGACCACCAACACCGAGCAGGTCCGCGCCGCCCTGCGCCGGCTGCGCGACTCCCCTGCGCGAGCAGACGCGAACTCGCACGGATCTCCTTGAGATCGTGCGAGTTTGCGTCTGCTCGCGCCCGTACTAGGCCAGCGTGACCAGGCCGAGTTCGTTGCTGTCGGCCAGCATCGGATGCCGCGGCAGCACCCGCACCGTGTAACCCAGTGCGCCCGCCAGCGGCAGCGGCGTCGTCGTGGAGAAGACCTGATTGCCTCCCTCGGCGCTGCCGGTGTACGTCATCTCGACGGTGAGTGGGTCCAGCAGCTCGTCGCCGCTGTCGACCCGCCCGAGCACCGCCTCCACCGTCACCTCGTCGGGTGCCAACCCGGCCAACTGCACGGTCGCGGTCAGGGTCAGCTTCGATCCGAGCAGCGGAGAATCGGGCAGTCCGGTGCTGTCGACATCAGTGATGACGATGCGCGGCCATGCCTCCTCGGCCCGGCGCCGGTACGCGGTCAGTTCGCGAGCCGGCTCGAACGTGCCGCCCGCGATGGTGTTGCGCCGCGACTGCGCCGCCGGGGTGTAGTACCGCTCGACGTAGTCCGTGACCATCCGGGAGGCCAGCACCTTCGGACCGAGGGTCTGCAGGGTGTGGCGGACCATCTCGATCCAGCGCGGCGGCACACCATGCTCGTCGCGCTCGTAGAACTTCGGCGCCACCGCCTGCTCCAGCAGGTTGTAGAGAGCCGTCGCCTCCAGGTCGTCGCGCCGGTCCTCATCGGCGACACCGTCCGCGGACGGTATCTCCCAACCGTTTTCACCGTCGTACCATTCATCCCACCAGCCGTCGCGGATGGACAGGTTCAGCCCGCCGTTGAGTGCGCTCTTCATGCCCGACGTGCCGCACGCCTCCAGCGGCCGCAACGGGTTGTTCAGCCACACGTCGCAGCCCCAGTACAGCAACCGCGCCATCGACATGTCGTAGTTGGGCAGGAAGGCGATGCGATGTCGCACCTCCGGGCGGTCGGCGAACCGCACCACCTGCTGGATCAGCGCCTTGCCACCGTCGTCGGCAGGGTGCGACTTGCCGGCGACGATCAGCTGAATCGGCCGTTCCTCGTTGAGCAGCAGCCGTTCCAGCCGGCCCGGATCACGCAGCATCAGGGTCAGCCGCTTATACGTCGGGACTCGCCGGGCGAACCCGACCGTGAGTACATTCGGATCGAAAGCCTTTGCGATCCAACCTAATTCAGCCTCGGATGCGCCCCGTTCCAACCACGACTGACGCAGCCGGGCCCGGACGTCCTCGACCAGCAACTCGCGCAGCTGGGACCGGATCCACCACAGATGCCCGGCGTCGACCTGCTGCAGCCGCAACCACACGGCGGGCTCGCTGAACGAGTCCGAGCCGGCCAGCTCGCGCCCCAGCTGCAGCCACTGCGGCGCGGCCCAGGTACGGGCGTGCACGCCGTTGGTGATCGACCCGATCGGCACCTCACCGGGGTCGAAACCCGGCCAGAGTTCGTTGAACATCGCCCGGCTGACCTCGCCGTGCAGCAGCGACACCCCGTTGGCGCGCTGCGCCAACCGCAGGCCCATATGGGCCATGTTGAACTTGGTCGGGTCCTCCTCGGCGCCCAGGGCGAGGATGCGCTGGGTCGGCACGCCCGGCAGGAGCGTGGTCACGCTCTCGCCCTCGTCGTCGAAGTAGCGCTGCACCATCTCCACCGGGAACCGGTCGATACCGGCGGGTACCGGGGTGTGAGTGGTGAAGACAGTGCTGGATCGCACCACCGTCAGCGCGGTGTCGAAGTCCAATCCCGAGTCGGTGACCAGCTCCCGGATGCGCTCGGCGCCCAGGAACCCGGCGTGGCCCTCGTTCATGTGGAACACCTCGGGGGCCGGGCGCCCCTCGATGGCGGTGAAGGCGCGTATTGCCCGGACTCCGCCGATGCCGGCCAGGATCTCCTGCTTGATGCGGTGTTCCTGGTCGCCGCCATAGAGGCGGTCGGTGACGCTGCGCAGTTCGTGCTCGTTCTCCGGAACGTCGGAGTCCAGCAGCAACAGCGGCACCCGGCCGACCTGCGCGACCCAGATCCGCGCCCGCAACTGCGCGGAGTCCGGCAGCGCCAGCTCGACCAGCACCGGATCGCCGGTGGCGTCGGTGAGCAGCCGCAACGGCAACCCCTGCGGATCCAGCGACGGATAGGTCTCCTGCTGCCAGCCGTCGGCGGTGAGGGACTGCCGGAAGTACCCCGAGCGGTAGTACAGACCGACGGCGATCAACGGCAATCCCAGGTCCGACGCCGATTTCAGGTGGTCACCGGCCAGGATTCCGAGGCCACCGGAGTAGTTGGGCAGCACTTCGGCAACGCCGAACTCCATCGAGAAGTACGCGATCCCGGTGGGCATCTGGACGCCGGCGGCTTCCTGCTGCTGGTACCACAGCGGGCGGCTCAGGTAGTCGTTCAGGTCGGCCGCGAGCTCATCGAGCCGACGCAGGAACTCTTCGTCGGCCGCGAGCTCGTCGAGCCGGGCCGGTTTCACCGCGCCAAGGACTGCGACAGGGTCCTTGCCGCACTTGGACCACAGTTCGGGGTCGATGGTCGCGAACAGGTCTTGCGTGGGTTTCTCCCACGACCAACGCAGGTTCGTGGAGAGCGGATCAAGCGCGGCCAGGCGTTCCGGAAGGTGGGCGCGGACGGTAAAGCGGCGGAGGGCTTTCACGCATCTCAACCTTAGTGCGGTTTCGGCTGCGTGCAGCGTTACAGAGCGACCACTTATCCAGTGCGCTTCGGCACTCGCCGGTGTAGCCGGACACTAGGGTGGGTATGGGGCGCAATAGAGGCGACAGACATCGAGCTGACGAACGACACCTCAACGACGACCGGTGCGGCCGGCTGGGGTGATGAATCCGAAACGCCCCGGCGACGATGTGGCGCAACGACGGGCCGCGCGGAGCCGGGCAATCGAATGGAGTGATTGGTGCCCGGTCGTATCGAGATCGACGACGTCCAACCCGTGGTCTCGTGTGGTACGTACCCCGCCAAGGCGGTCGTCGGTGAGGTGATCCCGGTCAGCGCCGCGGTATGGCGCGAGGGTCACGAGGCCGTGGCCGCGACGCTGGTGGTGCGGTACCTCGGTTCGCGCTACCCGCAGGTGGCCGATGGCCGCGGGATGAAGGCGGTGCAGGTTGCCGAGCAGGAGGCTGGGGGTGTCGAGGTCGCCGAGAAGGTGAAGCCGCGGCATTTCCCGATGACGATGGGCCTGGAGCCGTTCGTGTTCCACGGACAATTCGCCCCAGACAGGGTGGGATTGTGGACTTTCCGGGTAGACGGGTGGGGTGACCCGATTCATTCCTGGCGTCATGGGCTGGTCGCCAAACTCGATGCGGGCCAGGGCGAAAAGGAACTCTCCAACGATCTACTGGTGGGTGCCGCGCTGTTCGAGCGCGCCGCCACCGGAGTGCCGCGCCAGCAGCGCAACCCGCTCCTCGAAGCCGCCGCCGCGCTGCGTAGGCCCGGTGATCCGTTGACCCGCACAGCGTTGGCGTTGGCCCCCGAGATCGAGGACCTGTTGGATCAGTTCCCGTTGCGGGAGTTGGTCACCCGCGGCCAGCAGCACGGCGTCTGGGTGGACCGGCCGCTGGCCCGCTTCGGTTCCTGGTACGAGATGTTCCCGCGTTCGACCGGCGGCTGGGACGCCGATGGTCACCCGGTGCACGGTACGTTTGCCACTGCCGCGGCGACGCTTCCCCGGATCGCCGAGATGGGCTTCGACGTGGTGTACCTGCCGCCGATTCACCCGATCGGCAAGGTGCATCGCAAGGGCCGCAACAACAATCCGACCGCCGCTCCCGGAGACGTGGGATCGCCCTGGGCGATCGGCAGTGACGAGGGGGGCCACGACGCTGTCCACCCGGCGCTGGGCACGATCGACGATTTCGACGATTTCGTGGCCACCACAAGAGATTTGGGGATGGAGGTGGCGCTGGACCTGGCGCTGCAGTGCGCCCCGGACCATCCGTGGGCACGTGACCACCGCAACTGGTTCACCGAACTGCCCGACGGCACCATCGCCTACGCGGAGAACCCTCCGAAGAAGTACCAGGACATCTACCCACTGAACTTCGACAACGATCCCACCGGGCTCTCCAACGAGGTGCTGCGCGTAGTGCGGCACTGGATTGAGCACGGGGTCAAGGTGTTTCGGGTCGACAACCCGCACACCAAGCCGCCGGACTTCTGGGCCTGGCTGATCGGTCAGGTGAAAGCCGTCGATCCGGACGTGCTGTTCCTGTCCGAGGCGTTCACCCCGCCGGCGCGCCAGTACGGGCTGGCCAAGCTCGGCTTCACGCAGTCTTACAGCTACTTCACCTGGCGCACGGCGAAGTGGGAGCTCACGGAATTCGGAAACGACATCGCCAAACTCGCCGACTTCCGCACCCCCAACTTGTTCGTCAACACCCCGGACATCCTGCACGAGGTGCTGCAGCATCACGGTCCGGGCATGTTTGCCATCCGCGCGGTGCTGGCGGCGACGATGAGTCCGGCGTGGGGGGTCTATTCCGGTTACGAGCTGTTCGAACACCGGGCAGTACGGGAAGGCAGCGAGGAATACCTGGACTCGGAGAAATACGAATTGCGTCCCCGCGACTTCGCGGGCGCGCTGGCCGAAGGCCGGTCACTGGAGCCGTTCATCACCCGGCTCAACGAGATCCGGCGGCTGCATCCGGCTCTGCAGCAACTGCGCACCATCCACTTCCACACCGTGGACAACGACGCGCTACTGGCTTACAGCAAGTTCGACGCGGAAACCGGCGACTGCGTCCTGGTGGTGGTGACGCTGAACGCTTTCAGTCCCGAAGAAGCGACCTTGCATCTGGACATGGCGGCACTGGGCATGGAGCCCTACGAGCGCTTCTGGGTGCGCGACGAGATCACCGGCGAGGAATACCAATGGGGGCAATCCAATTACATCCGCATCGACCCGGGCCGCGCTGTCGCCCACGTCATCAACATGCCGCTCATACCCGAGGAATCCCGAATCACGTTGCTACGCAGGAGGTGAGGGCAAGTGAATCACACCGATGAACTCGCCGAAACACATCTGGCGCCCGACCCCGCCGAACTGGCCAGCCTGATCGCGGGCACTCATCACAACCCGCACGGCGTTCTGGGCGCCCACGAATACGCCGACCACACCGTCATCCGGGCCTTCCGTCCGCACGCCACCAGCGTCGTGGCACTCGTCGGCGAGGACAGGCTGCCGCTGGAGCACATCGACTCCGGCGTGTTCGGCGTCGTGTTGCCGTTCGTCGACCTCGTCGACTACCGCCTCGAGGTGACGTACGACGGGTCCGAACCCCACACCGTCGCGGATGCGTACCGGTTCCTGCCCACCCTCGGCGAGGTGGACCTGCACCTGTTCGCCGAGGGACGCCATGAGCGCCTCTGGGAGGTGCTGGGCGCCCATCCCCGGTCGTTCACCACACCCGACGGCGTGGTCACTGGGGTGTCCTTCGCCGTATGGGCCCCGAATGCCAAGGGCGTCAGCCTGATTGGCGAGTTCAACGGCTGGACCGGAACCGACGCCCCAATGCGGGTGCTGGGTTCCTCCGGCGTCTGGGAATTGTTCTGGCCCGATTTCCCGATCGACGGCCTGTATAAATTCCGGGTGCACGGGGCCGACGGTGCCGTCACCGATCGCGCCGACCCGTTCGCATTCGGCACCGAGGTGCCACCGCAGACCGCATCGCGGGTGACGGTGAGCGAGTACACCTGGAACGACCAAAAGTGGCTGGAGCAGCGCGCGCAGCGTAACCCCGTCTTCGAACCGATGAGCACCTACGAGGTCCACCTGGGCTCATGGCGCCCCGGACTCAGCTACCGGGAGCTTGCCACGCAGCTCACGGAATACGTTGTTGAACAGGGCTTTACACACGTCGAGCTGTTGCCGGTCGCCGAGCATCCCTTTGGCGGTTCCTGGGGTTACCAGGTGACGTCGTACTACGCGCCCTCGTCCCGCTTCGGCACCCCCGATGAGTTCCGGACGCTGGTCGACGCATTGCACCAGGCCGGCATCGGCGTGATCGTCGACTGGGTGCCGGCGCACTTCCCGAAAGACTCCTGGGCACTGGGCCGCTTCGACGGAACTCCGCTCTACGAGCACTCCGACCCCCGGCGTGGCGAGCAATTGGACTGGGGCACCTACGTATTCGACTTCGGACGGCCCGAGGTGCGAAACTTTCTGGTAGCCAACGCCTTATACTGGCTGCAGGAATTCCACATGGACGGTCTGCGGGTCGATGCGGTCGCATCGATGTTGTACCTGGACTACTCGCGCCCCGAGGGTGGCTGGACCCCCAACATCTACGGCGGCCGGGAGAACCTGGAGGCGGTGCAGTTCCTGCAGGAGATGAACGCAACGGCCCACAAGGCCGCACCCGGCATCGTCACCATCGCCGAGGAGTCGACCTCGTGGCCGGGTGTCACCCGCCCGACAAGCCTTGGTGGACTTGGCTTTTCGATGAAGTGGAACATGGGCTGGATGCACGACACACTCGACTACTTCAGCCGTGACCCGATTTACCGCACCTACCACCACCACGAGATGACATTCTCGATGCTGTACGCATTCAGCGAGAACTACGTGCTGCCGCTCAGCCACGACGAGGTGGTGCACGGCAAGGGCACGCTGTGGGGGCGGATGCCCGGTGACAACCATGCCAAGGCGGCCGGGCTGCGCAGTCTGCTCGCCTACCAGTGGGCCCACCCCGGCAAGCAGTTGCTGTTCATGGGCCAGGAGTTCGGGCAGCGCGCCGAGTGGTCGGAGGAACGCGGTCTGGACTGGTGGCAGCTCGACGAACAGGGATTCTCCAACGGTGTGCTGCGCCTGGTGCGCGACATCAACGGGATCTACTCGAGCCACCCCGCCCTGTGGAGCAGGGACACCACACCCGAGGGTTATTCGTGGATCGATGCCAACGACTCGGCCAACAACGTGCTGAGCTTTCTGCGCTACGGCAACGACGGCTCGGTGCTGGCCTGTGTGTTCAACTTCGCAGGAGCTGAACACAGCAACTACCGGCTGGGCCTGCCGCAGGCCGGACGCTGGCGAGAGGTGCTCAACACCGACGCGACCGTCTACAACGGTTCGGGAATCGGCAACCTCGGCGGTGTGGATGCTACTGACGACCCGTGGCACGGTCGCCCGGCGTCAGCGGTGTTGGTGTTGCCGCCGTCGTCGGCCATCTGGCTGGAACCCGCCTAGATTCCGTTCTTAACCGTCGCGAGCATCAAATTGACGCTCGCGAAGGTCTTGTGCGCGGAAACGTATCCGCAGCAGCTTTGGGTGACCCATACTGTGCCGACCAATTGCCTAGTCGGGAGGTAGTGAGGATGTCGTACCTGATCGCAGCGCCTGAGGCGCTGTCAACGGTAGCCGCGAATCTGGCCGGTCTCGAGTCAGCGATCAGAACCGCGAACAGCGCGGCGGCGTCGTCCACCACCCTCGTAGCGAGCGCCGCGGCCGACGACATCTCAGTAGCGATCGCCGCCCTGTTCTCCTCTCACGCCCAGGGCTATCAGGCCCTCGGCGCGCAGGCGGTGGCGTTTCATGAGCAGTTCGTGCAGACCCTGAGCGTGGGCGCAAACGCGTATGTGGCGGCGGAGGCCGCCAGCGCCTCGCCGTTGGAAGGTCTGATCAACCTGATCAACACGCCCACGCAACTGCTGTTGGGACGCCCCTTGATCGGCAACGGCGCCAATGGCGCGCCGGGCACTGGCCAGCCCGGTGGCGCGGGCGGGCTGTTGTACGGCAACGGCGGCGCCGGCGGATCGGGTGCTGCCGGTCAGGCCGGCGGCGCGGGTGGGGCGGCAGGATTGTTCGGCACCGGTGGCGCCGGTGGAACCGGCGGCAACGCCGCCACCGGTACCGGTGGGGCCGGCGGCGCCGGCGGCGCAGGTGGGCTGCTGTGGGGTGCGGGCGGCACCGGAGGGGCCGGAGGTATCGGCCTTACCGGCTTCGGCGGCGTGGGAGGTGCCGGTGGGGCCTCGTTGCTGTTCGGTGCCGGCGGCATGGGTGGCGCCGGCGGGGGTGGCGACA